>JAAEPE010000143.1 GCA_024222395.1 Myxococcales bacterium
CCATCGTTTTGCACACGGGGCATGGTGCTTCCCCTGAGGTTTGCTCGGCCTCCAGCCCCCTCAAGTAGTTGTCATAACGCCGCTTCTCAATATTCGACCCTGTTTCTGAAACTTCTCTTCGACTACGGCAGGGCGCCCCTCCACCGTTTGTTGCGGCTTGGCCAGCTCGGCAATGAGCGCCTCTGTGCTCAAACTCGACAGGTCTTTCTCTGATTCCATGCCAGCATCAGATCAGAGAATCGACGAAATCTCAAATCGAGTGCAGACCCGGCCGCGACGCGCTCGTTGACTTCGCGGGCGATAAGCCGTGCATGAACTCGCCGCTAAACGACACCACACGACTGCGTGTCGAAGACATAGCCTTGGTCGGTGGGCGTCTGGACGATCTCTTTCGATGGCGCGATCGTCTTGCCTGCGTTCAAGCGACTCCAAGCAGGCAAGTAGTATCGATGTCGTTGCCACCGTGGCAGCCGAAAAATCCGAAGCCGGTGACCTCGGTGATCCCGGCTTCAGGAATCAGTATCTCGTTTCGAAGCTAGCCAGCCACGCGCTTGGCAGCCTCGACGATTTTCTCGGTGGTGAGACCGTACTTCTCGTAGAGCGTCTCTGCCGGTGCTGAAGCACCGAAGGTGTCGACGCCGATGGCCTCGCCTCGGTCTCCGACATAGCGCTCCCATCCGAGAGTGCAACCTGCCTCTATCGAGACTCGGGCGCGCACAGTCGGCGGCAAGACACTGTCGCGGTAGCCTTGGTCCTGAGCGGCGAAGGCCTCCCAGCACGGCATCGAGACGACGCGGGTCGCAAGACTATCTGCCAGAAGAGCCGTGCGAGCCTCCATCGCGAGCTCAATCTCGGATCCGCTGGCCAGAAGAATCACAGCTGGAGTGCCTTCGCAATCGGCGAGCACGTAGGCGCCCTTGCTAACGCTCTCGGCTGCGGAGCCCTCTTGAACGAGAAGATTCTGCCTTGAGAGCACAAGGGCCGTCGGACCGTCCGTTCGCTCCATCGCGTAGCGCCACGCGCCGGCGGTTTCGTTGGCATCTGCGGGACGAACCACCGAGAGGTTTGGCATCACGCGCAGTGACATCAAGTGCTCGACCGGTTGGTGTGTTGGCCCATCTTCGCCGAGGCCAATAGAATCGTGGGTCCAGATATAGACCACGGGCTGGCCATTGAGCGCTGCCACCCGAACGGATGGGCGCATGTAATCGGAGAAGACGAAGAATGTTGATGCGTAGGGTCGCAGACCGCCGTGGTAGTCCATGCCATTGCAGATCGCCCCCATGGCGTGCTCGCGGACACCGAAGTGGATGTTGCGACCGCTGCCGTTGGTGCCTTCAAACGACCCACCATCGGTGATAGCGGTCTTCGTCGAGCAGCTCAGATCTGCGTCGCCGCCGAGTAGCCATGGCACCGTCTTTGCGATTACATTCTGAACCTTGCCTGCAGCCGACCGGGTCGCGACCTTCTCGCCTGGTTTCCAGACGGGCAGCTCCGCGTCCCACCCCTCGGGAAGTTCCCCAGCCATGGCGAGCTTCCACGATGCGGCGAGTTCTGGGTATTCTTCTGAGTATGCGGTGAACGCTTCGCCCCATGATTTGTTTAGCCCTGCCCCTGCGACACCTGGCTCACCCATATGCGCTGCGACACTAGCGGGAACCGTGAGAAGAGCCTCTTCGGTCCATCCGAGCTGCTTCTTGGTAAGTGCAATCTCATCGGCACCAAGGGGCGAGCCATGGGAACTTGCAGTACCACCCTTGTTGGGCGAGCCGTAGCCGATGGTGGTGTGCACGTAGATAAGGGTGGGCCTGTCGGTGTCGGACTTGCCGGCGGCAATCGCGGCATCGATGCCATCGATATCCGTATCGCCCTCTTCGACCCGGAGCACCTGCCAGCCGTAACTCTCGTAGCGCGCGCAGACGTCTTCGGTGAGGGTCATATCCGCCGGACCATCGAGGGTGATGTCGTTGGCGTCGTAGAGACAGATGAGCTTGCCAAGACCGAGGTGTCCGGCGAGAGAAGCGGCTTCGCAGGCAACACCTTCCATAACGTCGCCATCGCTGATGATGCCGTAGGTGAAGTGGTCGACGATCTCGTGCCCGGGACGGTTGTAGGAATTAGCGAGCGCACGCTCGGCGATGGCCATGCCAACGACGTTTGCGGCGCCCTGCCCTAGCGGCCCCGTCGTTGCTTCAACACCTGCCGTGTGAAAGCTCTCAGGGTGCCCAGGACACTTGGATCCCCACTGCCGGAAGCTAGCAATGTCATCAAGGCTCAAGTCATAGCCTGCGAGATGCAGGAGCGAATACATGAGCATGCTCCCGTGTCCCGGCGAGAGCACAAAGCGGTCTCGGTTGGGCCACGAAGGATCTTTGGGGTCATGGCGCAGATGGCGCTGCCAAAGCGCGTACGCCATCGGAGCTGCGCCCATCGGCAAGCCCGGGTGTCCCGAGTTGGCCTTCTGAATGGCGTCTATGGAAAGGGTTCGAATCGTGTTGATACTCAGCTCGCCTAGCGCGTTTTTGCTCATGATGCTGCTCTCCGCCGCTCGTTAGTCGGGCCCTATCGCCCTGGATGAAACACTGCCAAATTCGCGGCCACCGTAACCGATGAGAAACGAGCCGGTCTATCGCTCGGCGAGGTAAACGTAGAGCGCAACCAACACCCCGACCAGAGGCAGCGGGGCCATCATCAAAATGGCACCCTGCGGGGGGATACCTGCATCCACGAAGAAGCCGGCGAGGCTGCTGGAAATCGCGAGGGCGAGGGTGAGCCCCCCAAACTCCATAGCGAAGACTCGACCGTGATAGCGGGGATCGACGCCGGCTTGCAGCAAGGTGCCCGCGAAAACCCAGACCAAGCCCTGAAGAAGCCCACTGAGGCTGTAATAGACGCAGGCGGCAGTGAAGGAAGTGGCGTGAGCAAGAAGCCAATACGCGACCACCTGGCCAGCAAATGCGCCGATCAAGGAGAGCCGCATCGTGCTATGGCGGTCGCGAACAAGGACGCGAAACCACAAAGTCCCCACCAAGGTGCCAAGGCCGCGAATCGCGTAGAGCATACCAAGCCACCAAGCGCCCTCGTGGCCCTCGTAGAGGCCACCACCAAAGAGAGGGATAAGGGCGAAGACTCCCCCTGCCAGGCACTGGCAGGTCTTGATGCTTGCCTGAGCGGCGAGAGCGGGGTTTCTCAAGAGATACCTGAGCGCCTCGACAAAGCCCGTGTTGTCCGACTTATCCGTCGGTGGACGCTGCGAGGGTAGGCGATAGAAGAAGGCGGCAGAGACCCCAAAGGTGCACGCATCAATCACGAAGGAGGCATCAATTCCGAGTACAGCTGTCGCCGTGCCCCCCACGGCTGCACCGAGAGTGAGCATGCCCGCCCAGCTTGCCCCGCCCATAGCATTGGCAACGGCGTAGGCCTGAGCCGAGACAATGCGCGGCAACACTGCCTGCTTCGCAGGGATCGCGATGCCGGCAACCAAGGTCGATGCGATTGCACATGCGTAGATCGCGGGCAAACTCCCCAGCTGGTGCAGGGCGATGAAGAGCAACGCCAGAAAGCCGCGAGTAGTGTCTGTTGCGATCAGCAAGCGGCGGCGATCCACCCTATCGACAATAGGGCCAGCAATGGGCGCAATAAGGAAGATTGGCGATGTCTTGCAAACCAATACCAGTGTCAGTGCGAGAGCACTGCTCGTGAATTCAGCAACCGCCGAGTACAGCGCAATGGTGGTGAACCAATCCCCTAAGAAGGAAACCAACTGCCCGCAGAAGAACATTCTGAAGTCGCGATTTGCCCTCCAGAGGTCCCGATATCGTACGACACTCGACAATGGCTAGGACGTCTGGCGCTTCCTGCCGCGCCTGCGTTTCTTCTTGCCCCAACGGCGCAAGCGCAAGTCGAGCACAGTGTCTTTGGTCGGCGTTAGCACTTGGCTATGATGCCCAGAGCCCGCTCGCGAAACTCGTAGTGTAACGGGCTCAAAGGCGGGTACGCGACGACGTACCGGTGTTTTGCCAACGCCCTCTCCGGCAATCTGAACCCAAGCTTTGCGAGGCGTGCTCTGAACCCGCAACATGACCATCTCTTGCTTCAATCGGTGAACGAGACTGGCAGGGCTTCCCTTGCGTGCCTCAATTTGCACTTGGCCGTTGGCGTATTGCTCGTGTTCTATTGAGATGAGTGTCTTGCCACAGGCCACAGAAGCGCGGCGCGCGCCGGCAGCGATGGGCACACCAGCCGCAATAACTGTCGCCCCTGCTGGCTTGATGTCTAAGATAACTTCGCATGCGCCGTCGCTATCGCTTGCTGGGGCATCGGGCACAGCTGCCCCGGCATCGACTAGAACACTCGCATCGATAGGCTTAGGAATGACCACAGTGGCGACCCATAGCCCTCCGAACATGCCAGCCATCGTGCGGCTCACCATCGCCGGCCCTGGGGGTTGGCTTCTCCCAGTGCCAACGGGTAGAGGCGAGACTCTGGGCACGTCGGCCGCCACATTTGTTTCAGCTCCAGCCGTGTCGGGCAGAGGCAACGATGCAGAGTCACTGGGCTCAACGACGGTTTCTGCGATTGCGTCGGAGATGCCGTGGCTTCCGGGAACCCCGCCCCCTCCGTTGTTGGACGGCGGGCTACCATCTAGCGATAGCCCGGGCACCGGCTCTGGCAATGGGGTTGGCACCATGGGAGTGACAATCCGTGGAGCCTTCGTCTCGGCGGCGTCCACAGTGACTGCCGCTGGAGCAACAATTGAAGGCACCCGGGGAAGAGAGCGCTGCGGAGTCGCTTCTTCCACTTCGGAATCTATGAGCTTGGATAGCACTCCTGGTCCTGGCTTGCTTTTGCTTGGAGCGAAGCGGAGCTCAAGAGTGGCCTCGCTCGGCTCTGCGCAGTCATCATCAGACGAACGCTCAGGCTCTGAAGGTGAGCTGGCCCCCTGCTCGTCTGCGACCAGCGTCGCCTCTCGCACGCCAGGCTGGGAGTCGACGTCGGTCCCGACGCTTGAGCCAACCCCAGTGTGCGTGAAAGCCTCCTCATTATCAGCTTTGAGGAGGCAGACTTCACAGGCTGTGAGAGCCGGTGAAACTGCGCTATCGGGGGCGATTGAGGCACTGGCCTCAGCCGCCTTCGTAGCTTTCAGAGCCGCGAGGGAAGTGGTCTCAACCGTCGTCGAGACATCGAAGCTCTCATCGCTATCACCAATAGCGAGCCGGATCGCGGCTGCCGCTTCGGCTCCAGCATTGATTTCACGCAGAAGAATCCGCCCTATGGAATCGAGGCGCCCGAGCTCCAAGGTTGGGGTGCACAGGTCGCGAAAGGCGGACGTGAACTCATCGAGACTCGAACACCCAGTGGTGATACGAGCTAGTCTTCCCGCTACGGTCTTCGAGGCCCCGGCCACTGGCCTCATATAGTAGCGCAGGCAACGAGAGAACAGAGAATAGTAGACATTCAGATGCCCTACCCCCGTTGCCCGCAACACTCAGCGCGGGCACAGTAGCGACATGCGTAGCCCCCTACTCTGCATCGCGCTCCTCTTCTTTGCCCACGCGTGCAATGGAGATAGGGCCAAAGTTGCGCCCAAACTCACCCATCAGCCCTCAGAGGTTCCCAAAGCCGCAGGGGAGATTCGCGCGACCACCCAATACACACTGAAGTTCGACGACGCCCAGCACCACTACCTACACGTCCGAGCCGTCTACCCGGCCCCCGCAAACCAAGTGGTCGAGCTGAGCATGGCAGTCTGGACTCCGGGTTCGTACTTGGTTCGAGAGTACGCACGACATGTAGAAGATATTCGCGCCGCCGCCGGGGACGGCGCCCACCTCGCGATATCCAAGACTCGCAAGAATCGCTGGAGCGTTACTACCGGCGCGAATCCCGGTCTGGTCGTCGAGTACAAGCTCTACTGCAATGAGCTCTCGGTTCGCACCAATTTTGTCGATTCCGATAATGCGGTTATCAACGGAGCCCCCACTTTCATGCGCATGGTAGAGGACGGCCAGCGAGCGGCTACGGTCGAGCTCGTCTTGCCCGAAGAATGGCAAGACGCCGTTACCGGTCTCGATGCTGCCAACCCTGGCGTCGCCAATACATTCCAAGCCAAGAACTACGATGAGCTTGTCGACTCCCCCTTGATTGCCGGTAGGGAGCTATTGGTTCAAACCTTCGACATTGAGGGAGTGACGCATCATGTAGCGCACCTGGGGGACGTCTCGCAGTGGGACACGGAAGAGGCGCTGGCAGACATCGAACAACTCGCGAGGGCTGAAGCACTTTTTTGGAACGTGCTCCCCTACGAGCACTACCACTTCCTCAATGTCGTGCTCGGCGGCGGCGGCGGTCTCGAGCATCTCGACTCCACCCTAGTGATGGCGAAGCCCTTCCGCACCCGCACGCGCAGTGGCTATCGCAATTGGCTGGGGCTCGTCGCGCACGAGTTCTTTCATACCTGGAATGTGAAGCGCCTGCGCCCAAAGTCACTCGGTCCATTTGACTACGAGAATGAGGTGCACACTCGCTCGCTCTGGGTCGCCGAAGGCATAACCTCCTACTACGACGATCTGCTGCTGCGTCGCGCGGGATTGCTGGATGAGAAACAGTACTTGGAGAAGCTCAGCGGACAAATCCGAGCATTGCAGACGACTCCCGGACGGCGCGTGCAGCCTCTCGCCCAAGCCTCCTACGATGCGTGGATCAAGTACTACCGAAGTGATGAGAACTCGCCCAATACGGCAACGTCCTACTATACAAAGGGGGCCGTCGTAGCCTTTCTTCTCGACGTCGAAATCCGCGTTGCTAGTGGCGGCAAGAAGAGCTTGGACGACTTGATGCGTCTGATGCACGAGAGATATTCGGGCGATGTCGGATACACTCCCTCGGACTTCCGTGGAGCGGCCAGCGAGGTTGCGGGCGTGGATCTAGAGGCGTTCTTCGCCCATGCCGTCGACTCCACAGCCGAGCTAGACTACGGCCCTGCAACGTCCTATTTTGGGCTCACCCTCGAAGATAGGGAGCCCTCCGAACCGGAGGAGGAGGACTCCGAAGATGATGACCCAGCAGCCCACTTGGGATTGCAGATGTCTGGCAGCCACGTCAGTCGTGTTCTGAGAGAAACACCCGCGTACAATGCGGGCTTCAACGCGGGGGATGAAATCGTAGCCATCGACGGCTACCGACTCAGCGGCAGCTTGGCGAGTTTGCTCGGCCAGTTTCGCCCCGAGCAGAAGCTCTCAATCACCATCGCGCGGCGTGGTCGTCTGCGAGTCATCGAAGCCATCGCTGGCAAAACTCCGAAGGAGCTCTGGGGCCTAAGTGTCGACGAGAGCCGCAGCTTGCTTCAGAAAAGGCGCTACGAGCAGTGGATACGCGAGTACGCGAACCTCTAGAAGCTGCCTGTTAGCCCGAGGGCCACCGAGCGCCCGCTAGCGCTGGGGAACACCCTATCGCCGCAGTTTTCCGGGTAGTTGCTCAGACAGCTAGAAGTACTCTGAGCATCGAGGCCGAATTTCACCCCAACCGCGAGAGAAATCAAGCCGGCGGACGCCAAGCCAATTCCGCCATACCGCATACCTTTGCCGGGGTCGCGAGATGTCGGTGACTTCGAATCCGAGTCGCCAAGGACCGCGTCGTCATCGTCGTCATCGTCGTCATCGTCACGCCACTTGGTTCTCGCCAAGCTACGCTCGAGTATCCGCACATAGGTGCGTGCGAAGCCGGCAGCTTCCCCCTTGGGCTTGCTGTCTAAAAACTCCTCATAGAAGTCCAGCGCAGCCTGCTGCTTGCCAGCGAGGCGAGATACCTGGGCCAGGTTGTAGAGCATGAGTGGTGCGGCACGAGGTCGTAGGCAGCCTGGTACTCATCCGCTGCCGCCAGAAACAGTCTCAACGCCTTGGTCGTCTTGCCTTCGTCCTTGGCCTCTTCAGCCTCGACCTTCAGTTGATCGCCATCTATGACGTGTTTGCCTGCTCTCTCCCGCGCCGTATCGGCCGAGGCCAGGGGCGGCGCAACGAAGCCGAGAACGACGGCGACGAAGAGACTCCGGAGCAGCACAACCATATGCTTCAAAGCTACGTGATATCTGCGGCTCGCGCGAACGAATCTCGGCAACTCCAGAGCAATCGCAAACTCCTAGTCGATTACCAGGTCGCCGAGTAGTGCCGCCAGGACAGTCGTCGAACTACCGAGATAGTCCAGATCCACGGTCTCAAACGTGTCGCTCTCGAGATGATAGTGGGGCGTGGTATCGCTACTCACATACTCTTCGGAAATGCCCATGGCCAAAATCCCCTGTTCGCGAAATGCCGTGTGGTCGCTGCCCGCGGTTGAGGTTTCGACAACTTCGACTCCAAGTCCGTGGCCCTCGATGCTCGCTCGCAACTCGGCAAGCATGCCGCTACCAGGCAATTCCGCCTCCAATCGCCGATCGCCATCCCCGTCCCAACCCAATTGATCGAGTGTAATCACTCCGAGCACCTCACTGGTCTCTAGCTGGCTCGCGTAGGCGCGACTTCCAACCAATCCCACTTCTTCCTGATCGAAGAATGCGAAGGTAATGCCATGCCTAAGGCATTGCTCTCGCTCCTTGAGAATGCGCGCAACCGCTAACACCGCTGCAACTCCGGTAGCATTGTCATTGACACCCGGGCTCCGTAACACTGAGTCGTAGTGCGCTCCAAGTATATAGATGCCCGGCTCATCGCCTGGTAGCTCCGCTGTGACGTTGACCCCAGGGGCTGTGCCGCCAAAGCTATGACGCACAGGCTCCAAGCCGAGGGCCTCAAGTTCCGCCTCGATGTAGCGTTGCGCTCGAGTCCGGCTCTCAGCAGACGCTCGATCCGAGAGCGTCACGCCCGTGCTGATAGGCTCTGCTCCGCTGAGCCTGCGAACCACCTAGCCTTGCATCTCGGCAAGCCAACCGCTGCAATCGGGAAAGCAGGACCATCAGACCGATAATTGTTTGCGCTCGGCGGTCTAGCTACCGAAAACTACGGAGAATCGACTGCTGAACGTCTCTGTCGTCTTTCGGAACCTCCAGCGCGCGATACGAGAACGCATACAGTTGCCAAGCGGCGTTCCGCTCAACGAAGGAATCGTCACACCACTCACTCGCCCGTCGAGACCGACATTGATATCAACCCATGTCTTTCGAAGTTTGAGCAAGGGGTTTTTCTTAAGTTCTCGCTCGTAGCACATCTTGATGGCGATTTGGTTCTTGCGGTAGACCTTCTCCAAATCGTCGGCAGCGAGTGGGCCGGTGGCGGCAGTTGTTCCCCCGCTCCCCAAATCCACTTCGTCCGGATCCCGAACCGGCAAGACCGGGTGAGTGCCATTGCTCTTCGGAGTGACCTTTGGCCCCGTACCGAGATTCTTGCGAATGCGCGGCTTGACAGGTTCTGCGCCCGCCTTGGGATCCACCACCGGCACCTCGCCTTGCGCCCTCGCCTTCAGGCGCCTGGTATCCCCGAAGCTGTAGCCCAGATTGCCGCTACCCCCGACTGTGCCACGCGCCACTTGGTTTCCTTCATCGCCGCCGGTGAGCATAATAATCATGGCCATTGCAACGCCCGCGATGATGAGCCCAGTTGCAATCAGTGGTATGTGGAGCCCGCCGCGCTTCCTCGACGATGGGGGCCCAGGATCGCTCCCTGCCGCAGGAGCGAGGGCGACAGATCTCCCGATAGGTGTTGAGCCACCAACCACTCTATTGGGGCCGGTACTATGGCCGATTGGGGCAGTCGCAGCCCTGGCGCCAAGGGCGACCTGTTGTCCACTGCCTCGTCCGAGCGAAGCCACGTGAGGATTCCCCCCCATCCCGGGTAGCCCCTCGGATTTGTGAATCGGCCCGGCGGAACGGATCGCCGCATTGCCGCGAGAAGCGAGCAACGCCGGCAGATCGACGACTCGCGATGCCTCGCCAATCTCAAATCCAAGGTTGGCGTCATCGTCTTGAGGTGCCGGCGTGAGGCCGGTGGAGACTCGAGCAAGCGCCGTAGTAGTAGCCGAGGCCCCTGAAGCCATTGCCGATGCAGCCATCGGAATGGTGGGTGTGGCAACTCCGTTGGTAGATTGGGCCTGAGAAACGCTGCCGAAGGGACCAGTCACAGGTTTTGGAGGAATGACCTCCGAATCACCCGCTGATCCCGGACTTCGACTCTCCACGGCCGCCATGGTGGCAGCAAATAGTGGACGCGGCGTGTCCTCGTCGAAAGATGGGGCATCGGCCACAGTCGGGAGTTCGGCAAGAGCGGTATCGGCAGGAATGCTTGGCGGCCTGCTTGGCGCCCGACGCAAACTCCTGAAGTGGCTCACCTTGTCGGCTGGGAGCCAATCGTCATACCCCTCACTCCAGCAGTGAAGGTCATCGTCCGCGCCCTTGGCCTGTACCCAAGATCGAGCTTCGTCGAGGGAGAATGGGCCCTCCTGCTCCCCTTCGATCGAAAGATACCACTCCGCCTCCAAACTAAGCGGGGGCGCCGAGGAACCACTACCGCCAGGCTCTGCGGAATTGGACTCGGTCACCGATTCCGTGAAGGCACCGGCCGAGGCCTTCTGCCCCGCTTTCTGAGCCTTTACCCCAGTACTACTTGCGGAACGCGAAGGTAAAGACGCTGCGCCAGCACTTGCCGCACTCTCAGCGAGTTTCTCCGCGCCAGCACCAGCTTCGCGCACTGTGATCACAGCCGAGCAATTCTTGCATCGGATCTTCAGGATCTTGCCACGCACTCGATCATCAGAGATCGAATATTGAGTTTTGCAGCGCTCGCAGTGAAACTTCATATGACGGGCCCGATAAAGAGTATATCGGAGCTTCTGTTGGCAGGTTGAACAAGTTTCGTCGACAACCCGCAACCTTGCAGCTCTCGACGCCAGCCGGGCCATTTTATCAGACAAGCCCAGACCTTAGATAGATTCGCCCTTGGAATCCTTGGAGGCATTCCGGCCGATGCTCTGGTCCATCAAGTGATCTGGGACCACGTTGCGCAGGGCTGCGAGCATGTGAGTCTTGATTTGCGGTTCGCTCTCTTCGAGTGAGGCGAGGAGGCGCTTGATGACTTGCCTCTTCTGTGCCGGGAGCCCACAACTGGGGCAGCCGCAGCGAACAACAGGGAACTCACGATTCTGATTGTACTCAATCAAGAGGGCTTCGGGCACCAGTGCCAGAGGTCGGATTACCGTATTGCGACCGTCATCCGAGTGCAGAATTGGAGGCATCGAGGCTAGCCGCCCGGAGTAGAAGAGGTTCATGACAAGGGTCTCGATGAGGTCATCGGCATGGTGGCCGAGCGCAATCTTGCTGCAGCCAAGATCCGTCGCGAGATTGTAGAGAACGCCTCTCCTAAAGCGTGAGCACAGGGTGCATGGCGTCTGACCGGGCTTGAGCATCGCTTCAACGATTGCCGAGTAATCCTCGGTAATCATTCGATACTCAACACCGAGAGACTGAAGGTGCCTCTCGATTTGAGATGTGTCGTACCCCGGCCACCCCTGGTCGACGTTCACTGCCAATACCTCGTACCGCACAGGGGCGCGCTTCTGCATTTCCAGCAGCACATCGAGCATGGCGTAGGAATCCTTGCCTCCCGAGATACAGACCATGATTCGATCCCCCGCCTCGATGAGCGAGGGAAAGTCTCCGAGTAGCTGACCAACCTTCTTGCGCATCAACCGCAGCAGTTTTTCGGTGGAGCGGGGCGGCGTGGCGGCGCCAGACGAATGCGGGCGCGGAGCCAGAGAAGAGAGGGGCACCAGGGTCTCCATGAGCGGGCCTATACCATGAGATGCGCGCTGGGCTCAGGGATTCAGAGGGGCAGCGCCTGCGTCTCTGGGCCCTGGAGATACGGAACCGCCGTCTAGCCGTTGCACTGGCAATGCCGACTTGCGAGCAACCGGTAGCTCGATCTGCATGACGGGCACGACGTGTCGGAGCGCCCCTTGCTTGCGCTCCATGTAGATCCCGCCGACCGCGACGGCGCCATCACGCCCCGTCATCTCGACGAGGAAATCCGCGGTCTGCATACGTGCCCCTATCCACGACGCCGTCTTCGCCTCGAGAGCGAAGGCAACCCGATTCCAGGTTGAGGAAAACCTGCCGCCAGACAGAGTCAATCGCGTGACAACGACCTCGCGCAACTGCACGGTGCGTCGTTCAGAAACTGCATAGATCTCCTCCCGAGCAGCCCCTGTGTCCAAGCTGTCGAGAAAACTCAGGTTCGGAATGCTCGTGGACGCAACGAGTCGCGGCTCACCGCTCTGTCCATCGAGCACCGCCCACCCAATCGAGTCGCCATTGCGAAGTAGCGCTCCACCTCTATCGGACGTCGGACAAGCGAAGTGCACTGACACCGCGCGACTCCCAGCAGTTCCGAGTTTCGGCGACTTGGCCAGCGCGAGGAAGTCTCCCCGTCGTGCGTCTAGCTCAGCAGCCTTGCACGATGTCTCTGCTACGCCGGTCTCGCCGTCGGAAGCGACGACATTCGTCGGAATCGACGGCATCACTACTGCCGCCACGACCTTACCTTTCTCCACGATGAATCTCGTATCGGGAAGTGCGGTGAACGTAATAATGCGCGAGTCCCTGCCCTGATTCTCTGGCGCCTTTAGCGCCCCCAGAGCACCAATGAGCTCTTGAAGGCCGGCTCCAACGCCAACCCCACTCTCGGTGCGGGCAATATCCGGATCGAGAACGGAGATGAACGCCACCCCACCTCGTCGGCCAACTCCGACGAGTAGGGCATCGCCCTCAGTCCGCATAAGTCGGTAGTCGAAAAGCCCATCGGCCTCAAAGAGCTCAACTCCTCGAGAGCCGCTCGGCAAGAGTGCATGAGTCTCCTGCAGCGATGCTGCCAACTCATACGGACCAACACCGTTGCGATGAATGTTATGCGGGGGCACGGCGCGAACCGGGTCCAATGGCGGCGGACGGAAGACTCGGCGGCCAAAACTCGCGTCTTCGAGAAGCCCTCCATTGCCGCCCCCGCCCTCCTTGCTCGAGCAACTCACAAGAAGGCCCGCAGCAAGGACCATCGACGCGAGATGCGTCACCGCCCGCATTAGAGAGCGCCGAGCGCTACGGCGATACCGACAGCGATACCGACAGCGATACCGACCAAGAAGAGGCTCCAGGCACCGCCATTGGAGGAGCTCAGGTGTGAATTCGCAGCAGCCTCGGAGTGCGCCGCTTGTCCGTCTCCTGGGGCCTCACTCGCCTCTGGGACGCTTTGCTCTGGTGCCTCGAGCGCAGGCTCTGGCGCGGACTCGACCGTTGCCGAAGCCAGTCCCGCCGCAGACTCGGGCGCCGCACGCGATGCCGTTCGCACAAGCTCCACGTCAATGCCTAGCGCTTCGGCAACGGCGGCCTCGTCTTCGTCGACTTCATCCCACGATGCCGCAGCCTCCGGATCCAAGTCGGCCATCGCAGCAAAACCACTGAACAGACCGCGATCAAAATCGAGCTGTTCAACATCGCTATCGAGTTCCGCCTCGGCGATGAAGTGTTCGCGACGCTCTCCGCCTTCGGCAACAGCGAGTCTGTCCAGGTACCGCGCGACGCCAATAGGGCTGGTGCGCATGCTCTCTTCTCGGAGGTACTCCCCAAGTGCATCCGCAAAGTCGTTCGCTTCTTGGTAGCGATCACTTGGCTCGGATTCGAGAGCGCGCATCACGATGGATTCGAGAGCGCCGGGGTAGTCGTGGCGCACGAAGGTCGGTACCTCTATATCGCAGCTAACGATTCGCGGAAGCACTTCGCTGGCCGGGCCGCGGAAGAGCCGGCGTCCAAGCGTGATTTCGTAGAGCACGATACCCAGTGAGAAGATATCTGAGCGATGATCTAGCTTGCCGCGCCGCGCCTGCTCTGGCGACATGTAGCTGAGCTTGCCCGGAACCAGTTGAGCGTCGCGATACTGCTGACCACGGAACTGGCTGATGCCGTAGTCGATAATCTGAAGATAGCCGTCTTGGCCCACTAAGAGATTGTTGGGCGAGATATCGCAGTGCACCAGTTCGAGTTCTTGGCCCGAGGTATCTCGAAGGTTGTGGTAGTGGCCCATGCCCAGTGCGGCTTGGCGAATCAGCTCGATCGCGTGCTCAAGCGGCAAGAACTCACCGCAGGCAATACCGCGACGGCAGAGTCGATTGAGTTCCTCCCCACGGATATACTCCATGGCCATGTAGGGCAGCCCCTCGTGGGTGCCACTGTCGAAGACGTGAACTGAGTTGCAGTGGCCCAGCATGCCGCTCACCCGTGCCTCGTCCCGAAACATCGAGACCACCCGCGGATCCTTTGCCAACTCAGGGCGCAGCCTCTTGATCACGACATCTTTGCTGAACCCCTCATCGCTCTGCTGGCGAGCGAGAAAGACCTCGGCCATGCCCCCGACCGCCAGGGGCTGGGTAAGCCAGTAGCGGGCGCCGAAGACGACCGTTTCTTGCTCTTGTAAGGCACTCATCGAGCGGAGAAATCTATCGCATTCTCCCGCAGTTCAAAGCATATCCTTACGATGAACGGCTCTCATCGGCATTTTTTGGCCTATCCGCCAGGGCTTTTGGCCGATTTTCTACCTGGCGCGCCCCTGTCTGCACCCGCCAGAGACGGGGGTAGATGCCATCGCCTCCAAGAAGTTGCTCGTGGGTGCCCGACGCCACCACGCAGCCTGCATTCAGGACATGAATGCAGTCGGCATTGCGCACGGTGCTCAGCCGGTGCGCAATCAGAATCATGGTGCGCCCCTTTGCGATGCGATCGAGGGCCTGCTGAATCGCAGCCTCCGTTTCATTGTCGACCGAGCTCGTAGCCTCGTCGAGGATCAGAATCGGTGAGTCTTTGAGCACTGCCCGAGCAATCGAAATCCGCTGACGTTGCCCGCCCGATAGCTTGTGCCCCCGCTCGCCGACCACCGTATCGTAGCCGTCGACCAGCGACTCTATGAAGGCATGGGCCTCTGCCGCTCGCGCAGCAGCTTCCACACTCTCGTCATCCGCCTCGGGACATCCATATCGGATATTTTCTGATACTGTGCCGTGAAATAGGAAGACATCCTGGCTAACAAAGGCAATCGCGTCTCTGAGGTCCGAGAGCCGAATGTCGGGCAATGCGAGGCCGTCCAGAGTGATGCGCCCCGAACTGGTCTCGTAGAAACGCAGAAGCAGTTTCAGAAGCGTGCTCTTGCCTGCTCCCGTCGCTCCAACAAATGCAGTCACCCGCCCCGCCGCGACATCTATGTCGAGATTGCTCAGGACGGGGATGCTCTCGTGATACGCGAAGCTCACATCGTGCAATCGCAGGTGTCCCTTAATCGCCCCCCTCGGGAGGCGGGTCTCACCGTCGGAGAGCGCGATGGGGGTATCGAGTAACTCGAATATCCGACTACTCGAAGCCATCGCTCGCTGATAGAGATCCAGGGTTTGGCCCATCCTGGTTAGCGGCCAGAGCAGACGCTGAGTCATGAATACCAGTGTTGAGTACATGCCCACGCCGAGTTGCCCTGTGGTGGTGAGGTGGCCACCGTAGACCAGCGTAGCGATGAAGCCGCAGACGATGGCCATCCGAATCAGAGGAACGAAGGCGGCGGATAGGCGAATTGCCGTGCGATTGAGCTCCTTGTACCTCTCGCTCTCCTTCGAGATTCGTGCGATTTCGAAACGCTCAGCGGTGAAGCTCTTGATGGTGGCAATGCCGCCAATGTTGTTGGCGAGTTGGCTATTGAGCATTCCGACCTGCTCGCGCACTTGTGAATAGCGCGGCGCCATTCGCCTTTGAAATCGCAGCGACCCCAAGATGATGATCGGCATGGGGAGAAAGGCCATCCAAGCCACGCCTGGTGCTGCTGCGAAGAAGAAGGCGCCAATGCTAAGCACAGTGATGATGAGCTGGAGAATCTCGTTGGCTCCCACGTCGAAGAACCTCTCGAGTTGGTTCACATCATCGTTGAGTACGCTCATCAATTCGCCGCTGCTCTGGTCTTCGAAGTAGCGCAGGTCGAGGTTCTGAAGATGCTCGTAGGCCGCGATACGCATATCGTGCTGGAGCGATTGCGCCAGATTGCGCCAGCAGATCTTGAAGAGGTATTCGGTAGCAGACTCGCCCCCCCAAATAACAAGGGTGAGCCCTGCGATTAGCCAGAGCTGCGATGAGCTACTCTCCATGCCAAGGTAGGTGGAAAGAAGCGAAGTCTCGGGGGCAACTACCGTATCCACCGCCAAGCCGATGAGCAGCGGCGGCGCCAAGTCCAGCACCTTGTTGAGCACCGAGTACAGCGTTGCGAGAATCAGGCGCTGCCGATAGCCGGCGGCGTAGCCAATGATTCTTCGGAGGGGAGAGGTCATGGCTAGCTTGTACCAAGCTAGCCCCCGGCCCTAGTCTCTCTCGGGGCGCTGATCTCGGCCCATGATATCCGCGATGCCTTCTCGGGGATTGAGCCCCTCGTAGAGGACCGAATAGATCAGGTTTGTGAGGGGCGCATAGACATCGTGCTGCCGTGTCCACTCGTAGGCGACCTTCGCAGTCTTCACGCCTTCGGCGATCATCTGCATTTCCGAGACGATGGTCTCGAGGCTCTTGCCATCTGCCAGTGCCAACCCGACACGGCGGTTTCGGCTGAGATCACCGGCACAGGTCAAGACCAAGTCACCCATGCCGGAGAGACCAAGAAATGTGAGAGGGTCCGCACCCATTGCAACACCCATTCGGGAGATCTCAGCCATGCCTCGAGTGATCAGTGCCGCACGAGCATTCTGGCCAAATCCCAGCCCGTCACTCAGGCCTGCACAAATCGCGATGATGTTCTTGAGGGCCCCCCCGACCTGCACGCCCACGTAGTCGTCGCTGGAGTACACCCGAAAGAGCGGATTGTGAAACACCTCCTGCACAGCAGCTGTGCTCTCTGCGCACCGAGAAGCCACGACCATGGCGGATGGCATTCCCGCCGCCACCTCTTTGGCGAAAGTGGGACCACTTAAGAAGGCAGCGCGACTAGCGATATCCTCCGAGAAGATATCTGAGTAGATCTGATCGATGCGATCGTAGCTATTCTCTTCGAGTCCTTTGGATGCATTGACGACCACGACTGCTTTGTCGAAGAACGGTGCCGCCCGACCGAGCACATCGCGCGCCGCCTGTGATGGAGTAACCCCGATGACCATTCCCCGGCCCTTGACGGCTTGCTCCAGATCGGACGTCACGTTAATGCAAGCGGGCAAGAGGAAGCCCGGCAAGTAATCACCGTTCTCGCGCGTCTCTTGGATTTGAGCTGCCCGTTTGGCACTCCTGCACCAGAGAGCGACATCATACCCCTGGTCTCCAAGGTGCTTTGCAAGACACGTCCCGTAGCTACCCGCCCCAATCACTGAGATCTTCATGCATCGAAGACTACACCAAGCGGGCGTCTTGGCGATGCACTCTCCGGCTTGCGTCGGCACGGAAGCTTGCTAACCGCTGCCTTCGTCGCCACCAGCCGAGTCTTCCGAAGCGACCGGCGTAGCGAGCACCACACAGTTTCGTCCACCGTGCTTTGCGCGGTACAGCGCGTCGTCAGCCTGTCTGACAAGTGCCTCTGCCTCCACAGCATCATCGGGGAAGGAGGAGACACCAACCGAGACAGAGACGAGCCCTCCTGGCTGCTCCTCGCGATGCTCAAAGCGGTATTCTGCAACTCGCGTGCAGAGGCGCTCAGCAACTTGAGCTGCAGTGAACTTTGGCGTGTCGACCAGGACGATCGCAAACTCCTCACCGCCGTAGCGAGCGACAAAATCATTAGCCCGACGACCATCGCCCATGATGCGCGCCAGTTGGCGAAGTAGCTCGTCCCCTTTAGGATGACCGTGGCGATCGTTGTAAGACTTGAAGTGGTCTACGTCGATCATCAGGAGCGAGAGCGGTAGTCCATTGCGGGCTGATCGTTCGATTTCGAGCGCCAATCGCTCGTGCAAGTGACGGTGATTGTAGAGACCAGTGAGACCGTCCGTGACAGCGAGTTGAGCAAGGCGCGTATTGGCCTCGGCGAGTTCGCCTGTTCGCTCGGAAATCCGTGCTTCCAAGTCTCGATTCATTTCGAGGAGAGCCTGGTTTTTTGCGTAGAGGTCAGCAACCAATCGCTTGTTCTCCTGTGAGAGCCGGTAGCTCCGCAGCAGGCCTTCGACTGCCAAGCGGAGAGTGGCCTCATCCCACGGCTTGGCGGCGTAGAAGTCGAGTTCCGCACGATTGATGGCAGCGATCACAGCATCGAGGCCAGCTTGTCCTGTGAGGAGAATCTTGGCGGTATCCGGTGACCGGGCGTGAACTGCTTCGAGCAAATCCACCCCCTTCATGCCTGGCATGATTTGGTCCGCGATAATGACCGCGACTTGCTCACCATCTCGCTCAAGTTCATCGATAAGTTCGAGAGCATCGGCCCCACTCTGAGCGCAGGCGATGTCGCAGTCCTTGCCAAAACGCATTGTGAGTTGCTGCTCAAGGGCGTGCAGCACTCCCTCTTCGTCATCGACGCAAAGAATCGTATCCCGGTCCACTAGACCACCCCACCCGGCTCTGCTGCACGCCCCATGTTCGCAGCCTCCTCAGACTTGCTCTGCATCGGAAGCCAAATCTCAAAGCACGTTCGACCGGGCTTGGAGTCGCAGATCACCTTGCCGCTGTGCTTGTCCACAATTTGCCTCACAATTCCGAGCCCAAGGCCTGTGCCTTCGCCCTTGGCCTTGGTCGTAAAAAATGGTTCGAAGATGCGCTTCATGACGTCGCCTGGGATGCCCGGACCATTATCAATGATCCGAACGGCGATGCCATCATCTCGCACCAAGGTTTCAATATCGATTTGTCCTTCGCCACCAAGCGCCTGGGCCGCGTTGTGGATGAGGTTGGTCCAAACCTGGTTTAGCTCATCCACAAAAATAGGAACGCCTGGCAGCGCGGTGTAATTGCGATTCACCACAATTCCCCGAGAAAGCTGGTATTCGAGGATAACCAGGGTATTTTCGATCCCCTCATGAACGTCGGCTTCAGCCCGAGCTGCCTCTTGGTCGAGGTGGGAGTAACTCTTTAGAGATCCCACGATCCGCTGAATCCTCCGGATCGCGTCCTGGATCGTACGTGTGCTCCGGTGCACGGAAACGTAGTCAGTGAGAGTATCCACCACAAATCGCCCGTCCTCGGCCCCCCCAGAAAGGTAGGGAGTTAGGTGGGAAACCAAATCTTCGTCAGCTGAGAGCTCCGCCAGCGGCTTGCAAACGGTTCTGGCCGTAGCCTCCTCGACCTTCTGCGAGGTGAGCGCCTCGCAGATTTGCTTCGACGCCCTCCGCACCTTTGCCGGCGATACCCGGCGCATTTCAGCAAGGCCTGGCGACGCCTGCAAGACAAAGTCGACTAGATCATGAGCCCCATCCGGGCCGAGCATTTGGAAGAGTCGGGTTTGCCGCGTAGAGAGCCTCCCCACGGTATCGGCGAGAGTATCTGCGGTGCCGCGAATTGCTGCAGATGGGGAATTGATCTCGTGGGCAACGCCGGCGACGAGTTGCCCCAACCCCGCGAGCCGTTCACTGAGCGTGAGTTGGGCCTGCGTCTCTTTGAGTTCGGTGATGGTCTTGCCAAGCTCGTCGTTCATGGCCTGCAGTTCGACGGTGCGTAGTTGAACTTTGGCCTCGAGTTCCTCGTTGAAGCGACGGACGCGTGCATAGAGATTTGCGTTCTCGATGGCCGTCGCTGCCTGATCTGCAAATGTGGAGAGGAGATTCTCGTCGGCATCAGAGAATGCGCGGGCGGATTCTCCGCGGCCAACCACAATAACGCCAACGACGCTTCCCTTCCTCTCGAGGACCGAAGCGATAAGCGAACCATCAATATTGGCGGCTAGCGCGGCCGCGGAGTGCTGCGGGTGCTCGCGCATATCCGCGACGCGTAGTGATCCACGTGAGGCTGCAACATCTTCCGCCAACGAACGGAGAGGACCGACGAGTTCGGCGACCTCTTTCTGGCTGCCGATCGTACGCATGTCGGAGCGTTTTGCGCGAGCGGCACCGAGAAGAAAGCGGGTTGGGTCGGAAGTCTCATCGTCCCCCTGGTCGACAAGCCACAGTGCACACACTCGAAGGTGCAGAACTCTAGCCACCGAATCCACCACTTTGCGAAGAACTTGATCCGTCTCAATCACGGAAGAGACCGCGCGGCCCGCATCATGAAGAGCCACGATTTCGCGCATGCGAGCTGCTAGGCGACGCTGGTTCTCCTTTAGCGCGCCAGTCATCTGGGAAAAGGCCCGGGCCAGATCACCAATTTCGTCTCCCTCCGCAACCGAAATCTTCTGATCCAAATCGCCTTGGGCGATGGCGATGGCGCCGTGATGCAGAGTCTGCAGAGGGCGCGCGATACGCCGAGATAAGAGCCCGGCAAGGCCGAGGGCAAAGACAAAGGCACCAGCCGCTCCTAGGGCTAGTGAGCGGGTCGCACTAGAGCGAGCTTCGAGCTCGGGCGCCCTGTCCAGCGCGACTGCAAATACACCTGCCACTCTGCCATCGATATCGCTGATGGGTGCGTAGCCCAGAGTGTAGGGGTGACCGAGGATAGAGCGATTCTCGAATGCACTGTACCCCTGCTCGATTTCCGCAGCCAAACTTCCAGGCCGATTCCAAGTCGATAGTCGTGCTCCCTTGTCGTCGAGAAAGCTCATCATGGGCTCCCCTGCGGCGTCGGCGCCCGCAATGATCAACACGTCTGCACCCAACGAGGCCTTCAGTTGATCCGCGAAGAGGCCGTCGAGGGGCATCGTCAAAACGACGACACCGAGCAAGCGAAAATTGTCGTCGACCACAGGCGCGGTTGCCCGCACCACTAGAGTCTCCCCGAGTCGTTCCACTGTCACACGACGTTCGTAGGTAAGCCCTGCCTGCACGGCCGGGCTCCTCGTCGTGACGCCCATGCCCGCGTAGCGCTCTTGGCCACTGATCGCATTGCGTCTGGCGACAATTTCGCCCTTCACGTCGGAAACCTGGATCAGAGCATCGTGAATATTCTGCGACTCCACAAAGAGAGCCGACAAGAGCTCGCCCTGATCACCTGAGAGGCTTGCCACCAGAGCCCCACGGCTCGAGAGGTGAGTAGCCTCGTGCCCTAGCCTCTCGATATCGCGAAGCAGCAAGTTGAGTCCGACACTCAGCTGCTTCTCGGTTTCCGCTCGCAACCCTCGTTCGAGTCCGCGCAGTAGGACGCTCGCACCGACCCAGTAGGCGACCAAGACGGGCAAGAGCGCGGCAATTACGAGTGAGGCAGCCAGCTTGTGCCTCAGCCTGAGTCGAAACCGTCCGGCACTCATTTTAGCTCCACCTGCTCGAAGAGCACTTGGGCGGAGGGAGAGATCACGATGCCATGTACATCGGCGCGAGCAACCACAGCGATTTGCGAATGCACCAGAGGCACCCATGGAGCCAACGAGCCAATGCGTTCTTGAGCACGTTTGTAAATCTCGGTACGGGCGCCCCTTTCGCTGATCTGCTGGGCTTCGAGAAGGAGTGTATGCAGCGGAGCGTCAGCCAGGAAAGAGAGATTTCGGGCACTACCGGCCACGGTATTCTCCTCATCGAAGAGCACGTAGAGATAGTTATCGGGATCGCCGTTGTCCCCCACCCAACCCATGAGACTGATATCGTGTTTGCCCCTTCGCAGAGCCTCAAGGTGCTTGGGAAACTCCTGTTCTACCAACCTGACTTTCAGGCCTACCGCCTCAAGATTCGACTTGATGATGCGCGCCACCATTCCCGGATCAGGCAGGTATGGGCGCGGCGTGCTTGGCACATAGAACGCTATTTCGAGTTCCGGGTCCACGCCCCCTTCGATCAGCAGATCCTCGATCTCAGACCGTGCCCGTTCCGGGTCAAAGTCGTAGTCAAAACTCTTAGGCGAGTACCCCCACTGGGTCGGAGGCAGGGCTCCAGCGGCAGGTATTGCCATCCCCTGATAGGCGAGTTTCACGACAGGCTCCCGGTTGACGGCACGATTGATGGCTCGGCGCAAACGCACGTTGTCAAACGGTGGCCGCTGGGTATTCATCGCCACGTACGAGACGTTGTTGGCTGGAGCAAGGTAGAGCTTCAATTCGGGATGTAGCGTGACAAATTGCTGTTCCTCGGGGAGGATCGAATACGCCACCTGCACAGCGCCACTCTCCAGCGCAACCAGGCGCTGCCTCGCATCGGGGATGGCCTTGAAGATCAGCCTCCCAAGTTTTGGAAGCGTCCCCCAATAGTCGCCGTTTCGCTCGAGCACGATACGGCGGCCGCTCCACTCGCCGAAGGCAAAGGGCCCGGTGCCAACAGGATGCCGATAGAACTCCTCGCCCCATTCCTTGACCGCGCTCGGCGAGACGATGGCCACGGGAAACATGGCGAGATTGGCGGCAAAGGGAGCAAACTTCCGGTCGATGGCGATGCGAAGAGAGTGGCGCCCCGTCGCCTCTACTGAGACGATATTCTGATAGGCAGATCGCCATCCAAAGTCGAGACCGCTGGAATCGGCAAGGTGATAAGGGTGATTCTCATCGAGCTGCCTTTGGAAAGAGAAGACGACGGCTTCCGCATCGAAGGGCGTGCCATCGTGAAATTTTACCCCTTCTCGCAGTTGAAAATCCCACTGCCGGCCGTCCTCGCTAACCTCCCAGCTCACAGCGAGGCCAGCTTCTACTTCGGTTGTTCCGCTCCGATACCGCAGCAGCGACTCATAGATCTGACCACATATTTCCACCGACTCGTTGTCGGTAACGCGAGCAGGGTCGAGCCCAATCGCGTCAGATACCCGACCTACGATTAGAGTCACCGGCCCCTGGCCGGCTCCCTCCTTGCCTCCGCACGCAAGGCTACCAAGTACGAGCAGCAAGGCCAGGCCTTTGTAGAGATGCCTCAGCACAGCTCTAGTGTACATGTCCTTCGCCAAAGAGATACGCGAGCCTACAATTGACACCGGCTCGGTGCAGAGCCTACCGTCGGCCCGTCAGCCCACACTTCGGTGGCCTCACAATCTGCAATCCAACTCTCAGGGGGGGCACGTGCCCGGACTCCAGAAACTAATTCCTTACCTAGCTCTTTCCACGCTTGCATTTGGTGCTTGTGACTTGGGCAAGATCGCCGTCGGCACAACGTCCAAGGTTCTCGATCGCGGTAAGTACGCATCGAAGCAAGAACCAGACTACGACTTCGCTGCGGCGGCTCTCCCAGCTTCTCTAAAGACTGTCGAGTCATTTCATATGACCGACCCGTCAAATCAGCGTCTGACGAATATCCTCGCAGAGGGCTTCTGTCAATACACCAGTGGCTTCATTGAGGATGAGTGGGAAGTTGCGGTTTTCGCCAAAGACTTCGAAGCAGCTGAGTATCTGAGCAACCGAGCTTCAAAGAACTTCATGCGCTGCATGGGCTACGGCCTGCATATTCTTGGCAAGAAATGGCAGAAGGCCATTCTCGGAAGCGTTAAAGACGTGGAGAAGCGCCTAGCAAGAACCGGCTTCGGCAAGCGCGATGCGCTTCTGTGGACTGGCGTCGGACTCGCCGGCTCCATCAACCACAATAAGGGCAACCCGGCGATGCTCGCTCAGGTGGAAAAAGCCAAGGCAATCATCGAGCGAGTTATCGTTCTCGACACCAAGCACAAGCAAAAGGATAAGGCGAAAGCCGGATTCGCACACATCGTGCGCGCCATGCTGTACCTCGCCCTTCCCAAGCTTTATGGCGGTGATCCCGAGGCTGGCAAGGCAGAATTCGACACTGCTATTCAGATTACAGAGAATAAGTTCCTACTAGCCAAGGTCCTAGTGGCACGAAAATATGCCGTTGCGACCCAAGACAAGGAGCTTTTCCGCAAAACACTTATTGAGGTTTTGCGAACAGATCCAGCCATTTGGCCAGCCCAGCGCCTCGCAAACGAAATCGCCCATAGGCGAGCTAAGCGCTACCTCAAACATGAGAAGGAGTTCTTCTAGTGCACAAGCAGAACAGCAGTTCCCAAAACAGACTTTCTATTCTTAGCCGACGCAGCCTGCTTAGCTTGCTCGCCGGCCTGCTGATCTTTGCCGGCGGAAGCTCCGTGGCTCAGGCGGACGAGTGGCGTGTGGCCACCCTCGCCCCAGACGGCTCCTCTTGGATGAAGATCCTCTCAAAGGGTGCTGCAGAGGTCGACACCAATACAAGTGGTCGGGTCAAACTCAAGTACTACACAGGGGGCGTCCAGGGCGACGAGAAGGACGTCATCCGCAAGATGAAGATGGGCGCTCTCGACGCAGGTGCATTCACCTCTGTTGGGCTCTCGCAAATCGTTCCATCAATTCGCGTTCTCGAGATTCCCATGCTCTTCGACTCCGTCCAAGAGATGGACTACGTGCGCCGCAAGATGTGGGGCACCTTTATGAAGCGCTTCGACAAGAAGGGCTACAAGCTCCTAGATCCAGGCGATGTGGGCGCTATCCACTTCTACTCCAACAGCCCTATCAGAACGAAGGCTGACCTTGTGAAAGCCAAAGTATGGCTCTGGGGCGAGGATGCACTGGTCAAGACAATGTTCAAGAAGCTCGGAGTCAAGGGCGTGCCAATGGGCGTTCCCAATGTCCTTCCGGCTCTTAACACCGGAAAGATCAATGCCTGCTACGGTTCGGCTTTGGCCACCGTTGCCCTCCAGTGGTACACGAAAATCAAGTACGCCACGTCTATGACCACTTCCTATGGCGTCTCCGCCACGGTCATCAACAAGGCAAGCTGGGACAAAATGAGCCCAGAGGACATGACGGCTGTGAAGAAGTCGATGCGCAAGCACTCCAAGGAGCTCCGCGCCACGGTTCGCCGCGACAACAAGCGTGCCCACAAAGCCATCGTCCGCGCCGGCGTCAAGGTCATCGAGACCCCAGCTGCGACCCAGGCTGAGTTCCAGAAGATCGCTGAGACTGTTTGGACCGATATGGTTGGCAAGCTCTACAGCCAAAAAGACCTCGACCGCGTTCTCAGGTACCGCGCCGAGTACCGAGCCAAGAACGGCTAGTTTCGACGCACCGCGACGAGAAGGGTCCGATCGCCAGCGATCGGGCCTTTTGTCGTTTCGGGGGCTGGCCCCTGCGGCGATACCTCTCTTACGATACCCACACGTGTCAGAAGAGCCATCGAAGACATCCCCTCCTTCCGTCCTCCTCAGCGTTGGCGTCGGTTTGACGGCCCTCATCCTCAGCGCCGTTCTCATTTGGGTCCTCTCAAATCGCGACCTAGAGTCATTTGTCGTTGGCCTCCTCCTCTGCGTCCCATTTGGGGTCACTTGCGGCGCACTGGTCGGTGTCGTCCTTGGGAGTGGCTCGACTGAAACTGTCGAAACACTCGGTGCCTTTGACGACGCGATAGGGGCGGGGGAGCAGACCTTCGTCACGCTTGCACTCATGGGCCTCCTTGGCGTTGGCACGTACCAGTTCCTGTCAAGCAACTTCCTTGGTGCAAGTGATACCTGGCCAGCTGAGGCGCTGAAGTACTTGGTGTTCTTCTGTGCCATGGGTGGCGCCTCACTCTCCGCGCAGAAGGGCAGGATGATTTCGATGGACTTCTTGGCGCGAAAACTTGCGCCGAAGAAGCGGGTCATCTTGCGCATCCTGGTCGCTGGCTTTGTGATCTTCGCCTGTGTTCTGCTCTCTAAGGGTGGCATGTTTGTTCGTGCCGCCGCTTCTAAGGAGATGCACTACGAAGTCCTCAGGCCCTCCATTGCCCTCCTCGCTCTGCCGATCGGGGCTGGGCTCATTGGCTTCCACTACTTGCTTCACGCAATCACTGATGCCCTCTACCTCTCGGCTGGCCTCATTCCCCCCGAAGAAGAAGGCCCAGCGGCCCACTAGGAGAATGATGCCAAACAAGTTCGACACCAATTCTCCTAGCGCTTGCCAAGAGCAAGCGTTGGTATCTCGCGCCTGTGGCGCTGTCGTCTGGGGTTCCACACCAGACACTAGGAATCCGGCATGACACTCATCATCGTAATCGGACTCATCCTTCTCTTTGCCCTCGGGGCCCCCATCTTCGCGGTCATGCTCATGGCCAGTGCCTATGGTGCAACCCAAACGTCCCGTGGGGGATTCATGCAGGATTTCGGTGCGCAGATGGGCGACATCGTCAAAATCGGCACCGGTGAAGAAGCGCTGATTCTCTCGACCATCCCGCTCTTTATCTTCATGGGCTTTGTCATGGCCGAAGCCAAGACCGCCGATCGACTGGTCCGCGCCGCAAGGGCCGGACTGGGGTGGATGCCCGGCGGGTTGGCCGTCGTAACCATCTTCGCCTGTGCAGTCTTCACAACCTTCACCGGCGCATCAGGCGTCACAATCGTCGCCCTCGGCGGCCTGATCATGCCCTCGCTACTCAAGGAGAAATACCCAGAGAAGTTCTCACTTGGTCTCGTCGCGGGCACCGGCTCCGTTGGGCTACTCTTCCCACCTGCCCTGCCACTCTTCGTCTACGGCACGGTCTACGGTCTCGCTGCGCAAACTCAAAGCGACAGCGGCGGCTCCGAGATGGAACTCATCGAGTTCTCCACAGATCGCTTCATTTTCGCAGGCGTGGTTCCTGGCCTCATCCTCCTGCTCATCATGTCAGTCTTTGCGGTGACGGTCGCCATCAAGCGCAAAGTTCCAAGGCATAAGTTCAACGCAGCAGAACTCGTCGAAGCCTGTATCCAGGCCATCCCAGAGATGCTCTTGCCGGTATTCATCCTCTTGGGTCTCGCCAACGGAGTGACAATTGCCCAGATTGCGTGCCTCGCCTGCATCTACATCATCTTTGTCGAGGTCGTGCTCTTCCGCGACGTCAAGATCACCCAGCTTTGGCACCTCGTGCGCGATTCGATGGCTCTCGTGGGCGCCATCTTTATCATCATCTTTGCCGCCTCGGCTCTCACGAACTTCTTCGTAACAGCCGAGGTGCCACAGATGCTCTTCCACTGGATTCAAGACAACTTTGAATCCAAATGGACCTTCCTCCTGGCTCTCAACGTCTTCCTACTTCTCGTGGGAATGACGATGGACATCTTCTCGGCGATCGTCGTCGTGGTGCCTCTCATCACGCCAGTTGCGGCTGCGTACGGAATCAACCCCTACCACCTCGGCGTCATCTTCCTGCTCAACCTCGAACTGGGCTACCTAACACCGCCAGTTGGTCTCAATCTCTTCATCACGGGCTTCACCTTCAAGAAACCCATTGATGAGGTGGTTCGCTCGGTTGTGCCATTCTTCATTTGCATGGTCATTGCGCTCATCCTGGTTACCTACGTCGAGGCCATCACGGTCAAGCCTCTCGACGTCATCAAGCCACCCGCAAGACGTGGTCGAGTTGCTCAGATGGCGACTGAGGTGAGGCAGGAGTACCAGAAGCTCAGCGCGGTGCAAGAAGTCACCCTGGAGAGCGGCGAGAAGGTCACCTTCGAAGGCTGCGCGAAAATCGCGGACACCGACGAGAAGGACGTGTGTGAGGGCCTCTTCCTCGATATCACCAACTGCCGAAACGAGAAAACCGGGACTGAGCTCGCCGAGTGCGAGAAGACCGCAAAGACCGACTACCTCGACCTTCGTGGCGATGACATCGCTGTAGGCGATGGCGACGAGGACTACCCGGACCTTGAGGGTGAAGACGAGGATGAAGACTATCCCGACCTCGAAGATGAAGAGGGCGGGGACACGGTAGATGGTGAGGACGAAGAGTATCCGGACCTCGAAGGCGAAGACGAGACGCCCACTCCGAAGCCGGCACCAGCAGCCAGCGAAGAGGATGAGGAATACCCGGACCTCGAAGACGAAGAGTGATCAGCGCAGCACTTCGAACCCTGCGGCCAAAGCAGTGGGTGAAGAACTTCTTCGTCCTGGCCGCACTCGTCTTCTCGAAGCACCTGCTAGAGCCCGCCTTCACACTGCGGGCACTGGCCGCGTTTGCGATTTTCTGCGCTCTCAGTGGCGCGGTCTATGCGTTCAACGATCTGCTTGACGTAGAGAGCGATCGCAAGCACCCCATCAAGCGCCATCGCCCCATCGCCTCGGGGCAGCTGGGCGAGCGCACGGCGCTGTGGCTCAGCATCTGCTTGGCGGTCGTGGCATTGGGGGCCTCCGCCGCCCTCGCTCCCATGCTGGCCGCCGTAGCTGCAGGCTATTTGGTCAATAACCTGGCCTACACCCTATACCTCAAGCGAATCGCCTATCTCGATGTGCTGATGATCGGCGTGGGCTTCTGCCTCCGAGTCCTCGCAGGCGGCTACGCGATCGACGTTCCGGTTTCCGCTTGGCTCCTAGCCTGTACGGCCCTACTCGCCTGTTTCCTGGGGTTCGGCAAGCGGGCCCACGAAATGCTCGCCGCCGAACACGCCGGGCGCTCCCCGGAAGACACACGGGTCGCGCTCAAGGGGTACAGCACCCCGACATTGCGCTTTGTGCTGCTTCTTCTGTGCATCGGAACCTGTGCGGCCTACGCCATGTACACCCGCGACGCTCAAACCATCAGCTTCTTCCAGACCGATCAGCTATTCTGGACCTTGCCATTCTGCATCGTCGGCATTGCGCGATTTCTGCAAATTGCTCTCTGGATGCAGGGGCCTGAGAGCCCAACGGACGCAATTCTTCGCGATTGGCCCTTCCTACTCAATCTTGGTGCTTGGGCCACGAGCGTTTTTGTGATCATCTACGTCTTGTAGTGCGCTACTCCCTCCTAGTTCTGCTCTTAATTCTGGCCGCCACGACGGCGAGCGCGGCCCCTCGCGGCATGCGCGTTGCCGCTCCCACAGCATAGGTGGGCGCAGGAACCAATACCGGGTCGCGCCTTCTCTTTCTCAACCGCTGCGAAGGCGGCTGCACGATATCGCCAGGCTTCGAGGATTCGCGAAGCAATCACTCGAGCATCGTCGGGTCACCTCGAGAGCTTTCCGAGTGGCCCCACACCGACAACCAGTGGGACTCGATGAAGCGATGCGATGAGGAGCTATACGCTCCCTTTGAGATTCGCGTCACCGATACGGATCCTGGCGACGAGCCACATTATGAGGCCATCGTCGCCGGCAGCGGCTCGGAACTCGGTTTTCCGATGGCTGGTGGTGTCGCCCCATTTGCCTGTGGCCCCATTGAGAACGCAATAAGCTTCACCTTCGCGCTGCTCTACGACGATATGCGCGCGCTCTGCAACGTGGTGGGGCAAGAGTCGGCTCACGCATTTGGACTAGATCATGAGATGCAGTGCAACGACCCACTCACCTACTTGGGCGGCTGCCCAAATAGGAAGTTCCAGGACGTCGATGCCCCTTGCGGCGAGTTTGCCGCCCGGGATTGCGACTGCGGCGTAGAAACTCAGAATAGTTATCAGTATCTACTCGAATTCCTCGGCGAGGGGCTTGTCCCCCAGGTCACAATCCAAACCCCGGAGGACAGGGCTCTGCTCCCCGTGGGCTTCCCCGTTCACGCAGAGGGGATCGATGATATCGCTGTGACGCGAAGCGAGTTGTGGATTGACGATCGACGCATTGAAACCCTCGAGCAAGAGCCCTTTGCGTTCACCGCGCCGCGAACTCTGGCGCCGGGAGCGCACACCGTCGAGGTGCGCATCTTCGATGACCGAAACCAATACGGGAGCACAGCCATCGAGATTGAACAAGCGGCATGCGAGTCGCGCAGCGACTGCGACTTCGCCCACATCTGCGTGGACGGCTTGTGCGTCCTAGGTCCAGGCAACGCTGCGGGCATCGGCGCCACATGCTCGAACAGCGACTCCTGCCAAACCAAGCTCTGTGCCGTCGATGCTCCGGGCCACGACGGCGTATGTGCAGCTACCTGTGAGAACTCACCTGATAGCTGCCCCTCTGCCTTTCACTGCGTGACCGCCCAGGGCGGAAGGAGGCGGTGCATCCCCGAGAACGGCGGGTCGGGCGGGTTTTGCCAAGCCGGAGGGCACGGGGGTCGAGGGGCCTTCTGGCTCTTCCTAGTCGCCCTCTTCATCGGCCGCCGGCGCTGTGGTAAAGGAGACGGAGATGGCGAGTAGCGGCATTGAGAAACGAAAGGCCGACCACATCGAGGTCGCCGCCAGCGGGCGTGCAGATTTTGTGGCGCAAGGTACGTTGCTATCCTCTGTGCAGCTCGTGCATCAGAGCCTGCCTGAGATCGCCGAATCCGAGATCGATCTCAGCGTCTCTTTCCTCGGGAAGACGCTCAGGGCACCGCTGCTTATCACCGGCATGACAGGTGGAACCGAGGAGGCCGCAGCGATCAACCGCGACCTCGCTGCAGTGGCACAGGAAATGGGAGTTGGCTTTGGCCTTGGTTCCCAGCGTGCAATGGCCGAGAACCCCGAGCTCGCATCCACCTACCAAATCCGAGACGCAGCCCCCGAGGCACTCATCATCGGGAATATTGGAGCCGTACAGGCAAAGGACTACGGAGTCGCCCGCATTCGCGAACTTGCGGACGCGGTGGGCGCTGATGCGATGGCGGTTCACCTAAACCCAGCCCAGGAGATGATTCAAAGCGGGGGGGACCGGGACTTTCGCGGCGTCCTCGAGACCATCGGCGAGCTTGTCGCCGACCTAGGTATTCCTCTGATCGCAAAAGAGACCGGCTGCGGAATTTCGCCACGTGCCGCTCGCACCCTGTATCGAGCTGGTGTGAAGTTCGTCGACGTTAGCGGAGCCGGCGGCACATCTTGGACCGCCGTAGAAAGGCACAGAGCGGCAGAGAACAGTGTGCAACAGCGGCTGGGAGATGAATTCTGGGACTGGGGAATTCCCACCGCAGCCAGCGTGCACGCTTGCGCCCAAGCGGGGCTCGAGGTCGTCGCCAGTGGCGGCGTTCGCACAGGTCTCGACATCGCCCGAGCGATGGCCCTTGGAGCCTCCGTCGGCGGAATGGCAGCTCCTGTACTGCGTGCCCAGCAGAGTGGCGGCCAAGACGCTGCCGCCGCCCTTGTTCAATCGCTCATCGACTCGATTCGTACAACTCTCCTACTCACGGGGTGTCAGAGCGTTCTTGACTTGCATGAGGCCCCGCGATGTATTTCCGCACCGCTGCGCTCGTGGATCGATGCCCTCATCTAGGGCCACCTCCGCGAGTGCCGGCGGCAAGATAATCCTCCTCGGCGAGCACTCGGTCGTCTACGGGCACCCTGCACTAGCGGGTGCGATCGACAAAACGGTCACCGCCTGTTCAACTCCGATAGAGGGTGATTCCTCCTTGAGTGTTCCAGCATGGGATATCGAAGTGAGTACTCGGGACGAAGGCGCGCCAGCCCAGGCCCTCCGCGCGCTCATCGAGGCCACGGGCGCACAACCCACTCGGTTGGATGTCACTGCCGACCTGCCGTGCGCGGCTGGCCTCGGTTCGTCCGCCGCACTCTGCCTCGCAGTTGCTCGCTGCCTGGCCCCTGGAGCAAGCGACGCTGAGCACAGAGATATCGCCGGCGCAGGAGAGGCGCAATTTCATCACCGCCCCAGCGGAATCGATGTAGCCCTCAGCCAGCAAGGCGGTATCGCAAGCTACACCGTCGACGGGGGCCTCGTGCCACTCGATGTCCCTGGCCTCCCACTCGTTGTTGGGCTTTCCGGCGTTTGCCGAAGCACCGCAACCCAAGTGGCAAGAGTTGCGGCAAGGGTCGCCGACGATGGGGGCCTGACAAGCGGTCGAATCAAGGATATGGGTGGCATCGTCACAGCCGGAATCGACGCACTCTCCTCGGGCGATCTGGACGCATTAGGCGTCTGCATGAGCCAGTGTCACCGAGCATTGCGAGATATCGGCGTGAGCATTGCCACCCTCGATGCCATGGTGGCCACCGCCATGGAGGCGGGCGCGCTCGGGGCAAAGCTCACTGGCGCCGGAGGTGGTGGTGCCATTATCGCCCTTGCCCCTGGCCGAGAACAGCAGGTCTGCGCCGCACTGGAGGAGCAAGACTTCCAGGCCTTCGTTACCACGCTAGGAGCCAACTCATGACATCAACCAAATCCGCCACTGCGCAGGCTTGCGCCAACATCGCCCTCGTAAAGTACTGGGGCAAACGAGATTCCGCTCTCAATTTGCCAGCCGCTTCCAGCCTCTCACTCACCTTGGATGCGCTTCGCACCACCACAACGGTGACCTTCGATGACGGCCTCACAGGGGATGAGTTCGAGCTCGACGGACAAGCCGCGGCGACTGGACGCCTGGGGCCTTGGCTTGACTTAGTGCGGAAGCGCGCAGACATAACAACCTTCGCCCGAGTCGTGAGCGAGAACAACTTCCCTACCGCAAGTGGTCTCGCCTCGTCCGCCGCAGCCTTCGCCGCCCTGGCCGTCGCTGCCACCGAAGCCGCCGGCCTCTCCCTCGGACGCACCGAGCTGAGCGAGCTCGCCCGGCGCGGTAGCGGTTCGGCTGCTCGCTCCATCTTTGGCGGTTTCGCTCTAATGCACCGGGGCGAGCGCTGTGACGGCACAGACTGCGTCGCAGAAGAACTCTTAGCGAGAGATGAATGGCCACTTCGCATGGTTATTGCGGTGGTCGGCGGCGGCAAGAAGAAGAGCGTCTCCTCCCGCGATGCGATGGATCACTGCGCCGAGACTTCTCCGCTGTACCAGGCTTGGATTGGCTGCGTAGCCAAGGACATTGACGACGCTAGCTCAGCTATCATGTCCCGAGACCTCTCCGCACTTGGCGCGGTAACCCAGGGTAGCGCCATGGCGATGCATGCAGCTGCAATGGCGTCGCGCCCCCCCGTACGCTACTGGCAGCCGTCAACGCTGCGCTGCCTCGATGCAGTCGAAGCTCTTCAAGAATCCGGGCTGCATGCATATCCGACGATGGATGCAGGCCCTCATGTCAAAGTGCTCACGAACGAGGAGCACTGCGAGGAGGTGGCAACCGGCCTGCGGCAGCTCGAGGGCGTGAGCGGTGTGATTATAAGCCACGCCGGCCCCGGCGCTCACCTGTTGCCGAGTGCCGAATGATCCGCTGTACCGCCCCGGGCAAGATCATGCTTGCAGGCGAGTACGCTGTGATCGACGGTAGCTTCGCAATCATGCTCGCAGTCGATCGCTACGCGGTCGCCACAATTCAAGACTCACCCCAACATCTCTCTCCATTCTTGACGGCAGTGCACAGGGTTATGTGCACGAGATTTGGCGACCAGAGCCAAGAGGCCTTTGCCGCTTTGCGAGTGCGCGTGGACACCCGTTCGTTTCGCGAGAATAGAGAAAAGTTGGGCCTTGGCTCGTCGGCGGCAGCGACCGTCGCCGCGGTCGGCGCAGCACTCGGCGATGCGTTCGACGTGGAGACGGTTCACAAGCTCGCCCGCCAAGCACACGGAGACGCCCAAGAAGCCAAGGGAACCCGCGGCTCAGGGGCCGACGTTGCAAGCTCTTGCTACGGATCGTGTTTACGATTCTCGACCGCGCCAAGCCAGCAAGCAGTCACCCTGCCCCCAGACCTACACTTGGTCTTCCCTTGGTGCGGCCAATCGGCCTCCACCACCGCATTGGTGCCCAAAGTGCGATTATTGCGGACCAGTGCGCGGGACAACTACGAGCGGCTTTGCCAAGCCATTGTCAAGTCCGCCCAAGGCCTAGCCTCTGCCTCAGAGGGGGCTAGCGCCGTATCTGCCTTACGCGCGGGGGGACAGGCCGTAGCCGAGCTCGGGCGCGCAGCAGGGGTCGACCTCTGGCTGCCAATTCACAGCCAAATGCAAGACATCGCAGCTCAACTTGGCGGTGCCGTCAAGCCCACCGGAGCCGGCGGCGGCGACCTAGCACTGGCCGCATTCTCAAGTGCAGAGGCGGCGACACTCTTTGAAGCGCGCCTGGGTGATCACGGAATCCACTGCCCTGCTCTGGCCCCATCACACCAGGGCGTGCGTTTGCTGGGGCAAACGAGTAAGGTCGGCGAATAACCTGCCAACGCAGGTTGTTTCCTCCGTGCCCAAGTCCATCGTGTCCACTTCTCGAATTCCAGGCTTCTACAAGCTCGACATCCCCCAGCGCCGCGAGCTCTTGCAAAAGCTCCGTGGTCTCACCGGCGAGAATCTCAATGCTCTTGAGACTGGCGGGCTCGATCCTGCGACCTGCGACACGATGATCGAGAACGTGGTTGGCCAGTACAACCTCCCCTTCGGCATTGGCCTCAATTTCCGTATCAACGAGCGCGACATGCTCTTGCCAATGGTTATCGAGGAACCATCGGTGGTCGCTGCTGCGTCGAATGCAGCGCGC
>JAAEPE010000144.1 GCA_024222395.1 Myxococcales bacterium
GCGTTGAAGTAGTTTATGAAGCTGTTTGGCTTGCTCTTGAGATTGAGGTGGACCCCATTCTTAGGACCAAAATCGGGCGTTGCTAAGGAGTAGCCTGCTCTAGTTGAGTGCATCTAGACTTACCCCCCAAGAGGAGGCCGCTGCCGCTGGTACCTCGGCAACGAAGAGCAGCTCTGATGATAGAGAGCCTGAGTTCATTCCTGAGGAGACTGTCTGGTGAGCCAAACAACCTTTTCGCGGTTGTCACCTCGATTGCAGCAGGCCATTGGCACTCAACTGCATTGGACCTCCCTGCGGCCCGTGCAAGAGGAGGCTGGGCAAGCGCTCCTCGACGGTGAGAATGCGGTTATCTTGGCTCCCACAGCGGGTGGCAAGACAGAGGCCTCCATGTTTCCGGCCCTATCAATGTTACTGGACGAGCCGACCGATGCCGTTGGTGTGCTCTATGTGGCCCCCATCAAAGCCCTCTTGAACAACCAGGCCGAGCGCCTTGGACAGTATACGGAGATGGTTGGCTTGCGCCGCTTCGTGTGGCACGGCGACGCCAAGTCTGGCGACAAGAAGAATTTCACGAAGGAACCCGCTGAGCTATTGATGACCACGCCGGAGTCGCTGGAGGTCATGCTGGTTTCGTCGCGTTTCCCGACTCCCAAGCTCTTTCGAGACTTGCGCATGGTAGTCGTCGACGAGGTGCACGCCTTTGCTGGCAGCGATCGCGGGGCGCACTTCATGAGCGTGCTGGAGCGCTTGGTAGATCTAACCGACAACGATGTGCAGAGAGTCGGACTGAGCGCGACAGTTGGCAACCCGGAGGCAATTCTGGAATGGCTACAAGGCACGTCAAAGCGCGCTGGCCGCGTTGTCGATCCACCCAAGCCCAAAGCAGGCCGCGATATCGCCGTGCTCCTCAGACCCACCATCGCTGATATTGCCACCACGGCCGCCGGGCTTGCAGTCGAGCAGAAGAGTCTCTTCTTCTGTCAAAGCCGTGCCATGACCGAGTCGGTGGCGCAGCGCATGCGTGGGCGTGGTGTCGAAGTCTTTGTGCATCACAGCTCCGTATCCCGCCAAGAGCGCGAAGAAGCTGAAAAGAAATTTGGCCATGGCGGAGACGCGTGTATCGCCTGCACATCGACTCTCGAGCTAGGCATCGATGTCGGTGACCTGAACAAAGTGCTTCAAGCCAATTCACCGAGCTCGGTGTCGTCCTTCTTGCAGCGCATGGGGCGGACAGGACGCCGTGGAGGCAATGCCAACACCACCTTTCTCGTTGAGAATACAGACGTCGTGTTGCAGGCCTGCGCCATCATAGAGCTGGCCAAGACGGGCTGGGTTGAATCGGTCCCTGTCACCAATCGTTGCTTCCCCGTACTGGTGCACCAGCTTCTGGCGATGACGCTCCAGTTCGGCGGTGTCACTAGGAACGCGGCATGGACGACAATCTCCCGAGTCCCAGACTTTCGAGGTGTGAGCCGCGAGGAGTTCGATGGAATCGTGGAGCACATGATTGCGCAGGACTACCTCTTTGAGTCCAGCGGTCAGCTCTCGATGGGCCAGAAGTCCGAGAAGGTCTTCGGTCGCAAGAACTTCATGGAGCTCTACGCCGTTTTCTCCAGTCCCGTCTTGTACCGGGTCGTCACTGCTGCCAAAGCCGAGATAGGGTCATTGGAGCAGAACTTCGTCGACAACCTCGTGGCAGACATGTCTGCCTTCTTGCTTGGTGGCCGAGCTTGGGTCGTCGAATACATCAACCACAAAGAGCGCACCGTTCGAGTCGCCAAGGCGCCCGGCGGCAAAAAGCCAAGTTGGGGTGGCTTCATCCCGCAGATGCTAAGCCAAGAGCTCTGCCAAGAGATGCGCCGCATCCTGGAAGACGACGCGCCACTCAGTTACCTCGATCCCGAGGCGGCCGGCGCCCTAGCCGTCTATCGCGCCGACTTAGGCGAATCCCTCAGGGGTGCCGGTATCGTCACTCGCTACGAAGACGGCAAAGTCCTCGTCTGGACCTTCGCCGGTGGTCGCATCAACCACACCATCAAGTACATCCTCACTCTGCTCGGCGGTTGGAAGGTCGTCGCCGACAACCTGCACCTTCGTCTCGAAGGCGAGAGCGTTGCTCCAGACCCGGTTCAAGAAATCTTCGATCGCATGCGCACCGAAGCCTTCTGGCAAGACGAAGACATCTGGAGCCGCGTCTACGCCAGTCTTCCAGAATATCGCCTCAGCAAGTTCCAGCCCGCCATGCCGGAAGCATGCTCTCGGGAGATGGTCGCTGGGTATCTGCTGGATGTGCCTGGGACGAAGGCTTTCGTGCAGGGGCGTCCACCAGCCAACACAATCATCCACTAGTTCCCTTCTCTAGGAATCACTATGACAGCAAGAACACTCTCTGAAGCGGCACGCCAAGTCAACAACATCTTCTCGTCACTGTCATCGGTGATGAGGTACGCCATCGAAAACCGGGTCATTGAAATAAACTCGCTCAAGTTTTGGATCAAGCCAGAAGATGTCGAAATCGAGGGAGCGACTCCAGAGGAAATCGATGCCCTTATTGGCGCGACGGACGACCCTCGATACAGGGTCGCCATTCTTCTCGGCTCCGAGGCCGGTCTAAGGGTTGGCGAGATTCGCGCTCTTCGGTGGCAAGACATCAACGAGATTGGTGAGACAATCCTCGTGTGCCGGAACTACGATACTTCCGGCAACCTTGTCTCGCCCAAAAACTACAAGCACCGACTCGTGCCACTGAGCGAAAAGCTCGCCGATGCCTTGGAGGACTTGGAGCAAACGGGTGACACCGTCCTAACCCAGCTCCCATGGCTTACGGTCATCAGCGAGGAATGGAGAACTTTGGTGAATCTGGCTCTTCAGGAATCCCGCCGAGGGATTGGATCTCGGAGTGAGCTTGCTCGGGCGGTAGGCTGCTCCTATGCGGCGGTCACAACGGTGCTCTCAGGACGCCAGAAGACGAGCAGCCTGGTGGAGCCAATCTCGGAAGCTCTGGGGGTCATCGTCCCGGAGGTCAAACTGACCAACCAGCCACCCATGAAATACACGAAGCTCGCGGATGACATCCAGGAGATCTATAGGAAAGCGGACGTGGCGCCCAAGATGATCTGGCACTCCTTCCGACATGCCTTCTGCACGTCCCTGGCGGCGAAGATACCGGACGTGAAGGTCATCATGGAGCTTGCTGGGCACCAGTCTGTCGAAACTACACTCCGCTATATCCACACGTCTCTGGCGGCGAAGAAGTCAGCTATTGCCACCGTCTTTGGGTCGCCCAAACGACGGAGGCGCAAAAGCAAAGCTCAGGAGAATGGTCCACAGGTGGTCCACAACACGTCCGAAAAAGGAAAAGCCCC
>JAAEPE010000145.1 GCA_024222395.1 Myxococcales bacterium
AAGCCGTAGTGAAGCGCAGTCGATCAAGCGCTTTTCCAAAGCCTCGCTTACCTCGCCTTTCTCTCGTAACTCCAACCTCCGATCCAGGGGATAGAAGCCCTTCTCGCAGCTTGCAGCTACCGCAGTAATGGAAGTGGCGCCGAAGTTTGTGGCCCCCCGAGAGCGTCCTAGCGCGATTCTTCACTCGAATCTTCGCCATCGTTTTGCACACGGGGCATGGTGCTTCCCCTGAGGTTTGCTCGGCCTCCATCCCCCTCAAGTAGTTGTCATAACAGCGATTCTCAATATTCCGACCCTGTTTCTGAAAGTTCTCTTCGACTACGGCAGGGCGAACCCCCACCGCTTTTTGCCGCTTGGCCAGCTCGGCAATGAGCGCCTCTGTGCTCAAACTCGACAGGTCTTTCTCTGAATTCCATGCCAGCATCAGATCAGAGAAACGACGAAATCTCAAAGCGAGTGCAGACCCGCGCGAGACTTGCCACTTGTGTTGGCGTTGCCGATAGGGCATACGCGCCTCTTGAGATAGGCAGCTCCCATGGCACGGCAAGAACAGAGCATCGACTTCATCCTGGAGCTGGCAGCGGCTCTGCATCGCTACGGAACTCCGGCGCACCACCTGGAGTCGGCCCTGGCATCCGCCGCTGAGCAGCTCGGACTGCATACGCACGTCTTCTCAACGCCGACGTCGATCATGATCGGATTTGGCGAGGGATCGCAGCAGAAGACTTCGCTTATCCGCATGGATCCGGGAGCTCACAATCTCGAAAAACTCCGCTCGGTCGACGAACTCGCCGAGAGTGTGCTGCAAGGTGATATTGGCGTCGAAGAGGCTGTGCTGTCGCTGCGCGCAATCCATGAGGCACCGGATCGCATTGGGCCGATTGTTGCGACCCTGGCATTCCCTTTTACAACAGCTGCTGCAACGACCATCCTCGGAGGAAGCTGGGCCGACATGCTGGTGGCGGCAATCAGTGGTTTTCTGATCGGAGTCCTCGCCCACTTTGTGCCGCGAACGACGGCCGGTGGTCGCCTCTTTGAGCTCATTGCCGCGACGTTGGCCGGAGCAACCGCCCATCTGGCGTCCACGATGAGTGTTGGAGTTACTTACGAGACCGCAATGCTCTCTAGCATCATCGTGCTCGTACCAGGCCTTACTCTCACGATTGCCATGACGGAAATAGCGACTCGCAATCTCGTGAGCGGCACTGCACGCCTAACCGCTGCGATGGTGGTCTTTCTCGAAATCATCTTTGGCGTGGCACTGAGCCAAGAGTTGCTGACACGCTTTGTCGGCACTCCTCAAGTTGGCAGTGGGCTGGCGGCCCCGGAGTGGGTAGGCATCCTCGCCCTCGGCACCGCCTGTGTCTCTATCGCCGTCATGTTCCGGGCTCATCCCAAGGCGCTGCCGATAATCGTCTTCACGGCGGTGTGCGGCTTTCTGAGCGCACGCTTTGGGACGACACACTTGGCTCCAGAGCTCGGTGCTTGTCTGGGCGGCTTTGTGGCCTCTGCCATCGCCAACGCCTACGCTCGTCTGTGCAACCGCAGTGCCTTGGTCGCCCTGGTCCCTGGTTTGATTCTCCTCGTTCCGGGGAGCATGGGGTTTCGCAGCCTCAGCTCCCTGTGGGAGCAAGACGTTGTCGCTGGCATCGACACGGCCTTCAAGATGGTTATTGTCGCCATCTCGCTGGTCGCCGGCATCCTGGTTGCGAACGCCGTGGTGCTCCCACGGCGCTCTTTGTAGGGTCAGATCTGCCGAGGCTAGCCGGATCCCACACATTATTATATGCTCTCTTGGCGGCCTCAAAGGCGGCTGGCAAATCTACGTATTATTAGCTAGTTATGGCCTGTCGAGGCAGACTCATGCATGGCTCTTCAAGGCTCGTGAGTTCTCTTCATTTCCTTCTCGGCTTGACCCAGACCCAAGAACCGGTGGATGTATGGGGCCATGAGCGCTGGGCAGAAGCTAGTCATCGTCGAGTCCCCGACAAAAGCGAAGACCATTCGAAAGTTCCTAGGTAGCGAATATCGCGTCGAAGCCTCCATGGGCCACGTCCGCGATTTGCCTGCCAAAGCCGCGGAAATCCCCGAAGAAGCCAAGGGCTTCTCCTGGTCGAGGCTCGCCGTCAACGTCGACGAGGGCTTCGAGCCCATCTACGTCATCCCGCCCGGCAAGAAGAAGATCGTCGCCGAGCTTCGCAAAGCCATTAAGGATGCCGACGAACTCTACATCGCGACTGATGAGGATCGCGAAGGCGAGGCCATTGGCTGGCACCTAGTGCAGCTGCTCAAGCCCAGGATTCCCGTCTACCGCATGGTCTTTCACGAGATTACCGAGAAGGCAATCATGGCTGCTCTTGGTAACCCTCGCGAGCTGAACACCAATCTGGTCAACGCCCAAGAGACTCGCCGCGTGCTCGACCGACTGGTTGGCTACACAGTGTCTCCACTGCTTTGGCGCAAGGTCGCTCCCAAGCTCTCCGCTGGTCGCGTGCAATCCGCTGCCGTTCGCGTGCTCGTCATGCGCGAACGCGAGCGCATGGCGTTCAAGTCGGCGGTCTACTGGGACCTCAAGGCAACTCTTGAAAAGTCGAACACTGAGTTCACCGCCGAGCTCAAACTTCTCGACGGCAAGCGCCTCGCCAGCGGCAAAGATTTCGACGAGAACACCGGCAAACTCAAAGATGGCCTCGACGTACTCTTGCTGGAAGGTGATCGAGCGACGGCTCTGGCTGAGGGGCTCAAGGGCGCGACTCTCCGAGTTGACGATCTCAAGAAGCGTGACTTCACAAGCAAGCAGCCAACGCCGTTCACGACGTCGACGCTGCAGCAGGAAGCCAACAATCGACTTGGACTCAGTGCAAAGCGCACCATGCAAACTGCGCAGAGGCTCTACGAAAACGGCCACATCACCTACATGCGTACCGACTCGGTAAATCTCGCAGAAGATGCTCTGGCAGGTATTCGCCAAATGGTCGAAGAGCGTTACGGCAAGGAGTACTTGCCAGCCGAAGCTCGCCGTTACAAGACCAAGAGCAAGGGGGCACAAGAGGCTCACGAGGCCATTCGCCCAGCGGGTACGGAGATGCCAACCGCAACCGAGCTCAAGCTCTCGGGTGAGCAGGCAAAGCTCTACGAACTTATTTGGAAGCGCACGGTTGCTAGCCAAATGGTCGAGGCCAAGAAGCAGAGCACCAGCGCAATCATCACAGCCAAGACGGCAGCTGGCGAAGTCGCTGAGTTTCGCGCCTCTGGCACAGTCGTGGTCTTTCCCGGATTTCTCGCTGCCTACGAGGAGAGCTTCGAGGGCGACGCTAAGGCGGGTGGAGAGCGCAAGCAGCCGCTTCCTGCCTTGGAGGTCGGCGATGATCTTCCCTGCAAGGAAATGGAAGCGCTCAAGCACGAGACCAAGCCGCCAGCCCGCTACACCGAGGCGAAGCTCGTCAAGGAGCTCGAGGCCCAGGGCATCGGTCGTCCATCAACCTACGCGACGATCATCGATACGATTCAGTACCGCGGCTACGTGATGGCCAAGGGCAAGCAGCTGGTTCCTACCTTCATTGCCATGGCGGTAACCCAGCTTCTCGAAGAAGCTCTCGACGACGTGGTGGACCTCAAGTTCACGGCCGGCATGGAAGCCTCCCTCGACGCAATTGCCGAGGGCGCTGATGGCAAGAAGTTCCTCAAAGAGTTCTATGAGGGAAAACTTCTTAGCCGGGTCGAGAAGGCCATGGACATCGACGCTCGAACCATTTGTACGATCATCAAGTGGGACGGCGGTGAGGTGCGTGTTGGCCGATACGGCGCCTTCCTCGACATGAACCCGGAGAACGACAACAATGAGCCGAAGCGCGTGTCGCTACCGGCAGACGTTGCACCCTCGGAAGTGGACATGACGCTCATCGACCGCATGGTCTTCTTGGCCGAGCGAGCGAAGACTCCCATTGGAGAAGATAAGGAGAGTGGTCTTCCGGTCTTCGTCAAGAGTGGACCCTTTGGCCCCTATGTGCAGCTCGGTGAAGCGAGTACCGAGAAGGACGCTCCAAAGCCCAAGCGCGTTTCTATTCCCGACAGTTTCGACCCGGGAACTCTGGATTTTGAAAAGGCATGCAAACTCTTGGAGTTGCCTCGACAGCTTGGTCGTCATCCCGAAACTGAAAAGCTCATCAAGGCGGGCATTGGCCGCTACGGGCCCTACGTTGTGCACGAGCGAGTCTACGCTTCCCTCAAGCCAACTGATGACATTCTCAGCATTGAGCTTGAGCGAGCCCTAGAGCTTCTCAAGGACAAGAAGCCACGAAGGCGCGCGAGTGAGCCCCTCAAGGAGCTCGGTGAGCACCCGGATGGTGGCGCAGTACAGGTGATGGAAGGCCCCTTCGGCCAGTACATCAAGTGGGAGAAGATCAACACGAGTCTCCCCGATGGCGTGACTGCGGATGACGCAACACTTGAGGAGGCGCTCATTTGGATCGAGGCACGGCTCGAGTACCTCGGTGCGAAGAAGGCTTCTAAGAAGAAGCCCGCCAAGAAAAGGCCTGCGGCCAAGAAGAAGCCTGCGGCCAAGAAGAAGCCTGCCGCCAAGAAGAAGCCTGCCGCTAAGAAGAAGCCTGCCGCCAAGAAGACACCAGCGAAGAAAGCAGCCGCCAAGAAGCCCGCTGCTAAGAAGAAGGCAACCGCCAAGAAGGCACCAGCCAAGAAGGCAGAAACGGAAAGGACGGAGTCCTAAGTTGATGCGCACTCTCCTTGCTGCAATTCTATTGGTGGCCGCCTGCGGAGGCGGAGACGTCGCTACGGAGACTCCTGCTCCCGAAGAGGCTGCCGAGAGCATCGAGGCACGCGCACTCAGGCTGGCCAAAGAGACGCTCATCATTGATGGCCACGTAGACTTGCCCTACAGGCTCCACCACATGGCCACCAACGGGGAGCCCATGCCCGACCTCTCGGTGCATGGTGAGAAAGGGGACTTTGATGCTGCCAGGGCAAAGGCCGGCGGCCTCGACGCCCCCTTCATGTCGATCTACATCCCTGCGAAGCATCAAAAAGAGGGCGGCGCCAAAGCGCTAGCCGACTCGCTCATCGACAACGTCGAGGGGCTCATCGAGAAGTGGCCCGGCGAGTTTGCGAAGGCTCACTCGCCCGCGCAGGTGCAGGCCAATTTCGAGGGGGGGCGCATCAGTCTTCTCCTTGGCATCGAAAACGGTGCTGCGCTGGAAGACGATATCGCCAACGTCAAACACTTCTTCGACAGAGGCGTTCGCTACATCACTCTCACTCACGGAAAAGACAACCTCATCTGCGACTCATCCTACGCCGACACCAACACGTGGGGCGGCATGTCCGACTACGGTCGCAAGGTCGTTGCCGAGATGAATCGCCTCGGAATCCTCGTCGATATCTCGCATGTCGATGATGAGACTTTCTTCGAAGTGATGAAGATCAGCAGCAAGCCTGTGATTGCCTCTCACTCATCGCTGCGGCACTTCACGCCAGGCTTTGAGCGCAATATGAGCGACGACATGGTTCGCGCCCTGGCTGAGAACGGCGGCGTCGTCATGATCAACTTCGGTTCGACCTTCATCTCCCGAGATGCCAACGAGTGGCGATCTAGCAAGATGGCAGAGCAAGAGCGATTCAGTGCTGCCAACAAGGACGCGCCGGCAGAGGCTGCCGACAAGAACATCAAGGCTTGGTATCAAGAGAACCCGCTGCCCTTTGCCACTACTGCAGATGTCGGAAATCACATCGACCGCGTCGTGCAGCTCGTGGGGATCGAGCACACGGGCCTTGGATCAGACTTCGATGGGGTGGGTAATAGCTTGCCCGTGGGGCTGAAGGACGCCTCTGGTTATCCTGGGCTTATTCAGAACTTGCTCGAGCGGGGCTATTCCGATCAAGACATCGCAAAACTCTGCTCGGGAAACCTGCTGCGCGTCTGGCTCGCCCAAAACAATAGCCGTTAGCATGGGCGAATGGCTGGCGTTCGCAAACTCACGTCGATAGCGGGAAACTCACAGCGTCTCGATGGGGGCGCCATGTTTGGCAATGCCCCAAAGGCCCTTTGGAGCCGTTGGTGCACTCCCGATGATCAGAATCGCATCGCACTTTCGTGTCGGGCCCTACTGGTTCAGGACGGTGATCGCAATATTCTCTTCGAAGCCGGGATTGGCGTCTTCTTCGAGCCAAAGATGAAGGAGCGCTACGGGGTTGTCGAAGACGAGCATGTGCTCCTGAAATCCTTGGCAAGTGTAGGCCTCTCTCCAAGCGACATCGACGTTGTTGTTCTAAGCCACATGCACTTTGATCATGTGGGGGGACTGCTCACTTCCTATTCTGTGGACGTTCCTGCAAGGCTCGTTTTCGAGGGGGCTGCGCACGTCGTAGGCAAAGAGGCGTGGCTTCGCTGCAAAGAACCTCACTCTCGAGACCGGGCGTCATTCATTCCTGGGCTAGCAGAACTCTTAGAAAGCAATGGCAGACTTGAAATCGTCGCTGGAAATGGCTGCAAACTGCTAGGCGAGGGGTTCCGCTTTCATCACAGCTCGGGGCACACGCCAGGCATGATGCTCTCCGAAGTCAAGATGCCCGACGGCCCGGTGCTCTTTGCAGCAGACCTCATCCCTGGTACTCCCTGGGTCCATCTACCGATTACCATGGGGTACGATCGCTATCCCGAACTCCTGATCGAGGAGAAGGAGGCACTTCTCAGAGATCTTCTGGGGCGTGGTGGGCGCCTATTCTACACTCACGACTCAGAGTGCGCGCTGTCGTCGATAGAGCGGGATCTGCGTGGTCGTTTTGGGGCATGCGATCAGCGGGCGCAATTGGTCGAACTCGATCACTGAGAAGCGTATATTTCTTAGAACTCCGTGTCTTCGATTCCACAGCGGCCCAACTGGCTAAACTACTCTCATCTTGCCGACGCAATTCCCGGCGGTGTACTAGCATTCGATGAACTGGGGCGAACGATCTACGCCAACGAGCGGGCTGCGGAGCTGTTTGGACTGGAGGCCGATGCACTGATGGGGAAGACGCTCATCGAGCTCACGACCAACGACTGGGCCAGCGTTGCTCGGCAGCACATGCGGGACGCGGGAGAGGGGGAGCGCACAACCTTCGACTTCTGCTTCGTTGGTAGCTCCGGCAGGGAATCGTGGGCTCGTGTGTCAATGACACCGGCTATCGAAGATGGGAAGTACGTTGGGGCGGTCGCAATCCTTGCGGACATCAGTGGCGAACGCCGTGTCGAAAACAGGCTTCGCGAAACCGAAGTCAGGTTGCGCGGGGTGGCCGTGCACACTCCTGGCATCATATTCGAACTCCGATACTTTGCCGACGGCACCGTACACATGGAGTACCTGAGTGAGGCTTCGGAAAAATACACGGGTCTACCGGCCGCCAATCTCATGCAGCCTGGCGCCGACATTGCGAGGATGATCCATCGCGACGATCTCGATGAGGTCGCGACAACGATTGAAACTGCCGCAAGAACTCTGACCCCGAGCGCGATCGAGTTTCGGGTGTTCACGGATGGGACGACGCATCATCTCTACGCTGCATTCTCGGTAGCTCAAAGCGACGATCGAAGTGTGCTCCTCTCGGGCGTCGCTATCGATGTCGGAGAACTGAAGAATACTGAGACGAAGTTGCGTGCGAGCCAGGCGCAGTTGCACGCTGTCTTCGACAATCTGCCCTTCGCCTGCTGGACACTCGATCTTGATGGGCGCTTCGTCTTGCAGAACCCGCCGAGCGAAAAACGTTGGGGTGCGGTGCTCGGCAAGCATATCTCTAGCCTCGATGCGAACGAGGAATACCTCAAGGGGTGGGAAGAGGACGTGCAGCGCGCGATTGCCGGCCAGCTACCCAGGCGTAACCTCGTCATGCAGGAACGCGGCATGAGCATTCATTTTCGCCGACTCATCGTGCCGATTCGCGATGGCGACGAGGTTATCGGGGTCCTGGGGGTAAGCGTTGATACGACAGAGCAGCGACGTCTCGAAAACCAACTCGCGCAATCTCAGAAGCTCGACGCTATCGGTCGTCTCGCTGGTGGCATCGCTCACGACTTCAACAACCTTCTTACGGCCATCATGAGTTGCGTCCGCTTGCTCGAAAGGCGCCTGGAAGGGCCACCTCGCCGTGAATTGCAGATCATTCGCGATGGAGCGCAGCGCGCTGCGGAACTCACTCGTCAGCTCCTCGCCTTCGCAAAGCAGGAAATGGTGGAGCCCAGGCGAACCGTCATCGACGACATCGTCATAAAGAGCGATAGGCTATTGCGACGGCTGATCGGCGAGGATATCGAGTTGGTAACACTCGCGAATTCTCGAAGGGTCGAGGTCGTGGTGGATCCCGTGCGTCTAGAACAAGCCATCATCAATCTTGTTGTCAACGGTAGAGATGCGATGCCCAAGGGCGGCAAGATCAGTGTGTGCTGCGACAACGTGGATTTGAGCGAGTTTGCGGGAAGCGTCGACGGAGCAATTCCGCCGGGCAAATACGCGCTGATTGTCGTCGAGGATGCTGGCGTGGGAATGAGCGAGGAGACCAGGGGGCGCGCCTTTGAGCCTTTCTTCACCACTCGCCAAGACTCGGGTGGTACCGGCCTTGGGCTCTCCTCGGTATATGGCTCGGTGCATCAGGCACAGGGGTTTGTCACCCTCGAGAGCACCTTAGGCAAGGGGACCAAGGTCGGGCTCTACATCCCGGTTGCTGCGCCGAGCGAAGACGAACTTGGCCAGGAGAGCAGCGAAGTCGATGCCCCAGCTCTCGGCGGCACCGAAACGATTCTCGTGGTCGAAGACGAACCCCTGGTCATGTCGGTCGCTTGCCAGAGCCTTCGCATGAGCGGCTACACAGTACTCAAGGCGCGGAGCTCGCGCCTGGCCCTTGAAGTCGCAAGTCGCCACGAGGGGCCCATCGATTTGTTGCTTACCGACGTCATCATGCCTAACGGTAGTGGCCCAGAGCTTGCTGCCACCCTGCGTAAAGCGCGGCCCGAAATCGCCGTCCTGTTTATGTCCGGATACACCAGCGAGCGCATTGACATTGATGCCAATAGCGATGAGTTCTTGCCAAAGCCGTTTACGCCCGATGGTCTCGACGCCAAGGTGCGGCGAATCTTGGATGCGAAGAAGCCAAGCTAGTACCGGATGCCGGAAATTCGATCCGGGTTCTGGAAATAGTCTGAGCCTTCGGGCGGTTCAGTCTGCATAAACAGAGGACCGGCCCCGAATCGACTCAACATCTCTCGACGCGAGCGGCGCAAGTTAAGGCTGCTGGTGCGTCGACATCGTGCACCGCACGCGATCGTGTAACGAGCGCGAATCATCCTGCTTGCACATCAAGGACTGGGCACAGAGCAAAGCGCAAGGCAGTTGAGCTATTCGTCTCGGAACGTTCGCAATTGGAAGGCTCGTCTTATCGCGAACTCTTCGGTGAGAACTCTGGAGGATCAAGAGCGTAGCGGGCGAGCGGCGCAAGTTCCTGTTGAGATGCGCTGCAAGCTTGGGCAGATTGCCTGCGAGCGACCAGCGGCTCAAGAGCCTCCCGCGCCATTCCGTGACATATGGCCATACGAGTCGCTTGCTCGCTCACTTGGGGCGAAAATCGGGGACCGGCTGAGCGTAAGTGAAGGCGGTCGGATCGTGCGATGCGAAAAGATCAGACCACATCGCATTCGGCAAGGGCTCAAGAGCTCGGATCCAAATTTCCTGCCAAAGGCGAAACGGA
>JAAEPE010000146.1 GCA_024222395.1 Myxococcales bacterium
CCACTGAGCCTTTTAAAACGACCGAAGTTCCATCCGCGCCGTCGGCACCATCGGATCCATTAGAGCCGTCCGCGCCGTCATTTCCGGGGACGCCTTGAATTCCTTGGTCACCCGTGTCGCCCTTGTCTCCTTTATCCCCCTGTGCACCGTCAGCGCCGTCGACGCCGTCGGTTCCAGCTTGGCCGGTGTTACCTTGTCCGCCCTGAGGGCCAACGAGGCTTGCGAGCCATGCTGCTTCGGTTCCAACGAATCCACCGGTAACTGCAACCTCGTAGGCGCTGTCTCCGTCGACTCCGTTCGTTCCATTCGATCCATTCGATCCGTTCGTTCCCGGGTCACCCTGAGGACCTTGGTCTCCGGTGAGGCCAGTGTCGCCAGTGTCGCCCTTGTCACCCTTGGCGCCATCAGCACCGTCGGCACCGTCAGCTCCCGCATCACCAGTGTCACCCTTGGGGCCGTCTGGTCCCACGTTGCCCTGAATGCCCTGAATGCCTTGGTCGCCCTGAACTCCCTGATCTCCGGTGAGGCCAGTGTCGCCTTTGGCACCTTCGGCACCGTCAGCGCCATCAGCACCATCGGCTCCGTCATCTCCCACGAGAGAGGTCAGCCACTGTGCCTCAGTTCCAACGAATCCCGCAGCAACAGCCACCTCGTAGGCGCTATCTCCGTCATCGCCGTCAGCGCCGTTCGTTCCGTTAGATCCATCTGCACCGTCATTACCGGGATTTCCCTGAAGGCCGGTATCACCCGTGTCACCCTTGTCACCCTTGTCTCCGTCGTCGCCCTTGACGCCTTGGATGCCTTGGATGCCTTGGATGCCTTGTGCTCCGTCGGCGCCATCAGTTCCGTTGGAACCGTCAGCTCCTGCGGGTCCCGTCGGGCCTTCCGGTCCCACGTTGCCCTGAGCACCATCGGCGCCATCGGATCCATCAGCGCCGTCAGCACCTGCGTCACCTTGGTCACCCTTTGCTCCCTCGAGAGAGGTCAGCCATGCTGCCTCACTTCCGACAAAACCATTGGAGACCGCAACGTCGTAAGCGCTATCTCCATCTGCTCCGGTGTTTCCGGTTGCGCCGTCAGCACCATCGGAGCCGTCGTTGCCCGGGACACCCTGAATTCCTTGGTCTCCTTCGTCACCCTTATCTCCTTTGGCTCCATCAGCGCCGTCGACGCCGGGGTTGCCCTGAATTCCTTGGTCGCCAGTGAGGCCGGTATCTCCGGTGAGGCCAGTGTTGCCGGTATCACCCTGAGGTCCCTGTGGGCCTACTGGTCCCTGAATATCTCCAACGTCGGTCCAGTTGCCAGCACCGTCGCTGACATATCCGTTACCGTCGGCCAGAACGACCCAGAGGTCTCCTTCTGTGGCTCCGCCGGGGAGGTTGCCGATAGTGGCGACCGATCCCTTTAAAACGACAGAAGTTCCGTCGGCACCATCAGAGCCATCTGCTCCGTCGGCGCCCTCTAGGCTGCTGAGCCATGCGGCCTCATTGCCTGCAAATCCATTGGAAACCGCGACCTCGTAGGCCGAATCTCCGTCCACTCCGTTTGCACCAGCTTGTCCCTGTGGGCCTTGGATACCTTGGTCGCCTTGTGCTCCATCAGCACCATCAGCACCGTCGGTGCCATTCGTGCCGTTTGCACCTGCATCGCCAGTGTCACCTTTGTCACCCTTGTCGCCCTGAGCGCCATCAGCGCCATCAGCTCCATCAGCACCTGCATCGCCGGTGAGTCCGGTATCACCAGTGTCACCCTTATCACCCTTGGCGCCGTCGGCTCCGTCAGCTCCGTCATTTCCGGCGGGTCCGACATTACCTTGCGATCCCTGAGGGCCTTCTGCACCAGTGGCGCCGTCGGCTCCGTCACTCCCCGCAGGTCCTATGGGGCCCTGAGCGCCTTCGTCGCCAGTGTCACCCTTTGCACCTTCTGCTCCGTCATTGCCCGGAACACCTTGAATTCCTTGGTTGCCCTGAATGCCTTGGGCACCATCAGCGCCCTCGAGGCTGGTCAGCCATGCTGCCTCAGTCCCCACAAATCCATTAGAGACCGCAACCTCATAGGCGCTATCTCCATCAACTCCGTTCGATCCGTCAGCACCATCTGCACCATCCGCTCCTGCGTCGCCCGTGTCTCCCTTTGCTCCGTCAGCGCCATTTGCGCCGTCATTACCGGCGATGCCTTGGATGCCTTGGATTCCCTGTGGGCCTTCCGGTCCTACAGCGCCATCGGCGCCATCTGCTCCTGCGTCTCCGGTATCTCCTTTGAGTCCCGTGTCACCCGTGTCTCCTTTTGGTCCGACAGCGCCGTCTGCACCATCGTTACCGGCTGGTCCCTGAGCGCCGTCGGCGCCGTCATCACCAGCTGGTCCCTGAAGACCGGTATTGCCAGTGTCACCCTTATCTCCCTGAGGGCCGGTTCCACCTGTGGCGCCCTGAGCACCGTCTGCACCGTCGGCGCCATCTGCACCTGCGTTTCCTTGAATTCCTTGGGCACCGTCTGCACCATCAGCGCCATCTGCACCGGGGAGACCGTCTACTCCATCAACTCCATCTGCACCGGCAGGTCCAGCGGGTCCTTGTGGGCCTTCGTCGCCTTGTGGGCCTTGAGCACCTGCACCTGTAGCAAAGCCGTCAGTCTCGAGCTGCTCCTTTAACTTGAAATAAGTGGTGGCTCCCCACTCTGATCCATCCTTACCAAGGACGATATGATCGGAGTCTGATGGGTGTTCCGGGGTAAAATCTTCTCCGCGTTGCCTACTCTCGTTGCTCATATACCTCTACCCATATGTCAAAATCGCGCCATTATAGGTAATGACGGATGACGAGGCAGGGGCAATCTTAACACCAAGGGAGACTTCAAGTTCAGTCATCCACGTTTTGCCCTCTCCGGATCCTGTCCGGTGAAGGCTTACATGAGAGCCATTGACGTCAATTGAGGTGACTCCCATAAGGAATGCTGCGGGGAGTGGCGCATGGAAAACGGCTGAAACCAGATCGGCCAATGCTGAATGGTCGCCACGGTCTCCGCTGAGGGCTGAAGTTCGCACGATGATACGAGCCTTGGCAATCTTTAGAGTGCTGACGACGCCCTCGAGCTCGTCACATGCAACCAGAATGGCGTCGGAGTCGGATTCTAAGACGTCGGAGGAGGTCCCGGTGACTATCTGCACCCCGGTGATCGAGGCCTGCGTGAGGGCCTCCTGAATGACTTCATAGAGATAATTTTCGACGTCTTGGTTCATTAAGCTGGTTCTACCTCGCAGACGATGATCGGCGAGCTTGGTTTTCTGTTGATTGCTACCACGGCGTAGGTCTCACCATCGATGACGACGGGGTCCTTCATGGCCGGGGTGGAGGAAAGGGAGGAGAAAAGAAATTTAAGGTCGATGCTTGCGGACTTCATGAATCCGGCGTCTGCGTCTTCAATGGCGATCTCGTTCTGAGACATTGTAGCTTGCAGGCTCTGACCGTTGATGGTCACGTCCACGCCAAAGGCCTCGAGGATTTCCTCGAAGGCGTCGGCTAATGATTCTTGGACTTCGTTCATTGTCTTAAAAAAAAGAAGCCCCGGCCCGGATAGTGGGCCGGGGCTCCTATAGTGATAGTTTAGTTACTCTGAGAGAAGGTCGGATTCCGGAGCCATGCGCTCAGGAGCTGCCTTCTTAGCGGCCTTCTTGGCTGCTTTCTTCTTCAGTCCGGTGGTAGGAGCGTCGGCGTCTGCTGCCTTGGACCTTTTGGCCTTGGGCACAACTTCCTTCGTTCCATCGGCGAGGTGCTCTTCGAGTCCTTCGAAGCCTTCGCCTTCACCCTTACGGACGGTGATCTTGGTCCGCACGCGAGAGAACCTCTTAGGACGAGGATTCTGGTAGACTTCCACAGTGTGGAATTCGCCCTCTTCACGGGCCTTGTTAAATGCGGCAAGCGCGTCGGAGAACTTGTTGTCCTTCTCGAGGCCGTTGGGGTAAATCACCTCCGGCTTGAATTCGACTTTTCCGTTCTTCTCTTCGCGGCGATAGCCGACAACCATTGATACTTTCATTTTGCTTCTTTAGCTAGATTCTTGAGTTGAATGGATTGCCTCCCCCGCATCCGAAGACTCTGGGGGAGGCTTTATCCATTAAGGGGTTAGCTGGAGGAGATGATGATACCGCTTTCGGCAACACCGTGGCTCACTCCGAAGTTGAGGGCCCACTCATAGACCATCTGGGAACCGTTGTAGTATTCGCGGATCTGCATCGGCAGACCGGAAACCGGGTCAACGACGTCTTGGATGTTTCCATACCAAGTTCCGGCGACCGGCTTGTTCACGCCGCGAGCTGCAACGCAAAGGCTGTTACGGTGACCCACAAAGCCTTCCATGGTCGCGTCACCAGCGGGGACGGCGCCATTGTATTCGACCGGGGCGATGCCGTGGACACGGCTCACACGGTGGTCGCGAAGAGCTTCGCTCGAACCGCTGGAATCAACGGCTTGGATGACGTTATCCTTAACGAGTCCAGCGTAGTAGCTAGGCTTAAGGATAGCTGCGCGGCCAGTTCTGGGGACCTTAGCGGTCGTCAGAGCTTCGGCCAAGTCGGCCATGGCGTCGGCGTTCATGTCGTTCGCGGCGAGAGCTGCGGTCGAGTTGAAGCCATTGGCAGCAGTGATCACACCCAAAGCGGCGCTGGTCACGTGCTCAATGAGGGTCGACATAGCAGGCTGCACGAACAGGTCGATCAGCTCAATGTCGGAGTAGGTCCGCTCAAGATCGTCGAATGCGATCACAACACCGTCGAAGTTGTCGAGGGTGATGGTCCGGGCGGTCGTGGTGACGTCGCCGGGTGCCTTAGAGGCGGACATGTCTTGGACGCTAGGCCAGTTGCTGGCGAAGCGAGTGGTGACGGTCTCACCGGAGGCGCGAACCTCAGGGGAAAAGTCAGTCACGAATTGACGCAAAGGAAGCGTCTCAGTCAGGAGTGCGTCCAAGCTCAGCTGCGAAAGGCGAGCAAGGTTTACACCATTCAGGGTATTAGCCATTGTATTTGTCTGTGTTGTTTGTTGTTGTTGTTAGATCCGTTGGATAACTCGCCCGCAGGATTAGAATTTGCGAATGTTCTCGATGTAGTAAGCCCGGGCACCTTCTTGGTCTCCATCCTTCATCAGGCGGTCAACTTCGACGTAATGCTCAGCGGCCGTGGGGGCTGCTTTCGGGGTGGGGTCGTCTGCACCTTCTTCGACTGCGCCAGCCTCAACAGGCAGGTCACCAGCGGAAGCGGCGATCTCAGCAGCTTTCTCAGCGACTTCTTCGTCGACGGAACGCTCTGAGGTTTCAAGTTCTTCAACCTTGGCGGACAGGTCCGAAATCTTGGCTTCCAGCTCGTCATTAATTTCGACGGCGTCAGCGGCTGCTTCGGTCATGGTCTCGACTTCGGTCTCAAGGGAAACAAGCTTTTCGGCCGAAACCTTGAGCTCTTCTTCCTTAGCCTCAAGAGCGGCAACGGCTTCGCTGCGCTCGTTAGAAGCACCTTCAAGGAGCTCGTTGGCTGCTGCCAGCTCTGCGTCCTTGCTTTCGATGTTCGCGGCTGATTCAGCCAATTGCTCTTCCAGTGTCATATTGTTTTTGATTTAAGTCTGTTCCTTTCCCCAGATGTCAACCCCGCAAACTGATAAGGCGCTTCAGCCGTTGAATGGCTTCTGCCTTACCGGAGACAAGGTCGGTGGCCACATTGAGCTCAACGCCCTTGCTGCCAGTGAACGTCTGTCCCTGCATTGTTTCGTCTGAGATCGCTCTTCCACGGCGGAGCACCGCTGCGCGGAAGTCTGAGAACATTTCGTCGATGCCCTCTTGAATTTGTTCTGCTTGCTCTTCGGTAAGGCTGGTTCCGGGGTAACCCGCAGCCTTGAACTTGCCAGAGGTGAAAACGCGAACCTTCAGCCCTTGGGCCTTGGCCTTTTCGCTCATGTCCACATGCGGAAGCATGACTCCAATCGATCCGATTGTAGCGCTTTGCGTGGTGTAGATCGCGTCAGCTTGGGATCCGATATAGTAAGCCGCAGAGGCCATCATCGAATCGGTAAAAGCATAAACAGGCTTGCTGCAGGCGACGGCGCCGACCATTGCTGAGGTCTCAGGCGTTCCGCGAACGGTGCCACCCGGGCTGTCGATATCCAAAAGGACTCCCTTGACGTCGTCCCGGAGGCTGGCCTCAACGAGAGCGTCTTGGATGAGGTTCATGTCGGATACTCCATAGAGAGCGGAGATCATGGGGTGAACCTTAGTAGCGAGGGGTCCGTGGACTGCCACGGTTGCGATTCCGTCCTCAACCTGTAGCAGGGAGGGGGCTTTCAGTTCCTCTTCTTCCGAACCAAGAAAAGCAGAAACGTCTAGCTCGCTAGCGTCAATGCTCTTCAGTAGTTCGCCGTGGTCGATCTCTCCAAGATACCAAGGGTCCCTGCGGAGAGATGTTGCAAATGCGTGTGTCATTTTAAAGGGGTTGCCCGGGGTGCGTCACTAGAGAGGACGTCACCCCGGGCGGGGGTGCGGGAGAAAGTTACTTTCCTTGGGGGTCGATCTTTACAGACCACTTCCCGTCTTTTCCTTTGATTGGTTTGGGTTGAACCTTGATGTTCTTGTCTCCGTCGAGGGAAACACAACCGTAGTCTTCGTGGCAGATCTCTCCGGTCACGTTGTAGCCTGCGTCTTTCAGGGACGAACAGGATGCAACACCGAATACTGCCAAAATTGCTAGAATAAACTTCATTTCACCCTTGTTACCTTGTCAACCGCAGGAGGTCTTCGACCCTTGCTTCTGCGTGTGCGATGTATTTGTCCATCCCGTCGCCCTTGTTATCAATGAACAGGTGACGGTTAAAGTTCTGCCACTCGATCTCACTCTTGTGATTCCCCCGGGGGCCGTGCCCTTCGCGGCTCACTTCGATGTGGAGGGCTCCGATCTTGGAAAGCATGTCATACTCATTGTTGAACCTGCAGTCGTCAATTACCGTGATGAGGCCCTTCTCGTTGTCCTTCCGGACTCCGTCGATCAGGAGGTTAGCCCAAACATTCTTGTCAATTGCGTCCCGGCCAAACTCAGTTCCCAGAATCTGCATGAACTCCCGAAGGCTCTTTCCTCCGGAGAGGTGATTGGGTGCTTCCTTCTCAGCGGGGAGTTCTCCTCCGTAGAAGGCCGTGGCCATGGCGTAGATCGGACCAGCGAAGTTACGATAGCGGAACCTGTCCGGGAACTTCTCTGCCAGATGCTTGGCGATTGTGGATTTGCCTACTTGCTGAGGCCCGAAGAATGAAAGAGCCTTAGCTCCCTTTGCTGTTGTTTTGATCATTGTCTCCCGCATTGATATCTTGATCTGGCTCTGCTGTCAACAAGGAAAGCACCTTTCCCGGGTCGACTCCATACTTGGCTGCAATCTCTTCGATGTGGGCCAATTCTGCTGCACGCTGTTCGACCTCTTCAACGAAGTCCTTCCCGTGCTCGTCAAAATGGTCTCCAAGATTCTTCAGTCCAGCCATCACGTCCTCACGGTCTTCGCGGCGCTCACGGCCTGCGTCAACAGTAACACGGCGGGGGGTCCCGGTCTTAACTCTCCACCATCCGGAGGGTCCGGTCAGCTTTCCGGCCTCAACGGCGGATCCGATAACGAAGAACCAAAGGGGCTCGATCAGGCGGGTGGAGATCAACCTCGACCTCCACTGGAAGCGACGGTCGGCCTTGGCCACCACGAGGCGAACTCCTGCGCCGGTAGGCTTGGACGGGTCAACCACGAACTCATACGGGAGAACCCCAAGGGTCGTATCCCGGTCAAGGTAGTCGAGGAATCCGGTGAAGGTGCTGTTTGGGCGCTTGCTCTCGAAGCTAGAGAGCTCTTCGCCGCCTTGGGTCGATACAACCTTGCCGCCGGTGATCCTCTGAAGGGTCGCCGGGTCGGTGCCGTCACCAAGGGTCTGGACGGGCATGAATTCTGCGTCGTCACTGGATGCGCTCTCAGTATTGAGGATGTGAACCACGTCTGCGCTCTGCTTGACTGCGTGCTTCTCGAGTGCGAGCAGCTCCATGGCGTCCCGCAGGTGATTAGTGCAATGAGAGAGGGTCGGAGCACTCCGGGCTGTCGAGGGGCGCTCAGGGTCGAAAACGTGAAGGACTGAGTCTGCCTTCAGGTCCCGGATGTTCCCAGAGTTGTCCATGTAGCAATAAAGCTTTGGCCGTCCAAGCCTGTCAAACTTGATGCCGTCGATGTAGTCATCAGAATCGGCTTTCCAGTTGCCTACACGGTGGCTCTCGATGATCTGGATCTTGGGATCCCGGCCGTCATTGGTCTTGAGAACGAAGCATTCTCCATCCTCGTCAATGAGGCGGGAGACCATGCGCTGGACTTCAACGAAATTGAATCGGCCGCAAATCGTGCAGTTCTGAGACCAGTCTTCCCAATACTGCACCGCTCTGCGCTTCCACGTTGCCGATCCTCCTTGGGGCTTTACGCGGATTCCATCACCCACAGCATAAAGCTGATTTGAGGTGATGACCTCCTTGGCCACTCCGGAGTTTTTACTAACATACCGGCTGGCCTTGACCAGCTGGCTGCGAGTGGAAGAATTGAGCTCGTGGTGATTATCCGTGGGGCTCGAGCCCGGGACCATCCTTCTGCGATTCGAGTGGCTGGCGCCCTCGTAGCTGGACCAAGCGCCAGCTTGGCCTCCAAATAGTTTCTTTAGTTTGTCAAACATTGTCCCGCTTATAGATCAAAATCTTCGACCTCAGTCTTCTTTACTCGAGCTGAGGGTTCTCCGTATGTGGCCGGATCCATCTTGGCCAGAGCCGTCTGGCAGGCCTTGATGATCTTCTCACAGTCGCTTATGGCCCGATAGGTCACGGTGCTGCCAGAATCGGAAAACTGAACAGTGAGCTTGAGAAGTAGCTTTTTCTGCTTTGCAAACAGAGCTTCAACCTCCGCCTGTGAAAAGCCAATCGATAAATCTAGCGCCATACTTTTACTCCCATGTCAAAAATTACTCCCCTGAGGCTGCGATGATGATTCCCACGTTCGCCAGAGCGTATGAGAACCACATTATAGCCCATCCCGGGCATCCTTTCACTGAGTAGGCAATGCCGGTCGTCAGATAGAGGAGTCCCGCGATAATAGGACCCACTTTGGTGAGGTATTCAATCATCTTGTTTTTATTCGTTGGCTGTCAAACTGAAGCCGGGCTTGTTGAGGCGGATGAACTCCTCCGGTCCTAGGATCCGGGCATTCCACCGCGCCGTGCATACTCCGGGCGAAAAATCAGCAAATCCTTCTGTCATGCCACATTTTTCGCAGGTGAGAGTGGTGTAGCCGGGCTCATAGGCGAAAACCGGCTTTTTGTTGCAGCAATTCAGCACCATCTGGGCGCATTGCGCCATGTGAATTTCTGGATCAGTCATCTTGTCTGCTTTCGGGGTAGGGGTCAGGCCTGAAAAGGAGAATCTCTCCAAGCCGGGTCCAGTATTGGATCACGTAGAAGTAGCCGCCGTATTCTCCGGGGATTCCAAGGGCCCGGTCGTTCATGATGCCCTTGCCAAGCTCCACAGAGCAGGGAATGGGCTCATCGAGCTGATTCATGCGGAAAACCGTCCACCGGTCCTCGTGAAACTCCACTTTTCCGAAATCGCGGCCGAAAACGGTATCCATGTTGGGCTCCGCCTCTGCGAATATCAGTTGGATCGCTATTGCTGCAGTCTGGGCTATGTTCATTCGATTATTCCTTCCTCTCTCAGGATTTCCTTGATTACCGTCTTCAATGTCTCCCGGTCAACTCCGGAGGGCTCCGGCGCCGGGGAAAATCTCCGTCCTGTGGACTTGGGCTTCTTCTGGACTACCTCTTGGAACCCATTCTTGTCGATCCAGAGCTGTTTCTGGACCATGCAGAGCGTGGCGCATTTCAGGACCTTCTCCCGCATGGCATCTCTGCCTTCCTCCTCGAGGAGCCTTGCGGGGTCGTAATCCTGCCGCCCGGGCTGTGCATTGTAGCCGTCGAATCCCCTCTTGATGAGCTCCGCAGGAGACACGTAGACTCTCTCTCCCTCAGGGAGCTCTTCCGGGTCGAGGGCCACGGCTCCTCCTGCGGTCTCGAACATTCCGTTCTTCATCGCCTCGATCAGGAACGGGACCATCTCAACGGGGGTCCGAAAATCGAACATCTGCCACGCTGGCTCGTATAACCCATCTGGGTTGACTCGTGCCGGGCGGCTGACGTGGTATCTGAGGACCTCAGTCCCGGGCTCGATATCGAACATCAGGATATGGTCTCTGAACGCCTTACGGGGCAAACTGAGCCCGGAGCGGTTTGGGTTCTTCTTGCTGTTCCCCTCCTTCGCAAGATTGAAGGACCAAGCTCGCTGGAACCCTTCGATCTTGATGGAGAGGAAGCTTGTTCTGGGCTCTCCCTTCTTGGGATCCCAAGCCAGTATTTCTCCTAGTGGATGATCTTTCTTTCTCATGCTTTTCTACGCCCTACTGTGGGCGACAAGGGGAGATTACCCTGTTTCCCCTATATTGTCAACAATGGATTTGTTTTGAAAATTCAAGGAGCGCCTTGGGACCGTGACCCTCCTTCCAAGGACGAACCCGTTAGTGGTGAGGACTTCCTTGGGAAGATATGGGCTGAGAAAGTATAAAACTCTACATAACATACTCTAACTCCCTCCCCTATATTGAAGACTCTCTAAGTCTTCAATTCGGGGGGGAGTCAGTTGTGTTAATCTTTCAGGTCACAAGACAGCGCAGTGGGGGGAGTGCCCTAGATACGAAAAAGCCCACCGGTTAGGGTGGGCTTGTGGGATAGGGGGGAGGGGGGTCTAATACATCCTGCGGGAGGAGGCAGTGACGCCGTCCCGGTCCTGCTCGACGTCCACCAGCCAAGTCTTGTTGGTGCCTTCCTTCTTGGCGATGACGCTGGCCCGGCGCCAGCCAAGCTCCTTGTCGAGGTAAACCCGGCCGGACTCCCAATCGTATGCTCCGGTCTTCACGGCCATGCTCGTCAGGACGCGGTCGAGGCACTGCTTCCAAACGCTGTTGGACATGCCGAACTCGTTGCGAGCGGGGATATGGTTGGTCATCTTGCGGATGGCCTTGTAGGCCCGGTCACTCCGGAAGAGCGGCTTTGGTATGATGGTCTTGGTTGCCATGTGAGAAGACTACACATGGAATCTCTCCTTTGCAATACCCTTTTCGGGTTACTGTAACCTGGATGGGTTACTCCTCCCCCACGGACTCCTTGCCGATGATCTTCAACATCAGGGCCCCCACGATCTGCATCGCTTCGCAATCCCAGAGGTGATTATTGGAGTGAGAACCCACGGGAACCCATCGCCATTGCCCCTTCTCGAAAATCCTGATCTCCGACTCCATCTGCCGAAGGTATTCCTCGTCTACGCCGTCGTAGACGTCCCACGTCGCCCCCTGATCCGGATCCTGATTGGATCTGACCGCATTCAGGACGTCCTTCACGTTGAGGTTGCTCCAATAGATCCTCCGGGCCGTCCGGTTGCCGTCGATGCTCACTTTGGTCACGGGGCTGTAGAATCTGTCGATTGGCTTCCTCACCACTCTCCCGTTCTCCCGGATCGGCACCGTGTGTCTGAAGTTCTGCTTGCGGCCCTCTCCCATCAGCGCCGTCCATCCAAAACGGGAACAGGCAGCATATACGCCCACGCCGTCTTTGGCCTTTTTCCCGTAGGCGTCGTAACCGGCGTCAACAAGGGTCAGTCTGGGCAAAACGCCCCAATCATCGCAAATACGCTTGATCTCGTCATATGTTCCGACCTTCTGCCAGTGGAGGAGCCTCGAGGATCCCTCCGGGGACCAAGAGCGGATCAGCAGGTAAAAGTAGCCCTTCTGGACGTCGATACTGGCCATTCTGAGGGCCCCCTTGTAGACGTTCACCTTCCTCGAGGGGCGATCCTCCTTCAGGGCCCTCTCTTCCTCAGCCCTCTGGGCCGTCTCCTGTTGTTCTTCCAGCTCGACGCGGAGCTCGATCTTTCCTGTCCTGTGGAAGCCGCCCTCATCTTCCCACACGTCATGCGGCTCGTAGCCTGAGGACTCGATCTCCATCGTGAAGTCGTCAGTGAAGTTGTCGAAGGGCTCAGCTAATCTTTTCTGGAAGAACACCTTCAGGTTCTCCATGTCTCCCCTCCTTGCCTCCTCTTTCGCCCGGAGGAACATCTCAACGAGGGATCCCCACGATGTAGCCGCCAGCCCGTTCCAGTGGAATCCCACTTTACTCGAGTCGGCGGTCGGGTTTTCGGCTATGAACCTCGCCCCCTTTGAGGGGTCCACGAATTGGAAAATTGTCTCCCCGGTGATATCGCATTTGCTCTGCAGGTGGGGGAGGACCGTCCGGGGCCCGTCCATTGAGAGCTTCTTGCGGTTCTGCTGAGTGTCCCTGAAGGCGTGCTTGCAGAATCCGCAGGAATAGGTCGTAGACTTCTGCACCGCCTGAAAGTCCCATTTGCCATTTTCGTCTTTGGCGCCCTCGTCCCAAGCCACATTCTCCCACGTGTAGGGCTGCAATGCTCCGCATTCCGTGCAGCAGACATGCCACCGCCTCTGGTCGGTCTCGTTGAATTTCAGGTGCGTGTCATCCTCGAGCTCTCCAAACTGAGACGTGAAAACCCGCTTCCCAAGCCATCCGAAGGCGGTAACCCGGGCCTCAGCCTCAGCCATATGTCCCGGGGGTAGGCGCCAGCTCTCATCGACAAACAGCCAACGGATCGACCGGCGCTGCAGGTTGGTCTTGTTGTGCCCGCCCTTTACCCATAGGGGCATTCCATTGTAGAAGGTCCATCCATCGTTTTTTCTACGGTGAGCGGGCGGAAGCACCTGAGCTACGGGGGGACAGTTCTTGAAAAGGGGCTGCAGACGGTTTTGGCACTGGTCCTTGGCGTCCGGGTCGGTCTGGTCGAGCCACAGCATGGGGGCGGGGGAGTTGGCGATTGCCCAACATGCTCCAAGCTCGATAACGGTAGTCTTGCCGGACTGAATAGCCGCAATAATGGAGATTAGGTTGGTCTTGTCATTTGCTAGCTCCTCGAGGGGCTCCTTGATCCAAGGGGAGTAATCGGACTGAAAACGTCCCGGGACCGGTGAGTAGGGGATGGCTGTAATGCTGTCCTCGAGCCACCGCCACGGCTTTCTGCGATCTGCCAGAATCCATGAGGTCTGCCAGATATCGCTAAGCCGCTCGAGGTTCTTATTCAAATCTTGCCACGGTTAAAGGAGTCGACCACGTCGTCGATCACGGCCCCACACTTCTCCTTAATGTCTAGGGCCTCGAGGCCGACTAGGATCGGGGGGAGCTCGTTCTCGAATCTGTTCCTGAGGATGGAAATACATTCTGCGATGCGCTTGCCGTAGAATTCGCGGACTTCCTCGACGGGGATTGATTCTCCCCGGATGATGGCCAGCTTGGCCTCCTTGGTCTCAATTTCGGCAAGGAGCTTGCGAGCCTTCAGGTCATTGTCGATCACACCGGCCTCTGCGCCGGGGCCACGCTTGCCCTTGTATCCCCTCAGATCCTTGTCCTCCATGAAGGCACGCCATGCGTCCACTTCGTGCGAGGAGTCGGAATTGGGCTCCGGGGCGCCGTCCATCTTCCGCCACAGGTTCAAGGTGGGCCTCGAGCACCCAAGGATCCTAGCCAGCTCGACTAGGGTTTTCGCCTGCGCTCGAGTGTCGACCGGTTCTCCGTCGTCGTCGCCGTTGGCTATCTGCTGCAGAATAGAGCGTTCTTGCGTAGACAGGGTCTTGCCCTCCTTCGCCTTTCTCACGATGTTGACGTGATCCCGCTTCAGAACTGCCTCAGCTTGCTCGCTTGTGAGGATATCTCCCATTGATAATGGGAGGGCGTCAAATTGACTTTTGGCCATCTATATGCGGAAGACATTACCCAAGAGCGTAGTGATCGGCGGACGGCGGATCAAGGTTGTATGGAAGAAGATGACGGATTGTTGGGGGGAATATAGCCACGACAGCAGATCCATCGTTCTCTCCACGAGGCTGCAGGGCCCGGAAAAGAATAAGGCGGCGTGGGAGACTCTGATCCATGAGTGTTTCCATGCGTGCATTGCAATGGCGGGTCTGGACCACGTTCTCGGCGACGACACTGAGGAGGCGGTTGTTCGCTGCCTCGAGCACCTGTTTCTCCCTGCAATAGAAGATCTTAACCCGCCGAAAGGATACACCAATGGCATCGAAAAAAAAGCAGGCAAAGGGAAGTCGAAGAAGTAGCCTCGAGGACCAGTTCCTGAGGTTGTGGAAGTTTTATGACGGGGTCGAACTCGAGGAGGAATACGTTTTCTATCCGGGTCGGCGCTGGCGTGCTGACTTCTGCCATCTGGATTCCAAGGTCCTCATCGAGATAGAGGGCGGGATCTGGAACCAAGGGCGCCATACCCGGGGGAAGGGGTATCAGGGTGACTGTGAGAAATACAACCATGCCGCTATGGACGGATGGGCTGTTATTCGCCTTGCGGGGAAGGAGATGATCTCCCGCGAGTGGATCGACCGCATCCAAGCCTTGATTGGTAGGAGATCGTAAGGAACTGCGCCATTTTGACGCAGTATCGCTCAAGAACAGCGCAGAATGCGTGCCAACTGAGGCACCCCAATATATTGATTTCCTAGGGGTGGGGCCTCAAACCCTATAGAACAGGGGGCGCCAGCGCTTGCTCGCTGTAAAAGCCCAAAAAAGTTTTTTCGTGTTTTTGCATGGGACGACAGAGGCACGGCGGGCTGTGGCGGATTCTAATAGATTCCTTACCCCCCTAGGCCCTTGACTACCAACGAGTTACGAGGACGGTGTGTCACAATGACACGTGTTGTTTTTCCAGCACTAACCCAAATGCTCGCTACCCTGATTGAGGTGGGACAGGGTGGCGCACCACAAGATGTGGTATGGGGGGCCCTTTCGCTCGAGGATGATCACACAATGGCTTGCACCATGGGGGGCGTGTGGTCACACTAGAATATCATTCAAACGCCTCACAATCCATCCTCGTGGCACTGTGCCCCCCTCTGGGTATCACATGCCCCCCGGGTATTAATCAATCCCCTTCTGTGTGGGTGGGTGGGCTACAGCCCCCGGGCCTTGCAAAGCTTAAGCCTTGCCACAGCAGCCCTCTTCTCAGCCCACTCTGTGGGTTGGCCTAGCTCCTTCAGCTTCTGCACTACAGTGTCCGCATACTCAATGCGCTCCTGTAGGCGGATCAACACGGTGGCCCTGTCTGCCACCTCATGGTGCTTCTGACTGTGCTGGCTGCAATCCTTGCTCATACCTCTCTCCCTCAGTCAAATCCTCTGACACAGGATAAATCCCTCGCCCTCATGCCGCAGGGGTGCAATGACGTCCTTGATCCAGTCCATGGCCGTGGATACTTCCATGCCCATCCCCTCAGTCATCACTTCCAGCATCTCATAGAAGCCGTAGATGAGGACGCCGCCCTCCTCAACTCCTAGGCAAGCCTCGTGCAATCCTTCTAGAACGACGGCGCCGGGCTTGGCCTGTGGCAGCAGTAGCTGTTCAACTCTAAATCTTGCAGTATCGAAGTCCATATTGATGGGGAACTGTCGAATTGATCGACACGTTCCGGGACTGTGTCGATTCTGGCGGCTCAGATCATCATATCGATCCTGAGCTCCTTGCTGGTCGCCTTGATGACCGCAACGCACTTGCCGAAGGTGTTGATGATCCCGAAATAGGTCGCGTTCCCCTTCTCTGCATCTGTGCCGTGCAATCCTGCATCATCGCCTAGCTTCTGGGACAGGAACTTGAACGTGCCATTGATCACGTCTCTCTGGATGCCTGCAACGGCGCCGTCGAAGGTGAAGCGGGAGAAGTCCATCACCACGGTCCACGCGACATTATCAACAAAGCGGACCTTGCAGACTATGTCGCCGGTCTTGTATTCGCGGATCTCTTCGTTGGCGTTGATCTGCTCCGTGGCGTAGCTGCCTCCCATGTTCCGCTCCCAATCATCGACGTGGGCGGTGACATATTGGGCCGCTGCCGTGGCGGCGAAGAGAAGGAGGGCGAGGAGGGAAAGTGTGAGAGTCTTCATTGGTCTGGTATTGGTGAGGGGTCAAATGCCGGGTTAGCTTCTGCAGGCGTCGACGAGGGCTTCTGTGGTCCACCACTCAAACTCTCCGTATGCTTCGCCGTAGCCGTTGCGCCGTTGTGCTTGGATTTCGGTGATATCGCCCGTGGTCGGATCCCAAGCCAAGTTCCCTTGGTTGAGCTGGTGAGTGTTATGGCCGCAGGCAACGATCTGGCTCATGGCGCCGTCCACAGTCATTCCGGATCCGGGGTTGGGGTTGAGGGCCATGTAGCGGTTGCTCAGAATGTAGGCTCTCATGATCATGGAGACATTCCGGCGGGACCAGAACGGGGCCTTGGAGAACTTGGGCTCGTCAGTCTTGACCTCTTTCCATCCGCAGCTCTCATATAGTGCCACCAGATGGTTGATGCGGTCCTCGCCTTGGTCCTCTGCGTAGATGGTCAGGCCCCGGTCTTCGAATGAGTCGCTCGTGATATACCAGCGGTCGGCTTTGCCGTCGATGAAATGGGTGATGATCCTGTAGGACGTGGGGGCTTTGCTGAAGAGGCGGACTGTGGTTGTCTTGGTCATGAGGACAAGATGGCAGGTTCTCGCACGTTCACAAGCCCTAAATGCAAAACCGCCCCGGATATTACCCCGGAGCGGTTAGTTGCTAGGTTTTGGCCTCTTGGGCCGGGTTAGTTATACGATACGGCGATTGGTCCAGTTGGTGGGGCGCCCGGTCCTCTTCTCGATGACGCAATCAAAACGGGACGGCTCAGAGGTCGTCAGCTCGTTGCTTCCGGTGTTGTCGCTGATCTTGATGACGGCGGGGTTGTTGTCGTTCATCATGCCGTGGAGGCGAATGCTCGTGGTATCATACCACTTCGTCTTCCGCATGTCGATCAGGTTGTCGGTGTGGCGGAAGCTGCACGTGTCGAAGGTCAGCATGGAGGAATTGTATTCCTGCACAAGCGGCCATTCGCAGATCTCCGTCTCGAGGTTGTCGAACCGGCAGCTCTGCAGGTTGTTCCAACGCACTGCCTCTTGGCAGTTGTGCACGGTCACGTTTCGGAAGGTCAGGCTGTAGGCTTGAGCCGATCCAAGATAGAGGCCGGTTGCACCAGAACGGGTGAAGGACGGGCCAGTGCCGGGGTCGAGGAAGATGTTCGTTCCGGACCAAGTATCTCCGCCGACCTGCAGGCCGATACGGGTGCCGGTCTCTTCGAGCGGACAGAAACCGCGAACGAACAGGTTGGTCAGGCCAGCTGCCTGCTGTGCTCCGCGATACTTGACTCCGCCAAGGTCGCCGTAGCCGGTCACGTGGATATTCTCAACGCCAGCGCCGAAATTGGAGTAGTTGCCGTCGTCGGCGTCTTCCCATTCTACAACCCAATCACCCACGAAGGTGCTTTGGTCGTTCACGTGGAGGCCCGGGGAGGATCCTTGGTGATGGCTGACGTTCCAGTTGCCCCGGAGGAATGTTCTGGGGGAGAGGACGAGAGTCCTGTCCAAGGGGTAGTTGTCGGTCAGTGTGAGCGTTCCGGGGAGATCTCCGTTCCCTGAGGGTGGGAGGTCGTCCATTGCGTCTTCGATATGTTGGGCCCAATCCGATACGGAGGGGTTGTCTTCGATTGTCCCAATGACAATATGGGAGTCAGCTGCTTCTGGCATAGTGCCTCTGGGGCCTTGTCAACGACAAAACCCGGACGCATGGCCCGGGCTGTGTGTTTGAACATGTCGCTTTTCATTTGCACTGCACGTAGTGTCTTTGCTCTCCGGCGTGTGTCACTTCCTCGACCGTGAACCATCCTCCGCAGGCTGAGATCTTGTTGAGGGTCTCACAGAGAGACGTGGCCTCTGGGACGTCATCATGGGTGATCCATGCCGCGTCACCCGGGGAGAGCTCTTGGAAGGCGCCCTCGAGGGCTGACGGCGGGACAATGTGATATTCGTTAGAGTCGTTCTCGAGGCCGTCTACCCGGTCAGAGTCGATGATCTCGTAAAGCACGTGGTCTGCATTCTCCCAATCCCCACTAATGGTGTTGATCTGTGTGTCGGTCACGGGAGGGTTAAAGTCCTCTCCGTGCTCTTGTATCCACATGTCTCTAGCTTCGTATCTGTCGTGTCCTGTCGGCGTCATTGTCTCTTCTTGTTTGGTGTTATCCTTCGATGCGATCATTTACCCGGTCACGGAATGTCCTCGTGTGGACGTTCAACCTGTTCAGGCCGAAGACCGTTCCCCGGATCCCGTCGTTGCCTTCAATCCTGCGCTGGAAGATCCCGGTGGGGAGCTTGTTCCGCTTCTGCAGGTAGTTCAGCTGGTCCCGGGTGAACAGGCCACCGGTCCTTGCGCCGGGGTAGTAATTCACACAGTGTGCGACCTTGTCGAGGAATGCTATCTCGATGAAGCCGCGCTCCCCCAGATCCCACTCTACGTAATCGGAGCCGTCGCCGCTCTCGACCTTCGTGGGCTCTCCGTAGCGTTCGATTGCCTCAGAATAGGTTGAGAGGATATCGCTCTTGGCAATGTCTGCGCATACCCAGAGGATGACCGCAGTAAGGAATACAAGAGAGGGAGGGAAGTTGATCTTCATGGTTCTGGTGGGTAGTCAATCTATTCGCCGCGCTTCCATTGGGCGAGGCGCTCCTTGAGCTGGCGCTCGAGTCCGGCGATCTCATTATTCCAAAGGTCGCCCCACTCGTCTTTGAAGTCCGGGCACTCCGCGCAGAGTTCTGCGAACCGCTTGTTGGTGCCTTCTATGGCCTTGTGGAGATTCCTCACCTGCTTTTCCCGGTGAGTCCTGAGTTGTGCCTTGGTGAGCTTGCTGGTCCAGTTATTTTTCATTGGTCTGATCTGGTTAGGTTTGGAGAGTGATTCTAGTCGTAGAGGGCGGCGTAGTAGAGGGCCATCGTGTCTGCGTCGTTCTTCTTGCGGGACTTGGCCAGCTTGGCGATGGTCTCTTTCGAGGCGTTGGGGAACTGGCGGGCGAGGAGGGCTTCTGTGGTGAGGTGGGCTGGTTGGTTGCTCATGAGAAAAGATTACCCCATCCTGCCGAATCCACAAGAATTCTTTTCGACTATTTCTACCCTGTCCGGGTTAGCCTAGTTTGTTGTCGATTTGGGCGGGGTATACCCGTTGGATAACGAGCGCCCACCTGAGCCCGGCCTGCATCTCTAGGATCCGGACCTCGAACGTGGCCTTCTCATCGCCCCTGATGAACCGCATACCGTTGAGGCACTGCCAGTCCTTGTCCTCTCCGAAGTGCTTCATGGCTGCGACAACGAAGTCCTCGCTCAGGGGAGAGCCGTCCTCCTTCAGATAGACGAACTGCTCCGCGTAGTGCTTCCCCTCTTTAATCGTGTAGCCTACTTCTATGTGAAGGCCGTCGAGGTTATACACCAGAGTCCCACCCGGGCGATCTTCGTTAGGGACGTGGGCCCGGAAGGCCTCAGTCCCGAACATGTTGTTCACTTCCTCGAGTGACGCGCCGAAACGTGCATCTGCTACCGCAGTGACGAGGAGAAGTATCGATAGGATGGTCTTCATTCGTGAAGCATCTGGTCGAGGGTTGTGGGGTCGATGACACTCATGTAGGACCGGTAGGCGTGGCAATAGACTCTGCCTGCTTCACGGTCATTCTCTCGCCTCGCGGCGAAGCTCAGGAGGGAGAATGAGTCCTCCATCGTGAGGAGCTCGCTCCCTGTCTCTGCTGCCATTTCGTTGAGATCCTTAAGCAGGGTCTCTGCCTTGTTGATTGCTTCAGTCGTCGTCATTGCTTTTGTCCTTGGTGAAGATTTTGTCGTAGTTGTCTCTATAGACGTCGCCCTCTACTGGTCGAGGGGAGTCTCCTTTGCCTGCTTGGTTTCCTTCTTGCATATTTCTAGGTTCTTGTGAGCTGTTTCCCATACTTGCTTAGCTGTCTCTAATTCCTGCTCATAGTAGCGCTTCTGCCAAGTATCTTCGTTGGTGTAGAGGTGCTCGATGATATCGAACAGTCTAGTGGTTGCTGCCGTAGCTGCTTCCTGTGCGACTGTCTCCCGGTGCTCTTCTGGTGTTTTAATTATCATGATTCTAAAATCTCCCGAATGCGCATTCCACGTTGATCTCTTTGCGGACCTCGTCGATCTGCTTTGAGAACTGCTCGACCGTCTTCCTTTCTTGGATGATCTCCGCCTTGTAATTGGCGAGGGTCTCAGGGTCTGCGTCGATCCAGTCCAAGCGGCCGACCACTCTCTCGATCTCGTTGGCCAGCTTGTAGTGCTTCTCCTGTTCGAGAACGAGGACGTTCAGGTGGTGCTTCTTGATGATGAGTTCAGTTGGAGTCATTGGTCTAGTTCCTTTCGGTTAGAGTTAAACAATGGACGCTTCCCACTGCTTGTGAGCCGCGACTGCCTTGGCGAAGTCCGTGCTGTTCATGGGCTCGAGGGCGTCAAGCGTGTGAACCATGTTGCACTCGAGGTGGCGAAGGAGGGCCGCGCAGCCGATCTCGTCGAGGCCGAAGAAGTGATCAGCCGCATTGCTGATATCGGTCAACTGCTTGGAGGTGGGGACCTTGGGGAGCTCGTCCTTGCACCATTCGATGATCTCATCGAAACATGCCTTGGTGGCGCCGTGGAGGGAGTTGTAGAACTGTCCGATTACTTTGCTGCGAGAGAACTTCGCTGCGTGGATTCCGTTGATTGCGGTTTGTCTGGTGATCATTGGTTTGGTTTGGTTGGTCGGCTTCGTTGCCGATATGTAGACATTACCAGAATCCTCTGAGGTCGCAAATACTTTCTTCGTCTATTTCTAACCCGCCTGTGGTATACGCAAAAAGCCCCGCAGGAGGTGATCCTGCAGGGCTTGGGTTAAGGTTTTGAGAGCCTAGTTTGTCAGTCCGGGAATGCTCACTGACTCAATGTCATTGGAGACCATGCCAACCATCCTGAGGTAAGTCAGTGTGGTGTCCGTGTCTTTGATCTGGTTCCGTATCTTATTTGCATACGAGTCATTGTTGCCGTCGCCCATCAGCCAAACCTGCGTTGCGTAGTGATAGTAGCCACTGCCATCGTTGAAGTTGGACTGGTTCGACGAGTGGCCCGGACTCCGCCAGTCTTCGCCGGTCTTGAAGTCGTTAACCCACGTTGTCGGGTCAGTGATCATGGCTTCAATCTCCGTCGCGTCCGGCACAACAGTGTCAAGCTTGAGAGTGGTAACTACCATGCTCGCCACCTTGCCACGGAAGGCGTTGGCGGTGACAGGGTTTGAGTAGTTGCCGGTTTGATCGCCTATGGAGAAGTAGCCCACGAAGGAAAGATGCTGAGAATTCCCGGTGCTGCCATTCGCCCAATTGGTTGTGGTCGACAGGTTAGAGGACAGGGAGCTGAAGCTGTCGCCAGAGCTCATGACTCTAATGTCATAGCTGTCCGCTAGGTTCGAGGCCGTCGCTTCAGTGTCGGACAGGCGCTGGCCTTTGTGGGCCACGTATACTCCATGCCAGTCGGAGGCGTTGATAGATCCCAGAGAACACTCGTTTTCCGATCCTGACGCTCCCATTCCGAAGAACAGTTCTGAGCTGGCGCTGAGCCGAAGGTAGATGTTTTCGTTGTTACTGCCGCCACCTTCACCTTGGTTCCATATGAACTGATCGCCGTTGTGATCAGCCGACTTGAAAACGCACGAGGTAGCCCATGGCTTGGCGCTTGTGTCTGCCGATGTTTTATTGACGGCGCTAGGAAGGGCCGCAGCTGTATTCGTGCCCACTCTCAGGGGGAGAACGCCGTAGTTGGGGTGGGCCTGCTGGCACTTTTCTGCGCCTGAGAAATCTAAGGCCTTCGTGAAGCCTGACAGATTACCCGTCGCTGCCGCAGGGATATCAACAAAGGAGATCCCGGTCATGCTGAGGGTTAGCTCAGTGGTTCCAGTCTTGGTGGCCATCACCAAGGGGAGGTCACCGGCCCTGTCCGTGTAGTTTTCGTAGCATGAGTAGCGAGCGAAGTGATCCTTGTCGGCCTCAGCGGTAAATTTCGAAAGGTCAGAGTCTGCAAGGACCGTGAGGTCTGTCCCATTCCATTCAATCGCGTAGTGGTAGTAGGCGTCAGTTTCACTGCCAATGTTGAACTCGTGCCTTGCAACGGTATCGCTACCGTCTGCGAGGGTGGACTTGTGGGTTGCCCCGGGTTGTCCCTCCCATCGCATCACTGCGTCGAAGTCATTGTGGAGGTCTACGCTTCCCCATGCTGCTGCCAGCGCGGGGACGCCTATGTAGGACTTCTCGAGGTTCTCCGTGGCGCCGGGGAGGACGTTGGCCTCAATCCAGCTCTTATTTACGACCATCCGCTTGCCTGACTCGAGGACCGCGTCCAGATTCACAACAGAGTTACCTGCGAGAGTAGTTGCGTCGATCATCGATCCGCTCTCCTGAGTGAATCCCGCCGGAGGAGCTCCGGAAAACGCGATATCGGTCTTGGTCACTGATGGGACCTTGGTTGTGGTGCTGTAGCCCTCAGGAACCGCAGCCGTCAGGGTCTGGGTGCCGCTGTAGTTGGCAGCTGAGGTCCGAACGAGAACGTCATTCCTGTAGAGCTCAATGGGGCCATTGTCAGACGGGAATGCTAGCCGCCATTCGGCTCCGTTGTTGCTGCCAAGGGATGCTTCGCTGCTGTCCGTCCATCCGGTATTGTAGATGTGGTTGAGGGTGTTGGTCCAGATGGTAGCCTTGAGGTCCCATCCAGCCGTGGTGTTTCCAAGCTCCGTCGTGGCCTTGTTGGTTCCGGAGGACACTATTCCGATCTGCATAAACTGACCGGGTCCGGCCACGCTCCCATTCGAATTCGTCTGGGTCCAAGAGATCTCCTTGCCGGGCTCGAGGGTCTCATCGAGGTCCAGATTAGTGAAGCCGCTGTAATGGTGGATCACGTCAGGAGAGGAGGTCACCGGGTTTACACCGTAAATGGTGTAGCCGGGGATTGCGTTCTGGGGGACGTCGTCCGTAACGGTAAGATCGAACGATCCTGCGGATGATCCGTAGGCGCTCGTTCTCGTAACCGTGATAGTGTGGGTCTGGTCACCAAAGACGTGATGGGTTGTTCCCTGCACAAGGTAGCCGTCGACCAGCGTCATCTCAGAGGGGAGACCGCTCACCGTGGTAGTGTAGGAGGATCCTTGCGGGGAGACCGCAATGGATACGTTGTCGTCTTCTGTAAAGGTGTAGTCGGGGCCGCTGAAGGCCTCAGGGGCGAGCTCTGCGTCGGTCAACGTGGTAATCTCCGTCCAGTTGATCGGGTTACCCAAGAAGGTTTCCGTTCCGTCAGGGGCGCTTGACCCCGCCATCGTTCCGCCGTTATCGGGCATATACCACGAGGTTCCGGTCGGGTCATCGACGTAGACGTGCTGGTGGCTGTCGCCAGATCCGCCACTCTCAGTGTCGAAGTAGTTAGCCTCTTCTGCAGTAGCGAACAGAGGAGCGTCGAACGATCCGTCCGGGCTCTCGACGTAGCGAAACTGCATAGTCGGCGCTGCGGGAACCAAGAGGTGCGACAGGGGCTCCGTCCTGACTCTAGCTGCCGTGCTCTGGGACTTGATTCCCAAGTGAAACACGGCGCCTTCTGGCTGAGGGTAGTTGGACCTCGAGTGGAGGACCCAAGTTCCGTCGTTTTGCAGGGAGGAGATGGCAATGTAGGCATTCTCATCGAGGCCCACCTTGATCTTCACGGGGTTGCCTGCAAGCCAATCGGCCTGCTGGTCCCAATTGCCCCATCCGGATCCGCCTGCGTAGCCGGTAAGGGCGCCGTAGTTGGTCCAAGAGCCGTTAGGAGTCTGGTGAAACCAGTGCGAGAACTGGAACCCGTAATGCGCAGAGTTGACCGCAGCGAAGCTGTCAGGGTCTGCGTATGTGCTGTTGCCTGAGAACTTGCCGCCAGCGAAGGATGCGTCTGAATGGACGAGGCCAAAACCAATCGTCCCTTCACCACGAATATCAAAGGTGAAGTATTCGCCGGGCTGATCGATGGTCCCTACGGACTTAAGACCGGCGTAATTGGTGTAGCCGGATCCGTCATAAGTGAAAATATCGTCGCCGTCAGGGTCTACTGCGTCCGCTCCTTCGAGCGTGTAGCCCTCAACCACTCCGCCTACGTCTGCGACCATGGTGGAGTAGGGGTCCGAAATGACCACGCTCTCGAAGGCTCCGACCGTGAACAATTCGTTCAGGGCGTCCGCAACGTCCTGTGGTCCACCGCTTACGAAGCTCCCCTTGATCTGCAGGTTAGTGTGTGGGCAATCTTCGAAATACGTGATGTTGTTACTGCTGAAGTCGCTCGAGACAATGTCCACAAGGCCGTCCGCTCCCACAATCGCCTTGATTGTGTTGACTCCGAAGTGCTCGCCGTTATCGATGATGACCGAAGTCGAGGTAGGGTCCAAGTCGAAGTTGGGGTGCTGGTCGAGGCCGGGCCGGGTCGATGTTACGTTCTGGAAGTTGTTTGCCTGCGCGTTGATGTAGTCAACAACCTCTTGGTGGGTGTAGCCCAGATCCGTGATGAGGTTTTCGCCGTCGCGATTCTCGATCCTGCTGTCCTTGAGCTTGCCGAAGAGGATTCTGAAGGACACGCCGTCCGCTTGAAAACGATCAGTCCGGTAGACTATGATGCGAGTCGACAGCGTGGGGTGAGAGCTGGCGACAATAGTTCCAATGAATTTGGGCTCCACGGTGGAACCCTCGAACAGGATACAGCCTTTTTCTGTATCAGAGTAAATTTTGATTTTTCTTGCCATTGTATTGAGTTTCTACTTCTGGATATACCAAGTGAGAGCGCGAAGGGATGCCGTCCCTTCAACGGAAGATCTGATTTGGAAACAGCATTTACCGGCATCGCCGGGGCCGTTCGTGTCGATAGTGTCGCCGACGAAGAATGAAAGCATTGGCTCCGCAGGGTAAACAATGTCTGCTCCCTGAGTCATGTTTAGGGTGACCTCCTCGATGGAGAAGTTGGAGCTTGGGGTCGTTCCCGTGTGACGGGCAAAGAGGAGTCTGGTCTCGAGGATCGACTCGTCTGTGTCGGGCTCGAATGTCATTGAGGCCCTGAAGTTGGCTGACGAGTGAGTATCAAGTCCCTCGAGGCTAAGCATGATCGGGCTCCCGGCGCTGCCGTCTCCCACGATCCCTGCGGGGTTTGCTTCCTGCATTTCGGTCGGCCTATTGTCGAATGTCCCCTGAGGGTTGATATCAAACAAAACGTCAACCCAATCTCCGACATTGTTCTCGTCGATCTGGGTCTCAGTGGCGTCGCCGTCGAAATAGTAATCTGTCAGCACTCCGTAGTAGCCCTGAACGTCCTCTACAGTGTGCGAGTCGCCGCCGTGGCTTCCTCCTGTCAGCGGATATGAGAAGGGTTGCATTAGTGCTGCTCTATCTGCTTGAGTGAGACAGGAGAATCGGAAGTGTGAACCCACTTCATCTTCCCTGTGGACGGTGCACGAAATACTGCACCGGGTGACTGGTCGTCATAGCTGATGAAGTCATCAGCGCCTTTAAATTGAAGCTCAACGCCTGCTCCCCACTCTCCCACATAGAGGGTGCCTCCTTCGAGCTGGAATTCCGTGTCTGCTGTAATGGTCTCCGCGTAGAGATCATCTATTTTGATAGTCGCCATTACCTATGCAATGACGTCAAACACTACAAAAGAAGGAACCCCGCTATTTCTAGCGGGGCTCCCTTGTCATGCTGTGTTCTCTTTTATTTTCCTTTCCCGGGAGGAGAACTATCTGTCCGGGATCGGATTGAGCGGAAGGTAGGGGTCTTAGCCTGTTTTGTTTACCTATTCCGAAAGTCTAGCCTTGAGGCTGAAAGTTGCCGGGCTCGTTGCCCAAGATCTCGTGAGTGTCTGCGACTACTACTGAGAACTCCTTGGTGGAGAAGGCGTTCCTGAAGGGCGCCAGCATCCAGTTCACGAAAAGGGTGGGCTCGTCGCTGCTGTTGTATGCTTCGATGTAGTCCTTGTTCATCAGGTCGAGGATCGCTGTTGCTGCTTGGTCTGAGGTCATTGGTCTAATTGTAGTTGAGGTTGGTTAGGCGGGCGAGGTTTCCCTAGATGATCACGATGCCGTCGTTAGGATTGGGCTTGGTGCTGTCGATTGAGGTGGAGTCGGTGTGAATGTTCATTTGGTTGTTTGGTTTGGTGTTGGTCGCTCTTGTTGCTGGCGACATGTGAACCTTACCAGAGCTCTCACTATCCGCAACCACAATCTGAGGAATTCCTGCATCTTCGTAACTCCCTTAGTTAGAGAACAATGCGTCCCTGACCGCGTCGACCATGTCCATTCTGCCTAGTCTGGCATCACCCGAAATGGGTAGGTTGAACTCCCATTCGATAGCTTTCAGCACCTGATCCTCAGAGGGGCGCTGTTCTCTCACCTTTAAAGACGCCTGCCAGTCCCCTCTGGTATCACAAAAGCTGCCTTCCTCAATATCCATCCCGGCATAGTCTGCGAGAACCTCGATCTCCGGCCGGTCATTGTAGAGCTGGAAGAACCATGCCCCCTTCCGGTATGTCCCAGAGAATCCATTCTCGTCGAAGAAGGTCAGGAGGTTAACAGTCTGCGTCCGCATCTTGCTTGCGGTAAACCTTCTGGTCCCTTCCTTATACTTCTTGGAGCGCCCGGCAGTGAACACCGTTCCACCGGGCTTGCAGAATGCCGCGATGGTAGTGAACAGCGCATCTCTCGACTCCACGCAGTTAACTGAGTTGATCACGCTGTCGCAGACCACAGCATCGAACTGGCACCCGGCCTCCTTGATTCCGTCTACCATGCGATTGATCTTCGAGAGGTTGAGAGCTTTCCCTTTCCTGTGGAACGGATCGAATCCTCGTATGTCGAAGCCAAGCTTGCTCAGCATCTTTACGTAGTCGCCATGCCCACAACCAAAGTCTAACACCTTTGCCGTTGGGTTCTCCTTGAGCCATGGACGAACCATCTTCTCGTAGAGCGCAGACTTCTTGGCGCCAGCCGTTTTCACACGGAGCCGTGGCAGTTGCGCCAGTGACTGCAGGTAATCCTTCCTCTCAACGTGGTCATAGGAGTAAACGCCGTATACCCGGCCTAGTCTCTCCATATACTCCTTACGTTTTGCAGCTGGCACCACGTATGCTAGAACGTCTTCTCCGGTGGAGGCGCAGGCAATAGCGTAGTGGCCGCAATGTATCACCTCACCTGTGTCTAGGGCCACCACGCCGCCCCATGGGCCGTATTTGAGGATGAGTCTGGACATTTGGGCCCTAAGCGCCGCCCCCTCTGACCTGAAGTTCCCTCTGACGCTGTCAGCAGGAATCTGATTCCATCCCACGCTGAGCTCGCCATCCAGAACTGCGTCAGGGTTTCCCTCGTCGCTGTCAGTCCCGTTGTGTAGCTGGTTGAAGAGGACCTCGTCATACACGGTGAGATCCTGCTCGATGAAGTAGACAGGCGCCGTGGTGACTCCCTCAGCTGTCAACGCCTTCGTTCTCTGGTGGCCTGCAACGATGGTTTCGCCGTGGGCGATGATGGGTTTGACGACGCCAAGGGTCCGGACACTCTCTCGTAGGGCCTCGAGGTCCTCCCCCACGATGTTCCGGGGGTTGTATTCTGCTCCCTTGAGGCGGGTGATATCAGCTTTGAGATCTAGGGCCACAACCTTCCGATCCCGTCAAAACGAAAAGGAGGGCCGCTTGGGCCCCCCTTTCGGTTTGTTGTTCTAGTAGGTAATGTTGAGAGCCGCCACTGTAATCAGCAGACAACCGACTCCCCAGATTATAAGTTCATAAAGCATCGATATATGAGTAGGGCGTGTCAATATAGATCCAAGCTAGATGGCTTCTCGAACACCAGCGCGTGCAATTGCAGCATTGGAACTGTCTCTTCCGCAGGTTCATTGCTACTCCACAACAGAGGGGGCGCCAATTTGGCTCGATACTATCTTCTCCCTCCATTCCTAGAAGCTCTGTAATTTCTGCGCATTCCTCAGCAGTGAGGGTTTCCGTGCTGTAGTAGCTGTCGTTAAACAGCTTTTCTGTTCCTGTTTGGTCTCCATTCATTATTTTAGTCCTTTCAAAATGTAGTTAAAGAATCCGAAGAAGCTACCCTTCTCCTCTGCGTAGAGCTCGAGGGCTTCTATCAGAGCGTCGGCCTCCCGGGGGGAGATCTCGATGTTGTAGTTGCGGAACCTGACGACGTCAGGCGAGTTGTTTGTGTCGCTGTGGTCCTCCTCGATATCGATGGCCTCGTCTAGGAGGTTTTCGAGCTCAGTCTCACTGAAGCCGGTCTTGACTATCTCCGACCAGTTCTCTGTGTCGTTGAGGTTGTCCAGTTCTGCCTTCAGCATGTCGGCGTCCCAAGAACTCTTCTCTGCGATCTTGTTGTCCGCTAGGGTCAGGAGCCTTGCTTGGGTATCCGTGAGGTGATTAAGCCTGATCACTGGAACCGTGTGCATCCCCAGATGACGGGCCGCTAGGAGGCGACCGTGCCCGGCGATAACGGTCCCGTTCTTTCTGATCAGGATCGGGTTAGAGAATCCAAACTCCGCAATGGAAGAGGCGATCTCTGCTATCTGGGCCTCAGAGTGGAACCTTGCGTTGGCAACGTAAGGGGTCAGTTCTGCGACGCTTACTTGTTCTACGTTTAGATCCATCAGTTCAGGCGGTTATTGGGTGGGTCGACGTCATAGGGCTTGGGCTGCTCCGGGGGATTGGGGGACAGGCCAAACATGTCGCTGAGGATATCTTCGAGGGCCTCAGCTGCATTGGGCGCCGGTGCGTCTATTGCATAGAAGCCGGAATCCATGTCTCCGGGCTCTCCCATGGCTCCCTTGGGGCCGGGATCCTCCGTGAGGGGCTTGGGAACCGGAAGGGCTGCACTCTCTTCACCTGCGTAGGCGAGGCCGTGGTCGGCAATGGTGAGCTCTCCTTTCCATGTCTCGAAGTTGTCGAGAACATAGTTACCGTCTTTGATCTCGATGGTAACGGCCTCCGCAATGTCACCTGCGTGTAGTCCCTCTGCCACGATGATCACGTAGGCGCTCATCCCGTCCCACAGGGCGATTGCTCCGTTGCTCTTCAACCTGAGGAGCTGCGCCCCTCCCATCACTTTCGGGCTCGTGGGCCCATTCGTTGTAATTTTGCTAGTTATCATCCGTTCAGCTTGTTGAGATCTTCTTCGATTTCGTCAGTGATTGTCATGTCCTTCTCTCCCATCTTCCTCACGAGCTTGACGTGGAGCTCGAGAACAGGAAGGAGATCCTTGTGCATCGCGTAGAGCTGCTCTACGTCTGCCTGCTCGAGGTAGGAGCTCTCCTCGAACTTGCGTCCAAGGGTAACGATCCTGTTCACGTGAGGGGCGAGGTTGTCGTGTCCTCCGCCGGGCTTCTCTGCCATGTCCTCATCAGTAGCCTCACGGCCCAGAAGGATAGACTTGCGCAGCTTGGCGCGGTTGAGTCCCTTCTCGTCGGCCATGGTCAGATACTTCTCTTGGAGAGAGGCGTCTAGGTGGCTGACTGCCTTGTGGTGATCGAAGGACAGGTTCTCGTTCCGGCACTCCTTGGGGACCTGCCGGGCCACTCTGGTCGCCATCTTGAGGGTGGCTACGTCGAGGCCAGTCGCCTCAGCATAGCGTCCCCAGACGTCGCCTTCGTAGTTGGCCACGGCGAAGTTCAGAGCGTCGCCGATGATGAACTTGGCGCATTTCTGCAGCTTAGCGGCCCTTTGGATCATCCATGCAAGTGATTCTTCATTCACCTGCGTGTCCTCCGGGATAGAGAGGCCAAGTTCATCAACCTCCGCTCCTTCGATGTTAGGATTAAACAGTCCTAACTGTGTGTTCTTGTTTTCCATTTTGTTAATTCCAGTTCCAGACTTCGATGCCCAATTTGTGGGCCAGCGCTTGGAGCGCCTTGTTCAGGTCTTGGTCTTCAGTTTGTGTTATCTTTGCTTTTTTCAGATTAGTTGCGGTCTCATGGTGGACTTTGGTCGCGACGTAGGAGTTCAGGTTCACGAGGATCTTGATCTCATGTTTCTCAATCCACTTTAGTCGCGGGGACTTGTCTTCTGGCATGTCGAAGAGGAAGGTATCAGAATGGCCCTCCATAGTCAATCACTTTCCAAGGCTTTTGTTCCGTGCGTCCCTGTAGGCCTCACGGGCCTCCAATGACCGCATTGCACGCGACGGCTCGAGTCCGATTGCCTCGCAGAACTGGACGCAGCGCTTGCTGACTGCAGCCCGGGTGACTCCGTGGCGAGTGGCGATCTCCTGCTGGCTGTCACCAAGGTAGCTAAGCCCGGAGGCCAGAGCTACACACTCAATGGTGAGGCCCGGGTTCTTGCTGGACTTGATCTCTCCGATAACGCGCCGAAGAACCTCCCAGACGTCTTCTTTGCCCATGCCGGAAACCGGGGCCTCCTCAGGGGCTGCGTCCTCCTCCTTCGAAGGATCGTAGCTGGCAAGCGGGGAATCCGCAAGGTCACACTCTGCCACGCCACCGGCCTTGCCGTCTACGTGGGGCTTCAGCAGCGCCGGATCCATCTTTGCTTTCTCTTCGTCGCTCATTGCGCTTATCCAATCGGCATAAACCCTCTTGTAATTAGCTTCCTCTTCTTGCTGCCTTCTTTCGTATTTGTCGTTGCTCATTGTTACTTGTTGTTAGAATGGTGCGTTCTCATTGGTGATAACTCCGCTCACATTGTTGGAGCCTCTCGTGAAAGTCCTGCCACCCATGGTCCGGGAATTCCCCTCCGGGTAGCTTCCTCCTCCGCATCCCTGCTCCTGCTCCTCTTCGCGGGTGGCCTCAGCCTGTCCGATCTGGCGCCATGTCAGGCCCTTGCCAGAGTGGCGGATGAAGATACTTTCTGCGACCTCGCCAGTGTCAGGCTCGATCATTCCGGCACGCTTGCGGCGCTTGGAGGCCACCAGCTGGAACGTAGGGAGCTTTGCCTTGGGGTTGATACGGCGGAACGAGAGGACCTCACGGGCCCAATTCGTCAGCGCTGAGCTCCCAAGTCCTGCGTATCCCATGTCGCTGCCGGTCATTGCGTCCCATACCTTCATGTCCTTGGGTGGCTTGCCCATGTGGTGAATGAGGATGTTGATCACTCCCGTTCTGGCGCTGAGGTTGTTCAGTCCCTCTGCGCAGAAGGCCATGACCTCATCCATCTTGTTAATGTCTCCGCCGAAGAATGACAGGAGGGGGTCGATCCAGAGAATGTCTGGCTTGTGAAGGCTCACGAGCTGCTCTGCGATGCGGAGGAACTCAAAGCCGGTCTTGTCGGTGATACGGTGGAAAAGGATATTGTCGTCAAGGGTCTTGCTCTCCTCGTCGGTGAGGTTAAACCCGGCCCGGACTCCCTGCACCATTTCTGCAAGGTCGCCCTGATCGTTCTCTGCCTGCAAGATAAGGCTCTTGAGGGGCTTGACCGGCTTGATGTTGAAGCAGAGCTCCTCCCGTCCAAGGGCCCATCCAATGGCGAGCTGAGTGGTCAGGGTGGACTTGCCCACGCCAGCCTGCGAGTTGATCACCAAGGATCCGCCCTTGCAGAGCCACCGGCTCCCCAGAATGTTGTTTGGGTCGTTGCTGGTATCGTATTCCATCAACCCTGAGATCCGCAGGGGCTCTCCTAGAAGGCTGACTTCCTGCTGGTGCTCCCACTCAGCCCAAGATTCGGCGCCGATATCTGTCAGGAGAAGGTCCTGCACCTTGACGGATCCATCTACTTCCCTGTCAAAGCCTGCTGCACGCGACAGCCGCGCCGGGTTCCTGTTCTGCTTGTCGAGCTCGTGCTGGTCAAATAGGTCGTAGATCTCGTCAACCCTCTCGTCATACTCCTCTCTGGTCTCCGCATCAACCCTGACCCAAGCGTGCACCGACTTGTTTCCTGAGTCGATCACGGCTGAGACCGGGAGATTCGATGCGAGGATCATTCCAAGCTGCTCTTCCTTGGAGATCAGGTTTCCCTCATTGTCCTTGTCCCACTCCACTAGAACGTGGCGGAAACTCGTGACGTTGACGTCGCTGACTCCGTTGCCGTCCATGGGGTTGATCCGCATGAACATTCCCTTGGGGCAACCCCAGACTTTACGCATGTCGCCTGCCTTGGCCTCAAACCTTTCGATCCACTTCTCCCGGGGGAGGCTGACTCCGGACTGAGGGGCGATATATTCGCCGGTCTGCTTGTCCTGCATGTAGTCTGCGATACATACGAGCTCCCCGGGCTGGAACGCTGCCTTCAGGACCTCGATGAAGCCGTCAAACACAGGAACGGGAAGGGGGACGGGCTGAGAGTTGTTTAGCTTGCGCTTGGGCTTCTCCTGAACGGTCTCTCCTTTGCTGTTGGTCTTCAAGCGGAACCTGCGCTTCGGTGCCTGAGGAGATCCGCCGTGGGACGGTGCCTCTCTGGCTGGCTTGCTGAACGCTGAGTTGACTGACGTCCTGCACTCGTGGTCGGTGAGGCCGTGGGAGATCCCCGCAGGAACCAATATACCTTCAGCCTCGCTCTGGCTGTAGCCTGCATCTCTCAGCTGAGCTGATGCGGCAAAGAATGCGTGGTTGCGCTGGCCTTGCGGGGCGCCCCCTGAAATGAAATCTTGGACCGAAAACGGAAGGCCGTCGTCGTTCCTTGATGAATTGCGCTGAGTGTATCTTGGCATGTTTTTATCTTCTGAACTTTTTTCCTAGGAAGTGCCCCGCCTCTGCTTTCGTTGCGAGGTGAGGGTATGGGTGGCGGAACCTTTTGAGGAGCTTCACCTGCTTAGGCGTCGCCAGATTCCTTTCTTGTCTATCGAACAGGACCGAAAGGATCTTTGAGGCCTGTCCGCGATAAGTTACATCTTGGAGGTTGAAACCGAATTTGTCAAGAGTTTTCAATTGTCCGGTGGACGGAGGCTCGAGCTCCCATCCCATCTCCGGCTCGTAATTGGCAAGGTCGAAGTTCTCAACGCTGAGGGCGAAGTCCATCGCGTCAACCGTTCTGGACTTGCGCTTGCTCTTCTCCTCGAGCTCCTGACGAAGCCGGTCCTTGCTGATAGTCTCAGCCTCCTCCATTGCTTCGAGGAGATCCACTTCCTCCTGAGTCTGCAGGATAGTGTCGGCTGCTTCAGCCTGCTCAGGGGTGCTGGCAAGGAGTCTTGCGGGGGTGATGAGCTTGTGATTGTCCGTGAGGAACAGGGGGTCGAGAAGGAGAAGGTTCGTTTTCCCCTCCGCGATACGTGTCCCCCGGCCCACCATCTGCTGGAATAAGGCCAATGACTTGGTGGGCCGGAGAATATACACGCAGTCCGTGGGCGGGTGATCCCATCCAGTTGTCAGGAGAGAGGCATTGCAAATAACGTCTGCCTCTCCGTCATAAAACTTCTGAGCTGCCTCACGGTCCACTCCGTCAACGTGGACGGCGCGGATCCCTAGCTTGGTGAGCTCCTTGACGAAAAGCTTGCTGGTCCGGATCAGGGGAAGGAATACAACCGTTTTCCGACCGGCCGCGTGCTCCTTGAGGAGGAGGGCTGCTGCCTTCAGGTGAGGCTCGATGGCGGCGCCAAGGTCTCCCGCATTGTAGTCTCCTGCCGTGGTCCGAACGTCCCTGAGGTCCATGTCGACCGGGACTGACTTGATTGTGATCGGCGAAAGGAAGCCCTCCCTGATCAGGCGCTCGAGGCCGATATCCACTGAGATCTTCTCGTAGAAGTCGCCAAGCTTCTTCCGGTCGGAGCGGAAAGGGGTGGCCGTGACTCCCAAAACCTTTGCATTGTTAAAATGGTCGAGGACGTCCTGCGCCTGCTGTCCTACGGTGTTACGGTGGGCCTCATCGACTATGATCAGGCTGAAATAGTCCCGGGGATACTTCTCAAGCCTCCGGGCGATTGACTGAGTGGTTCCGACAATGACGGAGGGGGCGTCCCCCTCGACGTCGACCTTGTCAGCCGCCATCTCGATGGCCGCATGGCGACCTGAATACTGGTTGAACTTGTCTGCGTTCTGCTTAACAAGCTCCTTTGCGTCGGCTAAAAACAAACAGCGACCCCTCGCCCGGGACATGATCATCGACGCGATGATTGTCTTTCCTGCACCAGTTGCTGCTACGCCTAACACTCGTTGGCATTCCCGAAGGTCTGCGATTACGGCGTCGACAAATTCAGTCTGGTAGGGGCGAGGGGTCACTGTGTTTTGTGTTATGCTAGCTTCCCAAGATTAGAAAGGCATGTCTTCGTCCGCGACCGGAGCTGCCGGGGCGGAAGGAACGATGGCGTCGTCGGCCCACTCCGTGGCCTTGCCCATCAGGTCCTTGTCCGCAGCGCTCCATGCGTCCGGGTGGATATACTTGACCACGTTGTTGAACTCGCGGTCGGCGCTGGCACCCATGCCGGGCTCAACACCAAGCTCAACGATCCCAATGGAACCAAGGACGCCGTCGGCGGTAACCTCCACTTCAGCGCCCTCGCTGAGGTTGGCTCCGGTTCCCACGAGGAACTGGTCGATCTTCCAGAAGGCACGCTCAGTAAACACGAGGTTGTCATAAACGCGGTTAGGGTGATTGGCAATCTTGATGTTCAACTTGATCATCTCGTTGCCGGACTTGGCCATGACCTCGCTCGCTTCGATCACTTCAAAGCCGTAACGGCCCGGGGTGAGGTTCTCGATTGGGGTCTTGGCGTCGCTGCTGCTTTGCTTATAGGTAGGCATATCTGTTTGTCTGTTGTCTGTTGTTTTTTGTTGGAGAATCTAGCATCCGTATCGGATGTGGGGGGATCTTACTACCACTGCGCCTTTATTGCAAGCATGTTTTCCTCTGCGAGTGGAAAGAATAAGTTTTCCGTTGATCCGGCGAGCCGGGGCGAGTCCCTTAGCGGCCCACCGGGGAATGATCCGGGGCTTGGGCTCCTGCGTAGGGGTTGTCTTTTTGTTGAAGGACTTGATGGAAACTCTGGGGCGTCCGGTCCATACTGGCTGATACATCATTTGTCTTTTTTGGTTTTGCGTAGTTGAATTACTTCTTTGCCTCTGCTGATGATTTCGTCCGCTTTCTCTCCGGCTAACTCCCGGAGCTTGTTTGCGGGAAGGGCTGCACAATATCCTAAGACGTCTGCGAGGTCAAGCCCATTCTTCTTAATAAATCCGGGGAGAGCTTTCTTGTCGACGAACTCCCGTCCCTTGAACTTAACCGTCTTCCATCCATTGATGCCACCGATCTCCTTGGCCCGGGTCTTCCCTTGCGCCTGATAGTCTCCGATAACGGAGGCGCCATCTAGGAACTCCGCAAGGGCCTCTTCGTCACCAAGGATCTCGTCGAAGTCTTCGCCAGCTATCAGCCGGGCGGTCTGTCCGAAGGTCTTGTTGGCGGCGATGAGTCGAGCGTCGCAAGTGTTGGCGTGCTGGCACCATCCGCAATACTCATTGGGGGTGGGCTGCTTCTCGTCGGTATGATACGCGGCCGCGATGTTCTTGACTATGTCGAAGGCCTCATCATGGGTGAACTCGTGGCGAACAACTTCCTGTTGGTCGCAGAAGATCAGGTAGCAGGTCCAGTCGTCGGTGAACGTCCGGGCCATCATGCCCAAAGCATACCCGGCCATCTGCTCCCTGTAGTTCCTGATCATGCCGGTTTTGAGATCGAACGTGATTCGCTTTCCCTCAATGAGACCGTCCATCTCTCCGGTGGATCCGGTGTGTGGAATGTCCACCTTGAGCTTGGAGGCTCTGGTCTCGATCAGGGCCCCACCGGCAATATCGGTTGCGGCGTTGATCCCCCACTGCATCGATGCGAGGTCGTCGGCGTTGAGCTCTGAGGGGGCCTCGCTATTGTCCCAAGCGTCGAATTCCTCATCACTGCCGACCATCTCGAAGATCGCCTTCCTCCACTCGTAGTCAACCGTGGTCCCCCGAAGGGCGGCAGGGCCAGCAGGGCCCCGCTTTCCTTCGAAGGATGAACACACGGCCAACTTGGGGAGTGCTGAGCACCGGAGGCTCATTGGGCCCCCTTCCACCCGGTCAAGGAGTTCAGGAACCCCGCAGCATTGCTGAGGGCTCTCTGGGCGTAGCCGATACCCACGGCGCCGTAGCCTTCGTTGCGGCCGATCTGGCCCCGGTCTGCGAGGAAGCCGTTCAGATCTTCCAGAGTGAGCCCGGGAGCCGAAGCAATCATCTCCTCGAGTTGTGCAATCTCAGGATGGGCCACAGGAGCCACGTCAGCGGCTTCAGGGGCTTCCGGCGACTCCGAACCCGTCTCAGGGGCCTCTGAGGCCTCTACGGGGCTCTCAGGGGCCTTAGCGGGGGCGCTGGCCTGAATTAGTCCGGACAGGCTCTCGATGGCAAACGCCACCCGGGGAGCCAGACCAAAACGGTTCTTGGCGTCCCACGCGGCAGAGTGCTCCGTGTGGAGGACCCTCTCAGTCCCGCCGACCCCACGCGCCTTGCCCATCTGGCGGTCCTGCACCCGGGTGTGGAAGTTGCCGAAGAGGAGGGCATCGCACCACTCCTTGAGGATCGGGGCCGTCTGACGGCTCATCTTGAGCTCGTAGCGGTCATATCCCTGAGCTGCGTCCGGTGGGGTGAACGGCTTCACGTGACTGTGGGCCAGAACGAGGACATTCATTCCGGCTGCAATCACTCCGTCCAAGGACAGAAGGAACCTGCTGAACTCCTCCGCAAGGTAGGTGTATCCCTTGCCGTAGCCAAAACCCTCGATGGAGTCCTGCTTGTGCTGCTTGCACACGTGGTCGGCAATCCGCTTCTCGAGCCAGTCGGCCGTGTCCACAACCAGAGTCTCGAACTCGCCCGGGTTCTTTGTGACGTGGGCGACAAGCTCCTTGGCTTCCGCGTATGTCTCAGCGGTCACCCGGTTAATGTCGAGGTGATCCGTTCCGCCCTTCTCCATGTCGAGGAAGATGGGATTGGGGAACTGGCTTCCAAGGGTGGACTTGCCAAACCCTTCCGGCGTGTAGACGACGAGGCGCTGAGGCCTCTGCTTTTTTCCTGATGTTATGTTCATTGATTGTTAGTGTGAGTGATTGCCGCTCTCAACGAGAGTCCCTGCGTTGAACTGGTCCGCGTAGCCTCTGGCTCCCTCTTCGTTGAGGAAGTAGACCCAAGCCTTGCGAGGGGCGCCAAGCTCCGGCTGGATCCAGATGATCCGACGCTCGTAGAAACTTGGGTGGCCCTCAAGCCGGTCGAGGTTAGCCATTCCCCGGTCGTCCGTGAGGTAGGCCTCGCCACGGATCCGGGAAGTGTTCCCGCTCTCGAGCACGTAGGGAAGGCCCCCGGTGTAGTGCATGTCATAAGTCTTGATCGTTGTGGCATTGCCAACGAACTCCTCTTTGGCAAGGAGGCCGTGATTGTGAAATCCCCGCTTGAGGGTTCCGTATACGAAAACCGAATGGCTTCCTTCGTTGATTGTAGTGGATGGTATTGCGCTCATCTTTTTGTATCTTATCAGATTTGTTGTTCCGGTCAAGGCCTAATATTCGTTGCAGACTCGATCCCTTGTCTTGCGGTTTACTTTCCAGTCCCTTTTCGCGGCCGTGTAGACCGTGTTCCGGGACTTGTCGATTACCACGCGGCGCTTCTTCCGGGAGGCCTTGGCCTGCAGAGCGAGGCCGCGCTGAGGCGTCCACTGGATCAGCTGGTCCTTGACCTTGACGGGCCTAGGCTTGGGCTGAGTCTTCTTGATATGCTTCAAAGTGTTAACGGCCTTGGTGAGGCCCCATTCAACGGCTCCGTCGAGGCAGGTCTCGAGGTAGCCCTTCCGGGCCCTTCCGCCTGCTTTGCCTTTGTGATCGATGTAGACCAGAGCCTCCACCTTGTCTCCGTTGTCGAGTGTAACGCTGAGAGTCTCCTTTTTGTAGAAGCCTCCCGCAACACCTTCACACACGTCCAGAACGAGCTCGTCCTTGGGGTCCAAGTTGTAGAGGGCTCCCTCGACCTCTGCCTTTTTGTTCTTGGCAAGGGTAGCGACGCCGCGCTGATTGATGATGAGGCGGTAGCCCCTGAGGGTGGCTCCTGACTCAGGAGTTGATTTGGGGCACCGGCCGTCGAACTGGTCGACGTTCATGTTGGAGCCGTAAGCGAAGTAGAGTTTCATCGTTCTGGTTTTCTGTGAGGGTTAAACGGATTGGGAAAGGCGCTCTTGGCGGCGAGTGATGTTAAGTTCCCTGCTGCGCTGCAGGAGGAACTTGCGGACCTCTCCGGTCACCTTGAGAGTGGTCAGAACTTGCGGGAGGCGAGCTGCGCCGTTCTTCCTAGCGGCCCGGGGGCGGACTGAGCTGTATTGGCGAGCCGACTCGACGAGGGCCACGCAGAGCTTAACCCATGCTGCAGCTTTGGTCTGGTTCAGGGTTCCTTGGTGGCAGCGAAACTCAACTGCGCCCCGGCTGGCGATGTTGAACAGGTTCAGCTTCGTGTAGCGCGTTCCGAAAACCCGGGAGAGTTGGTCCATGTTCCGGCAGTTGTCGATGAGGCCGAACCAACGCTTGTTTTCCTCGTTGCGAGTATTGGCGGAGGAACGTGCGTTAACGCTCATGGCCGTGGGGGCCCAACGGGAGGAGCGGCCGCGACGGGAGGGAGCAAGAACTGCGTCAAGTGCGTCTTCGCTTTGGAGGAAGAGCTTCACAACCCGCTTCATCTCCGCAAGTGTGAAGTCACGAACGTCGACGTGGCAGTGAAAGCCGCAGGAGTTGTTGACCGTGGTGACGTCGGAGGTGGCGTCCAGCACCTTCTTCATTTCAACGATCCCCTCTTCTCCGTTGAGGATGGGGGAGACAAGCTCGCCTGCATTCCGGCCGCAGAGCGAAGCGTCAGTTACGATCTTCCAGTAGCGCTGTGTGCGATGGTTGTAGCCTTCCACCATTGCGTCGATCCCCTTGTTGGTGATCTTCTGGGCGACTACTTGGCGGGAGGCGCCGCCTGCGAATTCGAACTCTACTCCGAAGGAGCGGGTGATTGTGTCGGTGTTGGATTGGTTTTGCATGACGAGGGAACCTTACCAGAAGGCTCCCTCGTCGCAACAATTCTTTTGATCTATTTTTAACCCATTTGGGTTTCCCTATTTTTGCAGGGTCTCAGACCATTGATGGGTCGTCTCTAGTCCGCTCTGCTTGTCATAAACCAGACCAAGCGCAGCAGGAACTGATCCCACGTAGCAATTTGCAGAGTGCCATTCGTCATTTGCCGACAGGCTTGGGAGGATCCTGACGGACACGCCATCCAACTGGCGCTCGCTATCGGATACTCTAACCGTCACCTTGCGTGCTTGGTGGAGATGACCAACAAGCCACTCCCGCCCTTGTCCGCTTCTCCACATGTCAGCAGCCTCGACACTCATCACTGCGTTCGCGTCCGTCGCCTTGATGTGGTGAGTCATTCCGAAGAGGGTGTTTCCGTATTCGTAATAGCGACGGAGCCCGGTGGAGTTGTCGACCGTGATGTTCTTGTTTCCTTCCGCCCAGATCTCGATTGCGTCGCCAAGGTAAAACACCTTTTTGAAATCGTGATTGCCGGGAATGACCGGAACGAAAACGGGCGCTATCTCTGTGAGTTCGTCGATCATCTTGCAAAGCATAACCCGGGTCTCTTTGTATACCCGCTGCCAATCCAGCTCCGACTGCTGAGGAGTCCCTTGAGTGGTCGACGGAACCTTGTTGATCTTGCCGTCGTCATTGAAGAGGTCGTGGCCCACCACAAATTGAATCTGGTCGACTCCGTCCCTGCTGACTTTCTCCGCAAGACCATTCACTGCATTCCGGGCGATATCCCTAGCAGTCTCAAAGGTGGCGTCGCGATCCATCACAACCTCGCCAACGGCAAGCTTGTCGATGTGAAGGTCGGCCAATGATATGATGGCCATCTTGCCGCTTTTTTTCTTGGCCCTCTTCTTGGGGACGCGAAGCTTGACGTTCTTCTTGGCCTCTTCGATGAGGTCCCTGATCTCGTCGCGTGCTTCCGCGATCTCCTTCTTGGGCTTGAAGCTCCCCTTGATGGCGTAGAGGTTGTTCTCTCCGGACTGCCATACTGAGCAGCCAAAGGACACTACTTCCCATTCCCGTGGATCCAGAGAAAAGAACATCAGCGCATCTTCAGGCGTGCTGATCTCCTCCTCTGCGTATCCTAGCGCGTCCATGGCGCCGTTCTTGAAGTTCTTGGTTGTCTCTCCCGCTTTGCTTGCAGGCTTGCTCACCTTGCTGCGGTTTCTAAAGACATTCCGGACCTGCTCAGGAGTCGCACTCATTGCGTCGGAGACTTCAGCCCACGTCGAGCCGCTGTTCCTGAGTTCTGTTATTTTTGCGACTTCTTGGTCGCTCCATTTTCTGGTCATGATGAAAGGATATTACTACAGCCCTGCCGCAGAGTCAATCAAATTGGCCTCTGCATCACGTCGGCGATGTAGTCCGCGCAGCTTTGATTTGCTCCAAAGGCGCTTCATCTCCCTGATTTTCCGGGCCATCCCGCTGTAGTCCTTCTTCGGGACGAGGCCCCGAATTGCTAACATTTCCGACCGGCGGGAGCCATTTACGGAGCCCCCACGGTTGAAAACAAGGGAAACAAGGGCCCCAAATGCGCTTGGGTGGAGCAGGTCGGCGCCCGGGAAGGCGCGGAGAGTGGTGGCAATAAAGCGGGGAATGGTCTTTTCCTTGTAGACTTCTAGGGCCGCATCCCAATCGATCTCGATTCCACGGGTCCTCCACAGGAGGTCCAGAGCCTTGCGTCCCTTGACGCCGGAAACCTCGACCAGCTTGTTCACCTTCCACGATGGGAGGTGCTTTGACCAGTCGTTCCGGATCTGGCTTGCGGACTTGTAGCCCAAATCGTATCCGATCCCCACAGTGACTCCTGAGGAGGCACCGGGCCAGCAGGGAGCCTTGAGCTTGCTGTTGTAGTAGCGCTCGCCTCCGCCGACCTCGAAGTCGAGGATCAGCTTCATGGCGGCTGTATTCAGGCCAGAACGGTTCTTTCTCTTGTAGAGATGTTCCGCAGCCTGACTGTGTATGGTGGGTGCTTTTTTCTCCTGCACCTTCTTCCTCCCGAAGAGAAAAGAGAATATGGAGGGCCGGGCGGCTGTCTTCAGCTTACTGCGAGAGGACCTCTGACCTTGCGGCTTCCTCGACCGGCGTCTCCACATTCCGAACATTTCAGTTACTTCTTTTTGATTACGGGATTGAGGGCGAGAGCGTCCAGCTTGGCCTTAGCGGCTGCAAGGAATGCGTCGTCCTTTGGTGTAGGGGTGAGCTTAGCAATCACGCTGGCTCCGCCCACTACGGCGAGGAGTGCGTTAACGACGGCGAGGCCGTTTTCGGCGACCCAATTGAATATGTTGGTTACGAGTTCCATTTGTTGTTTTGTTATCAGTCTCTTCTACCCCACTTCATGTCAATTATCTCTTCCCTCAGCGCTTCGATTGCGTCTTTGACGTGGATCTGTGCCTTCAGGGATTCCTCCCGAAAGCGTTGCTGCTGTCGCTCTTGGCGCTCCCCCTTCCAAAGAAGGTAGACGACCATGGCGACTGAGAACGTGGGAAGGGTCCATCCTTCGAATCCATCAGATGAAACTGATTGACCGATAAATGCAAGTCCCCCCACGAGGGCGAGTTTTGTTTCTGCGAATGAAAGCAAGGTAAGAAGTGACTGGTGTTCACTATAGCGAACACGTCAAAATCCTAACTACCAGAAAACGACAATCTAGGAACCGTAATCTCCGGACTCTGGGGGAGTCGTGCAGTCGGGGAGGGCCGTAAAGTTCTCCTTGGTCTGCGTCGTGATCCGCCTCTGGGGAAGATACGCGCTGGCCTTCAGGAAGGCTGTATTGGCCGCTGTCGGCACGCTACCCTGATAGATGGGCTCGAGCCAGACTTCGCAATTGATGATGTTGACAGTCTCTCCGGGCAAGATCGAAAAACGATCCTCTCCGGGCGCGGTCAGTGAAAGTCCGGTGGCGCCAAGAATCATATTCGGGGACCAATTGAAGGTTCCCCACCACGGATCCAAGTAGGGATCATAGTCGCTTGCTGCCATCTCCACCGAAACGTCCAGCTGATAAAGATTCCTTCCGAAGGCTCCCGCAGTAACACAGGCCGGTGTTCCGACACTGCCATCAACCGACCACAGGGAGACTGAGACAGTGAGCTCAGGAGTGGCGGGAGCTTGGTTCTGGCCTCTGGGCTGTCTGCCTCCGCCGTCTCCACCTTCTCCGCCGCCGCCGCCGCCGCCTCCACCCGCGCCGCCACCGTCAGGTGAGCCGGGGAGACCGCCGTTGCTGTTCCAGCCTTGATCGTTGACCGGGCCCGGGGAGGGGAGAGATCCGTTGTCTGAGTAGTCCCCTCCGTCAGGAGTGAGTGATTCGGGCGCCACAGAGTCGCTGCACGCGCCGAAGTGAAGATTCGGGTTGCTGATCTGCCTTGGGAAGGGCTGGCCTTCAGCGGCCGTTACAAAGTCCGCAAGGAGAGAGTCCACGCTGGCACTCTGAATATAGCATCCGACAGGGTGCACGGACCAGTCCTTTGCTCTGAACTCGTCCTCTCCGAAGTCTGCAGTTGTGACGACGCGAAACTCTGCCGCGCCCCATCCGTCAGACTCGACCATGTAGAAAAGGTTGTTGTGAAAAAGGATCCAGCGAACAATGTCAGGATCCGTCAGAGGGCCCGTGGTGTTGTTCCAGATGGCCCTGCGAACGGCCCACCCGCTCTTGATGAAGAGCATGGCTTCCGCCCAATTCATTCCTTCTCCGTTGATCATATCAGGTCGCGGTCTAGTGCTACGCGGAAAGTCTGGGTGGAGCGCTTAGCGTTTAGTGCCGCTGTGTTCACGTCTCCGTATGAGTAGGTCCACTCGATCTCTGCGAGTCCAAGGAATCCGGTCCTCACGTCGCCCTCGTAGCTCGAGAGCGCGTTGTCGATTGCGGTCTTGTCGAAGTCAACCATGGTCCTAAAACGAGAATCAAACCCTCCACCGATCAGCTCAGTGACTCCGGAGGTCAGGGTCAATTGCTCTTCTCCTTCGTATTCTTTCAGAGTGAACATGATCTGCGTGCACGGAATGGCCTGAAGGCTTCCGTCCTTGAAGAATCCCACGTCGATGAAAATCTGGTCTCCGCTCTTGGCGAACATGGTCGGAGCGTCGTCGCCAGCCGGGTCAACTCCCCGCAGGACAGCCTTGCCGGTTGCAAGGTCAACGTCGATCTCAACTCCGATTGCGTCAGTTCCAAGGATCTCGCTTCCGATTCCAATCGCGATCTCGTGCACGGCGCTTGTTCCTTCTCCGTTCGTGGCGGTCAGACCAACGACGAAAACGCCCGGGTCGTCTGCTGTTCCAGAGAGGAGCCCGGTCACGGAATCAATGAGGATCCCGGTGGGGAGATTGCTAGCGGCCCACGAGGTGGGGCTGTCGCTGGCGAATGGTTGGTAGTTAACAAGGGATCCCCGGTCAAAGCCAAGGATGCTTGTTGTGTCTGAGATAGTCGGAATTGCCATGTCTTAAATCTTGATAGAGTTATGCTGTGATGCTTGCCTCTCCCCCTGCCTCGCCGTCAACGGACAGCCCTGAATATGCGACCATTCCGGTTGCAGACTCGTTGAGCTCTCCCACGTCGAACCGGTGAAGTAGGCCGCGAACAACGAAGTTAGGATTGCTTGGAGCTTGGACCCCTCCGTATTCTTGGCCGTATTCTACAGAGCTGCAGGTGATCTCGTTGTCGGAGGACCGGTATACCCTGAGGCCGAAGTTGTGAGTTGCCACCACGTCGGTTAGGTGAACCACTTGGTCAAGGCTTGGCCTGTTCCAGCGGATTCCCGCAATCTCTCTGCCTTCTCCGTTGTTCCCTGAGTCGAGGAGGTCGGTGATGATCTCTCCGGTCTGGACAACCACGCCCCACTGGACGTCTGTGTCGGCGAGTAGAGCGGCCATCTCGAGCGAGAAGTCGAGCTCCAACTTGGACTTCAGCCTGAGCTGCTTGTCGTTCACATGAACCTTGAAGAGCTCCCGCTTGAAGTCGACCGGATAGAATCTGTTGACCTCTCCGCTGTCGACGTCCTCGAAAGTCTGTAGGGTTTTGGGGTAGGTGACGTCTAGGTCACAAGCAAGTGTTCCGTCGTTCAGTCCGCTGGTTACTGCGGCCCATGAGTCAGAGTCGTTCCCTAGGTTGTAGAACTTGTGGATCCCTGTCGTCAGGCCGGTCGTCCCTGCGTCGTTCACTTCAACGTGCATGAACAGGAACCTTGCCCCTGCGTCTGAGTGGACGCTTGAACCGGGGATCTCGAGAGTCATAGCCGTGCCGCCCGTCTCGATCAGGGCCTCTGTCACGTTCACAACTTCGTTGCTGCTCGTGAAGGCTGCGGTCTCGTAGGTGTTGAGGGTTCCAGAGTCGGCGCCCATCGTGGTCCCGATAACGGTCATTGTGTCGCCGTCGTCGTCTGACTTGTAGGGATACCATCCGTCGACAAGCTGCGGGATCTCGAGGCCTACTCCGCGAAGCTTGACCAGTCCGACCTTGTTCTCTCCAAGTTGGGGCTTCTCGTCCGCAAAGGAGAACACGGCGTCATCCGTTCCGTCCGTTAGCCAATCTGCGAGGGCCACTTCGTGGAGATCGGCACTGAAGACATTCTCCACCTGATAGAACCCAAGTCCGTCCCAAGCGAAGTAATCAAAAGCACCGATCTCCCTAGAGCGGATTCCCCTGTAGCCGGGGAGAGTGAGGTTGCCGGTGGCGAGTCTGTAAGCTTTGTTGAGGGCCGGGCTTCCGGGAAGGTCGGTCACTACGGTCGGCGCTGCGTCGAAAACGGCGGGGAGGAGTCGTCCTCCTGCACGGGGAAGCGTGGACTGATCGATATCGGAAACCTTTGTTCCGGTGATCTCGCCGCGCTTGGGGTAAACTTCGAACGCTTCCGGGAGCTTCCACTTCGCCACTTCTGAGGTAGCGGTAGAGATGCTGCTGGAAATGGCGCCGGTAGGAACGAGGCTCTCGACTACCTGAAGCCTGAGGCCAAGGTCATCAAGGACGCCCTGAAGAAGATCAACTTCCGCAATGGCGTGACTGTGAGCTTGGAACGCGGAGGCCGGTCCTGCTGAGGTGATAACGATAGCGCAGCCGTTGCTGGCCGGGGTGAAGATAGTGCTCACATCGAGGGAATTCACTCCCGTGATGTTGCTGTCGAACGCGGCTCCCTCGAGGATATCCCCGGTGGAGTTGTCGCGAACGGTCACGTGCACGTCCTGCGTGTTAAGGTTGTGATTGAAAGTGAAGGAGGTGTTGGATGCGTCTCCGAATGTCGCCACGTAGTGCTGAGAGCCGGTGATGATCTGACCTGCGCCGTAGGGCTTGTAGGTCGTGCCATCCGGGGCCCGGAGCCAATCGACGTTCTGGGCTGTGGTGTTGCTCTCCTTGTTGATCTCGTCGATCACCTTGACCTCCTGACGGCAGACCGTCACGGTGAAGTCTTCAGCGCCACCATTCTCATCTTCGAGAACGAGCTCGATCTCGAGCTGAGGCTTGATCTCGTTGGCTCCCCGCAAGGCAGCAAACAGATCATGGGTGTTGAGGTCGAGGACGAAGGTAGGGTCTCCGGTCGGGGCGGAGAATACCTCTACGGTCAAAAGGTCTTGGGCCACGCCACCGGCGTCGCCTGCAAATTCGATATGGGCCAGATTGTTGGACGGGTTAGTGACAACAAAAGTCTCGTCGTCGTCGTCCTTCAGGCTTGCGTTGATTGCGTCGCTGATCTCGTCGATGCCGTCCTCGATGCTGAGGAGAGAGGTCTTGCGGTATCCCCGGCGGAGCTGGTAGGTGCCCCGGAACGTGGGGTCGAGGCTGAGGGCCTGAATCTCGTTCCATGCTGCGCCAGACGAGGAATCCGTTCCACCCACCTGAATTGAGGTGATGGCCGGGGCCGGGGGAACAAGCTCGAGAAAGGAGCTGGTCGAGGCTATGGGCGCCTGCACCAGACGGATCTCGTATTTGTAGGCGCTGTTCTGTTGGAATTCGCGGATCTCAACGAAGGAGATCGGGTCGAGGTCGACATTCTCAGCTGCAACCACGAGCTGAGAGCCGTCATCCTTGCTCAGGATCAAGCCTCCGTCGACGTCTTCAAAAGTGTGTCCTGCAAGTGTGAGGTCTCCCGCCACTGCACCAAAGGGAATCGCTGCCACGGGTGATCCGTCAACGTCTAGTCCCCACGTGCCAGCAGTAGGCCTCTGGTCAACAAAGCCCAGAGAGGCCTTCAATCCGACCACGGAACGGTCCACTTCGACGGCGGAACCGTCAACGGACTCAGTCATCCGGAGGCCAAGCCTAAGCTCGTCCCCGGCCACGAGGTCTGGAAATTGGAAGGTGGATCCACCAGCGGTCTTCGTGAGACGATGGCGCGTGAGGTCGGCGTAGACAAGTCCTTGCATCTTACCTCTGGTGCCCTGTCAACGGTAAAACGAAAGGCCCGGGAACCACCCCGGGCCTCTCTTAACCAATCCATTACCATTAAATTTTAGTCGAAGTCGGCTCTGTATCTTAACCGGCTTTCCTCGATAGCCCTGAGGCCGTCCTTGGCGCTACGGAACCCGTCCACCTTGGTCACGGGGACCTCTGAGCCGGTCAGGGACTTCCGCTTGTAGATCTCAAAGAATTCGACGAGGCACCGGATCCGCTCCGGGCTCAGGTCCAAAAACGATTCGCTGTCAGAGTCGCAATGAGGAACCGCTATCACCTTGTCGTCGGTCTCTCCGTCATCAGTCATCCGCAGGATTCCAGTGACTCTCACGGAGACCACGGTCCCCCTCTCGATGGGCTGCGAGCTATGGACGAGGATATCCACTGCGTCGCCGTCCGGGGCGAGGGTCTCAGGGACAAACCCGTAGTTGATGGGGAACCTGAGGCCGTTGGGGAGGAACCGGTCGAGCCGGAATACTTCGCCCACTTCGTCATACTCATACTTTGCGGAGGCTCCCTCCTGTATTTCGATTACGGCGTTGACCTTGTCCTCTCCGCTTTCGAACCTATCATGGTAGGCGGGGAGGTGATGGAGTAAGTTCATGAGAAGGATCATACCCGAATCTGATCCATTAGCAAGAACTAATCGCCTTTTACTTCGACTCTCTCCAAATTATCGAAGAATCCCGGGTCAAATGCCCTGATGGTATACGGGAAAGGGGGCTGAAGTCTCACTTCTTCCTCCTCCTTCACCTTCCCCTCTCGCTCTTTTTGGAGTCTCTCTGCTTTGTTTAGGCTCATACGCTCCAAAAGGCTCCCCCGGTTGATCTCAGTCTGTAGATTTGCGCTGCATTGCTGAGTAGATCGTTGTTCTGCGCCAGCAGTCCGCCGATAATCGGGTCCGCAATACCTCCTGCAAGCCCGGTGACGAGAGTGTTTGGCTCAGTGTCCGTCGGCTGAGGAACATTCTTCAGACGGTGAGACAGGTTAAAAAAGATATCGTGAGCCAAGTAGGGTTGCCAAGTCTCATCCAGTTCGTCCTTGGGGTCCGCGTCAGGAGGGCTGACGAAATACACGGTTGCGAGCTTGGTCTCATCGTGCTGCTTGTCCTCGACGAGGCCTGATAAGAGGTCGATCTCAGAAGGCACGGCCACCTGCACGAACTCCGGCCCGTCCATCAGTAAGGATTGGGTCTCCGTGGGGATCTTGTAGTTGATGGTAAAGGTGGCTAGGGTCGCCTCCAAAACGGTTCCAAACTGCCAGTCAACGGAGGTCTGCAGCCTTGGCGTCCTGATCCAAGTATCGAATGCCCGAAGGATCCTAGTCCCGGCCTCCTGCTCGTTCACCAGCTCCACAAATCCAAACTGAAGGCTAGATTCAAGGGAGGCCTTGGAGTCTCTGACTCCCAGATTCTTGAAGAACTCCGGGACCGGCTCGAAGGATTGTGTGATCTCCCCCGCAGGTGATACTGACGATGCGGCTGGAAGGGCCCCACTTCCGATTATCCTCGTCTCCGGGATCCTCATCTCAGGCCTGTCGATCAGGGGGAGACTGACGGGGTCCTCTAGGCTCTGGACTGAGTGCTTCATGATGGCCTTGGGGCTGATGTATTTCCCGAAGGTCGAGGCCGTCAGGGAATCCTCATTCACAAAACCCGGCTTGACCTGATATAGCCAGTTCTCTCCGTCGTGTCGCAGAGTGTGGTAAAAGGGGTGCCTCCAATTCCTGCCGCCGATCTCCTTCACCCGGAAAGGAATCCTCTTACGTAGAGCACCGACCACTTCGCGGTTCCACGTCTCTGCGAGAATCTGGAACATTACTCAGGGAGGAAAAGCTGTCGGTTTATCCCTGCCGTGTCCGTGGTCTGCAGCTGGACCTTGTAGTTGTGGTGGGCTATTTGGAAGGTCTCGACGACGGAAGTCCTCGACTCGTCCAGATACACCACTGCGAGGGGCTGGCCCTTCTTGCGCTTGATCCTCTCCTGCGTCACGGTCACGGCGCCTTCTACGGTGTTGTCCAGTGTCCCGCTGTCGCTGATCTCTGCGTTCAGCCATATGTAGAACTTGCCCTCGTCGTCGTGCTTCTTGAAATTGATCTTCAGGCGGGGTGGGCCGTCGTCCGTCTTGTTCCCGTCCTTGTCCCGCTCATCCAGTCTCCGCAGAGTCTTGGTGTTGTCGTCCATCATTGAGGCCACAACGCCTTCTACGGTGCCCGGGCGAACATAGGCTGTATCACCCACGGAGCACTTCCACGGGTGCTTCCAAGGCGACTCCTCGCGATTAACGACCGCAACCACTCCTTGAGGTGTGAAGCTCAGGCGGATTCCGGGGCCGGTGATGACCTTGGACCTCCTGATCCAAGAGACCAGCTTCTTCCATGCCGGGAGAACCTTGTCCCCCTTCTTCACTTCTAGCTCGTTAACATTGAGCATCGGTCTATCTTTCTATGAATTCGTGCACGCCTTCCGGCCAGCCTCCGGGAGGGGAGAGAAGGTATTCCTGAGTGATAACCCTGACCTCGCCCTTGAACTCGACCTTTGGCGGCTGGATCATCCAGTCCCTGTCGCCCCAATCCATAGACGCCAGATCTTCCGGCGCGTTAGGGATCGTTCTAATGATGCGTCCCATGGTCCGGGAAACATCAGCCGGGATCTCCTCAGTCGTGTATCGCTTGCTGATGCGTGCCTTCAGGAGAATATAGGTCTCGACTCCGAAGAGGGGGTTCTTGTCGTTGCTACCGTTGCTCGAGGTCCGGAGGCCAGAACGAGATCTCGAGTTCGTGGGGAGCTTCTCCGGAAACTCGACCTTTCCCTCTACTACGGTCCCGCCGTATCTCTTCTTGATCTCTTCTAGGTTGTGGTGGGCCTCGATGGGCTCCTCTGAAAAATCAAAATCCACGTTCCATGTCGTGGTGGCTTCCTCTCCCGTGTTTCCCTCTTCCTTGTCGTCATCGCTGTATCCCTCGTGGGTGACGTTCACCTTGAAGTGCCCGTTCCCAAGCTGAGTAAAGGTCCTGCTCATTGCAGGAAGGCCCTCGACGGCATCCCGGCCCACTGACCAGACTTGGTCAATAGAGTCGACATACCAAGGGACGGTAATTCGGGACAAGCCATTCTCGTCGGTTCCCCCGGATTTCCCGATTGTTTTAAAGGAGTCTGCCATCTTACAAGTGGCGACGTGTCAATTAGGCGAACTCAGCGCCACCAAGTCCCGCAGCTTCAATCCTCTCGAGGGTAGCGTTCGTGGTATTCTGCGAGTCGACCAGCTTTTTCTGAGTGTCCAGCTGCTGCTTGTTCACGGTCAGGATGTTCGCGTTAACGGAGCGCCCGAATATGGTATTGATTGCTCCTGCGATAGCTCCGACCGGTGAGGGGCTCTTCTCGACGGCCACTGCCGCTGCTTTAGCTGCCTCTCTGGCGCCCGGGCCCACTCCGTCTTCCCTTCCGGGAACTTCTGCGAGCGACTTGTTCACCTCTTCCTGAGCTTTCCCAAGGATCTCTGCGAGGGCTTCCTTCTCCTTCGAGGAGTCGAGGAAGTCCCTAGCGTTCTTGAAGTTCG
>JAAEPE010000147.1 GCA_024222395.1 Myxococcales bacterium
CGAGTGAAGACCTGGAAACCCGGAACCATGGTCTTGCGCTGGGTCGGCTCGGCGGTGATGGATGCCGAAACCAAGTTTCGTCGGTTCCAAGGCTATAAGAATATGTCGAAACTGGTGCTGTACTTAGAGGCCCGTGATTTGGAGATCAACAATGCTGTTGACGAGGAGCAAATGGCCGCGTAGAAGGAACTGAGCCGCTACCGAAAGTTAACAAGCGACGGGACATCGCCACCCGACGCCTCTCTTCTCTCACTCGCAGACCTTGATGACTAGAAACTGGGTTGGTTCAATAATGTCCAACGATTCTCTCGCTCTCTTCCTCGACATCGACGGAGTCCTCAACTCCGCCCCCTTTCTCCGGCACCAGCGCAACCATGTACCGGAGGACGAACACTGCCTGTGCGCCCCAGAGAATCTTCGCGCACTCGAGCGGCTCTGTGACGAAGCCGAGGTCAAGAGCATCGTTGTGTCCAGCTCTTGGCGCACAGACCGCTCTATCGAGGAACTACGCTTTCTTCTTGCGAAAAAGGGCTTCTCGATGCAAGGGCGCATCGACCGCGCAACAGAGGAGGCACCTGATACCGCAGAGGGTAGGACGGAGGCCATCAAGGCCTATGTCGAATTGCACGAAGTTCAGCGTTTTCTTGTGCTGGATGACTTTCATATCGCCGAGGTGCGGAACGGGATCGTGATTCGATGTGATCCCAGCCGGGGCCTCACCGACTCACAAGTTCCAGGCATCGTGAAGCAATGCCTGGCGCTTCCGGTTCTCCCCTATGTCACCCGACGAGAACATGCGGTGGTCGATGCACTTGTGAATCTCCTGGGGACTCACGACGATGATCCAGAAGCACACCTCCTGAATGCACTTCTCGATGCACTAGAGTGGCACCTACGACACGAGTGGCCCGGTTCTAGACCTGGGGCGAGCTACGACGGCGCGGCCAGGGCGGAGATCGTGGAAAGGTCTGACCGTGGAGCAGTGGTGACTGGCATGGCTTGGGAACTCGACGGCTCCAAGGAGGACCGTCCGGTTCCCTTCACGCTGAGCGTAGAAGCGGACGTTGCCACTCGCAGACTCACTACCTTTGACATCCACCTGGATCGAGAGGGCAACGACGTCTGAGACTGGGCCAATAACGACGGTTCATGGTCTAGGCTACAATCAGAGTGAGCGAGAGACATGACCTGGAAAGATAGCCTCCTGGCTCTCCACCCGGACAAGACGAGGATGATCGACTTTCGTCGAGGTTCTCGTCAGCGTGGAAGTTTTGACTTCCTGGGGTTCACTCACTTCTGGGCCAAATCCACAAAGGGGTTCCAGGTGGTCAAACGGAAGACGGCAAAGA
>JAAEPE010000148.1 GCA_024222395.1 Myxococcales bacterium
TAGTCCACGTGATTTGTTATTAATAGATGCCTGGTCCATAAATTGTTTCTCCCTATGAAAAAGATAAACCTTGTACTCGCCTCAGCAGTAATACTTGGACTGCTGGAGGTATAGGAAGCATAAAGCACCCCATCTCAAGAAACCAGCTGTCCTGATGGCGTTTTCTGCAGTCAATGGTGAGCGATTTGTTTAGGTGGAAATTTTATTTCGGCGTTTTTTAGGCGACCACGCTCTGTTACAGCTTTACCGAATGGATTTCTACGGTAGACACCGTCAATAAAGTGAACCCCTTACCAATCGCCCTCCTGCGCTGTGCGTCGGCAACACTCGTCGTCTTAGACGAGCAGGAGTTTGTAGTAGGGGGTAGTCTCTCGGCCAAGATACTCATCGGCAATCATCTCGTAATCAACGGTGCCGCGAAAACAGAGCATCGCTTGCAATGGAGTGACGTTGGCCCCGACCAACCCGCGCTAAGGAAGCTATTGGGATCTGAGAGCCACGTTGTCACAAAGGGGCGTGGTGCCCTGATCTCAGCTATGGCAGCAGGCCGCATTTCACTGTGATACGCCGGTGAAGCCCTCTGAAACACCGCTCCCTGAAAACAGCAATTCCAGACGCAAGAAAGCCCCCACAATCTTGTGGGGGCGTCGCTCCCCAACGGGGTCTGTAGTGGGAGAATTCTGAGTGGCTTCGTCATCGACCTCGAAAAGGCGAGGAAGCGGTTGCGTCCCAAGGAGTTGGATACAAATTGCGTGCCCCCGGTCACCAAGGCTCTGGCCCTCGCCGACGAGTTCCAGAGGCTCCTCGACACCGGGGCGGTTAAGCGAAGGGCCGACCTGGCCAGGAGGTTCAAGCTCAGCAGGGCTCGGGTGACGCAGCTCCTAGACCTCCACAACCTCCACCCAGACATCCTGGCCTTCGTGCGAAATCTCAGCGGCGTGGGGCCACGCTACCTCTCGGTTCGGCAGCTCCGCTTGCTCTGTCCGCTACCCCACGAGAAACAGTCCTCGCGGTTCCAGGCCCTCTATCCTGAGTTCGCATTTGCATCGAGTCTGCATAGCGTTCAGACCGCCTAGCTCGCGTCAACAGCGCAGTCCCCTCGGCTCACAGATTGAAGCAAAGTCGTAGATGCTGGTGCTCGGGCTCAGCGACTTTCTGGTCGCGACCGAGAGGATGCCGAGCGTAGAATTGTTTATCATCTCCTAGTGCTTAAGGACTCCCGAGCCGTTGAGGAGATTGCCACCCAGTCTAGACTCACACCATGGGCATGACGCTTAGCTATGCTTGCACCTGGTGAATAGGTCTAGCCTCACAATGACGAAACCCCTCAAACCCGCAGTGCTAGTCCTAAACGCAATAGGCTGGCTTGTGATCGTCCTAGGCTGCTCAGCCAATGACGAAACCCAGACAACAAGGACTCCCCTCTCATCATCGCAGTGCATAGAGAAGTACGCTAGCTTCAATGACGTCGAGAATTTCAACTACGATAAGAGTCGTTTCTATAGCCATCAGCTCAGCTATTCTCTGAGCGAGGAACGAAAACTCGATATCTACTTTCCACCAGGGTACGGAATCAACAGCAATGCAAAGTTGCCGGTTGTTTATATGGCAGACGGTCAAAGCGCCATCACCTATGGCCAAGCGATTCTCGACCCTCTAATCAGAGCGGGTTGCCTGCCAGCCGTAATCATCGTCGGCATATACAGCCACCCGACGAATCGTCATGGCGAATATGTCATTACACAAGATGAGGCAATGTTTAACCTTCACGCAGACTTCGTTTTGCATGAGGTAATCCCTTGGGCCGAAAGAACATTGCCAATACGTTCCGACCCCGAAGGACGCATTGTGTTCGGTTTTTCCAACGGAGGTGATTTCGCCTTGGGCATGGCTACGCAAGCGCCCACAACGTTTGGCACCGCCATTGCATTTTCTGCGCCTAGGCGCTTACTGCGGTATCAAACCCAGTCCCGAGTCTTTCTTCTCGCAGGAAAGCGAGAAGTGACGTTCCTGGCGGGTACTAAAGAAACAGCCAGGCACTTTATCGAAAGTGAGGTTGAGCTGTACTTTAATACAAGGGACGCAGGGCACGAGTCATCCATGTGGATGGCCGCATTTCCCGAGGCATTGCACTGGGCACTGAAATAATTAGCCCTGCTCGCCTCCTCGAGAGAATTGCATCCTAGGGACTTGCAGGCAGTTCTCCCACGAGAAATCCGCCCCAAATGAAGAAGCCCGCAATAACGCGGGCTTCTTTCGGTCGCCCCCCAACGGCACCTGTAGTGGGAGAATTCTGAGCGGCTTCGTCATCGACCTCGGCGAGGCGAGAGAACGCTTGCGCCCTGAGAGGTTGGAGCCACCGACGATTGTGAAGCGACTCGGCCAGGCCGAAGAGTGGCAAAGACAGCTCGACACCGAAGAGGTTAAGCACCGAGCCGAGATTTCGCGCCGAGAGGGAGTATCCAGGGCACGGGTAACCCAGATCATGCTCCTGTTGAAGCTGCATCCGGCGGTACTAGACTATGTGCGCAGCCTCGGACCGGAGACGCCTGAGCGAATGGTGACAGAGCGAAACTTGAGAACAATCGTGCGCCTCGGTCATGAGAAGCAACTTCAAGCAGCAAGATCCTCTGTTCGGGGATTCTCGGCATTCCAAGATGAGGACGTTGAACGCAGCCTGGTCAGAGATTATCGACACGTAGCACCCGGTGGTCCGCTCAGCTCGGCGTTGCTCAAGCACAACAGGAAGAGTGGTAGATCCACCGCCAAGTCTGTACGTTGAAGCAGGGATGACTAGATGCCGCCCTTTTATGGGGAACATTCACTTTCTCTCGCGTCTCTCAATCGCCGTCCTTTGTATGCAAGCATCCTGCGCGTCCCATGGTGAAGAGCCCGGACCAAGCCAGCAAGTGCCTACATCGCCGACTCCCACCTCATCCCTCAAAGAAGATGCCGCTTCCGCTCCGGGAGTTGCGCTGTCCCCAGATGCGATGGGTCCAATAGATGCCGGCCTAGTCACTACCGCAACAATCAATTCGCACGATGCTGCCCTGAGTTCTGGGGTTCATTTCGTTCTGGGCGACTGGTCCGGCAACCTGGCCGAGCGAAGAGTCCGCTCCGCTCTTCGGCGAGTCTACAAAAGGCTGTGGGCCTGTGCGAACAAGCACGATGGATATGGCAGCTACGAGATTTCTTATCGGCTCAATAACTCCAGCCCAGAACCACGCGTAGCAAGTCGGCTCAACGACTCCTCAGTAGTAAGAAGAACACCGAAGCAGTGGCGGTGGGTCTATCCAATTGAGGTTCGCGCAATGCAGGCGAGTTCAGACCAGGCCGAGGAGTGCATCAAGAACGCGCTCACCCACCAAAATCACCACATGAGAATATACAAACAAGCCCGAGTCTCGGGCACTCTCTCAATTGTCAAATAGCGGTCCAGCTTCCGCATCGAATTGGTAATTCGACGCAGCCCCGTGAATGATGGTCGAAACGAAAGACCCAGCAGTGGCTGATGGGGAAGTTCGCAGGACCGTAGTGGATTGGCTTTTTTTAGTGGACGAGTTTCGAACTTTTTGCGTGGCTCCGACCGCGGAGATGAGGACCTTCTTTGAAGGGCTCAGTGCCGTTGCAGCGTGATGGCGATCACGCTGCCTGATTGAGAGATGTTGATGTAACTTGCAGGCTTCTTGAACTTTCCAGGAGAGGCTAGCAACGGTGCTCATCACCGGGCAGAGCGGTAGCGGAAAAGAGATGGTCGCACGAGGCATTCATCAAGCCTCCAAGCGAACCGGCCACCCCTTCGTTGCCGTGAATTGCGCCGCCCTCACCGAAAGCCTCATCGAGAGCGAGCTATTTGGACACGAGAAAGGTGCTTTCACCGGCGCCACAGATCGCAAGATTGGCCGTTTCGAAGCAGCCAATCACGGCACACTCTTTCTCGATGAGGTTGGCGAATTGCCCCTCGGCCGCCAGACCAAGTTTCTCCGAGTTCTCGAAGAGCAGTGCTTCGAACGCGTCGGCGGCACCAAGAGCATTCACGTCAACGTGCGCGTGGTCGCAGCAACCAATCGCGATTTGCCGGCCATGGTGAAAGCAGGCACCTTTCGTGAAGATCTCTACTATCGCCTCTCGGTGATTCACACCATTGTGCCATCGCTCGGCGAGCGACCAACTGACATCCCAATTCTTGCGCACCACTTCCTATTGCGACTTCGCAGCCAAGTAGCGAGAAACATCGATGGCTTTTCGCGAGATGCGATGAACGCCATGTGCGCGTATCGGTGGCCGGGCAATGTGCGCGAGCTTCGCAATGCGGTAGAGCGAGCCATCGTCCTCGGCGACGGCAACCAGCTAGAAGTGGCGGACTTGCCCCCCGAGCTTTTTACTGGCAGCGGAGATCCCGCAGTTGCTCCAGCAGTTGCTCCAGCAGTTGCTCCAGCAGTTGCTCCAGCCATCGTCGCGGCGACTGCACCTGTTGCGCACTCTCCCGCCGCAGAAGCGCAGGCACCCATGACGCTTCGCGATCTAGAGAAGAACGGTATCATTGCCGCCCTCCAATCCACCGGAGGAAACAAGGCGCGAGCCGCGGCACTCTTGCAAATCGATCGATCGACTCTCTACAAGAAAATCAAAGACTACGAAATCGGGAGCTAGGCGCTGCACCACGGCTGCGACGGAAAGAACGCACGCGCGCTATTTCCATGCATGTGTGGCAGTTGCTGGAAGCTCGACCGACTACCACGGGCCCTTGAAGCTGACCGAACCTCTGAGACCTTGGGCTGTAGCGCTGGTCCCCGACGAATAAAGGCCAGAAAAACCTTCGCCACGCGAAAACACCGTTTTCAACTCCTTCACTAGAGCCTCTGGAACCTCGCCTCGCGAGCTACCCCTCACGGTGAAATTTCCACTGCGGAGGAGCTTGGCGGTGTATTCCTGGCCTTTGTAGTAGATCCGGAGGAGTCGCCCTTCTTGCCTGATGACCTGGAAGCCAAACCGGCCTACTTGGTACGCGTGCCACAAGCCCTTCATTACGGAAGCAACTCGGACAGCTGCGCAGGCAGCTAGAATAATGGCTGGTATGGGCATAGGACTCGGACCTTCGGCCTAGTGCGAGCCTAACACGGGTAGCGATATCGACGTAGGAGGCTAGACATTTATGAGTGGGCAGTCAACTTCCAATCCCAGA
>JAAEPE010000149.1 GCA_024222395.1 Myxococcales bacterium
ATTGCTCCTCCGAGTCCCTGAAGCGGTCCTCAGAGTGGTTCACGGCTCTTACCACGTTCTGTGCATGCACTTTTGGCCTCACAGGCCATCTATGGTCCTCTCCTCTAGATATCTACCCCATGAGCCAATTCCGAAAAAGATCAGTCGACACAAATCTCCCTAAATCTCTGCACTTTGCCGTCGTTTCAGAAGATCTGCACCCATATCTTTATTACGGGATTCACTTGCAGGCAGCTGCCAAATTCCTCGAACGCATCGGCGATCACATCACAAACCTCGCAGAGCTCGTCATCTTCATGGTCTGGGGCAAGGACATTCGGCATACCGGCAAATTGTCGAGTGGTGACGCGAGCGTGGACCGAGATGAGTCACAAGACGGCTAGCGGAATTGCGATAGTGCGCAGCGCCATCAGCGCGATGCATGCTAGCTCTCGACGAGAGCCCAACCCTTCTTGATGTTCTTCGCAATCATCGCATCTCCGATTGCGATGGCCTTGACCTCTGTACCTGCCAGTCGAACTTCACGTTTCAGCGGATCTTTGCGCCCGGAGCTGTAGTCTGTAAAGTGCACAACATACGGCGCATACGCCGCGTCAACTTCTTCCTTGTTGCTCTTCCACATCACCAGCTTGCGGACCATCGTTTTTCCTTTTGAAGCCTTCGTGTACACCTCTCTTCGAATAATAGAACTTTTCTCAAACGTCACTTCTTCGACATGGGCGGCACTGTCACGGACATAGATGTGCTGATCGAGCTGACTCATGCGAACGTCTGTCTCGTTGACGCTCTTATCCTCTCGAACCCTCACAAACACGGGATGCAACATACTGGCGACCGGCATCTTCCGAAACCGCTTCCATCCCGTGGTCTTGTCGTATTGCAACACCATTCTGCGGATCGGATCACCGCTGGAGTTGTCAGGCTGGATGTCAGTCGCCTTAATCTCGACAACGATACTCGGCTTGATGAACTGATAGAGCGCTCCACTTGAGCTAGCTCGCCTGTAGCCGCTATCCACGCTTAGCTTCGACAACATCGTCAAGAATTCCTTGCGCCTTGCGGCCCCCCCCAAGTTCCCGCAAGAGCCCAGTTCCTGAATCTTGCCGTCTGGGCGCATCAAACCGAGGAGCATCGAACTACATTGCTCCGGATCCTCGCGACGAATCGTGTAGCCGATGACAACGGCATCAACGTGGATGTCAGGTTTGATCTTGATGGGCCGCTGCTTCGCACTGCGAACCACCAGACCTTCCTCGTTGCCGCTGGCTACCCACTGTTCATACAGCTCACGAACGGAGGAAGCTCCCGAGACAACTTCGGTCGTCGCGCAGCTTACGAGTTCCCCCTTGCCAAAGAGTCCCTGAAGAGCCTCCAGACGCGGAGAGTACGAGAACGGATCCTCTTCGGCTTCACCTGCTTTCTCGGCATCAGCCTGTGGCTCGGCGATGAAGTCAAATGCTGTAAATCGCATTCGAGCAACCTGAGCTTTGTTGCCGCCTCCCATTGCGTTCGCGATATCACCGCAGCGAATACGATCATTATCACCAACCGCGTAAAGCTCACCGGGAATCACCACCGGCCCCGCCAAACCTCTGGCGTGCTTCCTTAACTCATCGACAACCGGATGTGCACCGCTGATGACTTTGCCTTTTGGACTCGCGAGAAATGCCTCGTCCGCATCCAAGACGGCGTACCAAATCTGTCCATCGACTTTCTTGGACACATGCAATTCGCCGCTAGGAGTCAGATCTTCAATCTCCTGCGAAGTTGCAGCGATATAACGACTCGCAACACCACGCTTGTAATTGAGCAAGAGTGCAGCGAGATCCGCATCTGTGACGCTGCCCTCGGGCGACAGAAGTCCCTTGCCGAGAGCCTCGGCCTTACTCGTTGAAAATCGTGCCACGACGCCTACTCCTTCTTCTCGCCCTCGACGGGCAGCTTGAGTTCCATGTTGCTCAGATGCAAAAGCAATATGTAGCGCTCGCCATCCACTCGGCCTTCGAGCAGACCTCGGTATGGCGAACCATTTGGGATGAGGATAAGCGGTTGCTTGCCAGACTCGCCGCCACCCATGAGCATCATTTCATCGCTGTCGTGGAGATCCTTCGCCATGCCATAGAGAAAGTCGTAGGTCAGGCCATTAACGTGTTGCAACGGCACAGACCTGGTCAGCACAAAACGACGTACAACATCGCGTTTCTTGATGCGCTTACCGGTCCACCTAGCGGGAATCTCCTCGGTAACGTTTGCCAAGACTTCTTTGGGTGCTCGACGCTCGCGCTCGCTTCCATCTGGATTGATGATGACTTCGAGTTCTTCTGGCGCGTGGTGGAGAACCTCACCGCCGTGAGAAAGGTAGATGCGGTCTGAGCGACCGATTCGCTGCCCCACATACTCCATGTCGATTTCAGGATCGCCATCGACCAGAGCCTGAGCATAGTCCTCGCCAAGAGCTTGCACTAGACTGGTGTGGAGGCCAGACTCGGCTGCACCAACGTAACGGCAATATTCAAGATCGACGCCTGGCAACCCCATACGTGGAGTTGGATCCGATTTCAGAGTGAGCATGCCAACAGTAGCATCTCGCTGATTTTCGTTTGTCATGTGTAGTTTGCGCACATTTTCTCCTAGAACATCTCAAAGTCGAGATCGTCGTCAACCTCGGAGTCATCAGTAAAACTCTCAACGGCGACAGACTTGAGTTCGCACCATTCGGGCGTCGCTGACTTCGTAGCCAGAACAAAAATGCCAGCATCATTGCTAAGTAAGAACCCTATCTCGGCACTGTAGTCAGCCCTGTAATTGATCAAAAAGCGAAAAATGCTTCCTGCATCCAATTTCTTCTTAAGCCCCTCGTCAAAGTCCACAGGACTCAAGTGGTACACCGCAATGGTCTGATTCTGAGAAAGCGCCCCCGGTTCCACTTCTTCGAGTTCTTGTCCCACACCGAGCGTTGATGGAACTTTCTCGACTGGTTTGCCTTCCTCGTCTAGCCCAACCATGCGACTACTTTCGACCCACTCACCCTCTGGGTCGAAATACGCCTGCATCGTCATGCCCGAGCGAATGATTGAAGAACCATCCTCGCTTAGTTCCGCTTTGACACAACTCTCGCCTGCCTCGTCGAGGACGACGCGCTTGCGCTTGCCGTAGAGCTTAGCTCGGTCCACCTTCTTGAAGTCGAAGATGGATTCTGCGCCGTCTCTGATCACATTGATTTGTCTTGCCATAAATCGTAACTCCACTTCCGATCGCTATCACCGCATTCTATGCGGGTTCATATCCTTTGGGTGCGGCTCCTCTGCTAGCCTCGGGGAAGCCGTGTAGGCCACTCAGTCGTCTGGTTGCCACTCATCGAATTGCGTAGGCGGTGTCGTTGGTTCATTACCAGCCCCCTTTTTCCCTTGCGAGGTAGGGGGCAAAGTTGAAGTCAGGATCGCATACCCCGAGGAAGGCGCGCACTAGGAGTAGGGTGGCCTCTTCGTTGCTCGTGACATTGCTCCTTTCGCGAATCTTCTCGTTCTTACTACCTAAGTAGAAGTCGATTTCACTTTGTCTCGGCAACCCAAACCCACCAACGAGCAGGTTCGCATGATGTCTGTATTGTTCCGGTAGTGCCTTACGATAGGCACTGTACATGAAACCCGTCTTATCTCGCTTGTCGCAATAGTCTCCAGCCTGCCAGTACTCCTTGTGTTGCTGATAGAGTATTGGATCGACATCGCGCTTCGGTATTTCACCTAGAACTTGATCTAGGCGCTGCTGCGGGCTGAGTTTGGGCGGCTCATCGACCTTCGGCTTCTCGATTGTCCGAGATATGAAGAGCCCGTCCGAGAGTTCCTTTTCAAAGCCTTCATTTTGGAAGTCTCGGGCAGAGCGCCAACGAGGAAATTCACATCCAAAGATCAGATCGAGGGCAGTGCGCATCTCCTCGGCCGTCATCAGCTCCGAACCGTGTACATGAACAACAAGCTCGGATAGCGCCTCCTTTGACCCCGCATCCAGAATGTCGAAACCCATGATTTCCGTCAGGAGCTGAGGGATGTCCTGGTCAAAGCCCTGTTGTGAATCGTAGTCCAACGCGAAGGCCTCTGTGGTGGCCTCATAGCCATGAAGCCACAGACCGTGGTCCTCGCCATACTGGTAATGGAACAAACAGCCAGTGTTCTTGCCGACAAGAGCACCATGATCGTCCGATTCGACAAGAAAGGCGCAATAATCGCCAGTCTGTCCGATGATGGCGGCCTGGCAGCCAACCCTCGCGATCAGACTGCGAACATCCTCAACGTCGCTTGTCCGCAACAGATAGCAATCACTAAATTCGCTCATAGATTCATATGCCCAGGTTTGAGCAGCTTCTTCGCGTATCGAGAATCTGATGCCTCGTACAATGTTCGGTGATCGATTCGTGGTCCGTCAAGCCAGGGACACGGATTCAAGCCACCCCGTGCGGCCTCGGTCTTGCGCGAAGATGCGGGATTGGCGCGAGCCAGATAGCTCCGTTCAGCGTCAGAGACGAAGCTGGAAAAACTACTCGAAATAGTTTTTCCAGCTCCAATCTCGCCTACAAAACACCAACGATTCAGTGGAGCTGAACGGGATCGAACCGACCTAGCCTCAGTGGCCGACGTCGGTATGGCGCAGTCTCTGGAACGAGGAAGTGCTGAACTCTCCGAGGCGCTCAGCAAACACGGCCTCTCACTAGGCACGATGGACACGGGATCTAGCGGTGGTAGCCTCGATTCCCGCCAGAAAATCTCTGCCGAAGTTGCGTGCTCGGACTGTGTTGCCACGCGCCAGACCACAGACGCGCACGATGCGGTAGCCGGGAACGGTGTCGGAGGTGACGACGACGAAACATTGGAAGGCTTGGGTACCAAG
>JAAEPE010000150.1 GCA_024222395.1 Myxococcales bacterium
TGAGGACTGCGAGTACGCATCCTGGCGGGCGGCCCGACGGGGACGTGACGGGCGCGTGGCTGGGATTCGGAATGTTTCGGTTCGTTCCGGGCCCGTTTGACGTGATGTTCGGCCCGAGAGCGACGTTCCGCAAGCGGCCGCGACTGTGAACGGGTCGTCAAGACATAATACTGGTGACTGGATCGATTACAAAGATATCCATGGGTATGAGTCTGTCTGGTCGGGCCCGGGACGTCTCGCTTCGAACCCTGGTTTTCGGCCGGTTTGGGGAACTTTCGGTCCCGCGTTCTCTGCGCCCGTCGAGATCCCCGCGCTCTGCTCCTATTTTTCGTGGTGTGCACTGGCTGTACTACGTGCTGGGTGAAGCTGAGCGGATTGCGTGACAGGCGACCTCACTTAAAATTTTAACTCTTCAGATTGAGACGATTGAAGTGATTGAAGTGATTGGAGAGATTGGAGAGATCGAGGCGATTGGAGAGATTGAAGTGATCGAGGCGATCGAGGAGCACGCGAGAGACTGCAACTGGCAGCGAGTCCAGCACGTGCATGCAATTGGTCCCAACTTGAATTTCAACACGACAAACAACCATGTTCTACGGCGTGATCGTCGACCCGTCCAAGAAGGATCCGGTCGCATATGTCCCCTCGCCCGATGGGGACATGCTCCTGTACGTGTCTCGCCCGTCTTGCCCGTTTTCCA
>JAAEPE010000151.1 GCA_024222395.1 Myxococcales bacterium
GAAACCCAAGACGATTGAGCAAGCGATTTCACGTCTAGGCATGGGGGCACTCGAGAGCATCCTCATCGAACTATCTGCGCATCAGGTGTACGACTCTCGCAACAGGAAGATCCGCAAGGTCTTCAAGGGAATCTGGGATCACACGGTGGCTGTTGCTACCGCCGCCCGAATGGTTGCCGAATCCCGCGCCAATGGGATCGATCCCCAAACCGCCCATCTTGCCGGTCTCATGCACGATGTCGGAAAACCCATCGTTGGGGGCCTCCTGCTCGAAGCAGAGAAGATGCTCGGCATGAAGAAGAAGGACTGGATCAAGCACGATGCGTGGAGTGCGGTGGTTGACAAATCTCACCGCAGAGTTGGCACTGCTCTGGCGCGCAAGTGGGAATTGCCCGAGACCATCGTTGGAGTTATCGCTGGCTCCGATGACTACTCTGAGGACGAAGAGGCCGACTGCGCGAACATCGTCAGATTTGCCAACGCCTTTGCCAAGCATTGCGGCAAGGCATGTGGCGAATTCGACGAGGAGACCATCGAGGATATCGTTAGCCGAGGTGTGGACTTCCTAGGGCTCGACTGGGTCTTTGTTCACGACGCTTTGCGTGAAGCCATCACCAATGCGGGCAATACGGGCGCCGAAGGCGCTAGCTCGACCCAGGTACTTCAGCGCTAGTCGACGACGGTGGCCTACTCTATCGTCATGCCCGGGAGCTCACTGAGGTCCGGAACCAGAATGATCTCGATGCGCCGGTTCTTTGCTCGGCCCACGTCGGTATCGTTCTCGGCGACAGGGGAGAATTCTCCGTAGCCGGCGGCGGCTAGATTGGTGGCGGAGAACCCCGCCTTGTCGGTCATGTAAGTCACGACGCTAACGGCACGCGCGGTTGAGAGCAGCCAATTGCTCCTGAACTTTCGGCTCTTGACCGGAATGTTGTCGGTGTGTCCAGCAATGAGGAATCGGCGATCGCTGAAGCTCTTGAGAACATCGAGGATCTCTTGAAGTGCACTCTCGCCAGCCGAGCTGAGTTTCGCTTGTCCTGAAGAGAAGAGCACACCAGAGGGCAGCTCGAGTACCATCTGCCCCTGGCGGAACGTGACTTTGAGTTTTCCCGTATCGACCAAGCTTCGGAATTTTTCGGTGAGGTCACGAAACGCGGCGAGACGTTTCTCAGTTGCTTCGCGCTGCTTGCGCAGATCTAGAAGTTCGGCCTCTGTAGCCTGCATCTCCGCTGCGAGTTCGGCGGCACGCGCGCTCGCCTCGGCCTCGGCCCGGCTCTTGTCGTCGAGGCTGGCGCCGAGCATGTCCTTGTCGGCCTGCAGCGCATCGCGCCCCGCCAGTAGTTTGTCTCGCTCGCCCCGAGTCTCATCGAGCTTGAGCTGGGTGGCCGTGAGTTCGTCGAGCACCTTCTGATGCATCTCCTTTTTGACTCCGCAGCCAGGAGCGAGCAGGGTGATGAGAACGAGGGCAAGGGCGGATGAATTGAGCAGGTATTTCATGGGGATCCTCTGGTATCCGAGGGTACCCACATCGTTCGATTTCTGTGCATAGATGTGCGGCATGTAATTAGGGTGCCGTTGCAAGACTTATATAACCACATGTTTCCACTGATGTTCTCTTGGAGCTAGATGTAGTTCGGGGTAGGATGATTAGCTCCTGTGTAGGTAAGTGGGGATTATCTTGGCGACAGTACAAAAAGCGAAGAAAGCAAGAGCAGCGAAGCCGCGGGCAAAGGCCACGGGCAATCGCAAACGCACGCCAGCGAAGGCGCCCAGGTCCAAATCCAAGGCTAGGTCCAAGCCTCGGATCCCAGGCAAGAAGCTCCTATCTCTCGGCGATGGCAGAGGTTGCGAAGTTGCCGGAGTCCTATTACTTGGCACCTCGATCTTCCTCATGGCGAGCCTGCTATCACTGCAGCTTGGTGATGGCCTCCTCATGGGGCCGTTTGGCCGGTCGTTCGCATTGCTCGGCTACTCGCTCTTCGGAGTGGGAGCTCACCTCGTTGCTGGCTTCGGCATCTTTGTCTCTGTGCGCTTGCTGATGGAGAAAGACACCCTCGCAAAGGCGAATCACGTGCTGGGCGTTTCTATGGGCCTACTTTCCGCGGGTGTACTCCTGCATCTCGCGTTTGCCTCCTACCGAGTCGCAGGCTACGGCCCAGGTGGCAGGATTGGGCAGAGCTTTGGCGAGATCTTCCGTGAATTGGTGTCCACTGCAGGCACCGCATTGGTCGCAACCGTGGCGCTCATCATTTCTGTCGTCATCGCAACACCGCTTCGCATGCGTTCTGTATTAGTGTTCTTCGGAGTCGCATCCAAGACTGTTGGTCAGGGGGCTCTATCGAGCGCTTGCCGCGTTGGCCAGGATGCCGCCAAGTTCTCAGGCGAAGTGATTCGCGCCGTCTTGCCCGAACGAGATCACGATGAGTACCTTGACGACGAATACTACGACGATGAATACGACGACGAGGAAGAGCTAGAAAATGATGCGGTGGTCGATGATCCGCCAATCATTGATGCGCGCACGGGCCCCGTCGCGGTTCCCTCAGAGGAGATGGCGGGAGACACCGAGAGGGTCGATGCGCAGACTACAGACGAGATGCCTGCTGTCGTGGTCGAGGAAGCTGCGGACGCAGAAATAGAAGACGCGCCCAAAGCCAAGACAAAGGAGAAGGCGGCGCCGAGCAAAGGCCGCAAGAAGAAGACCACAATGGTTGGCGTTGGCGATGCAGAGGAAACTCCTGCTGACCTCAAGGCGCCAGTTGAGAATGAGATCGCTGCTGCGGCCGCTCGCGCCAAGACCGATGCCGAGGCCGCTGCCAAGGTTCAGCCCGTTATTGTCGAATCGCAGTTCAAGAGCGTGAACGCTGAAGAGCTAGAGGAGAAGGCTAGCGATGGCCTCGACTTCATCAAGCTTGCGCAGGGCGATTACAAGCTGCCGAGTCTCGACAACCTAAACTTCGATGAGAATCGCGTTCCCGCCATCGACAAGAACTCGATGCTTGAGCTCTCCGCCAAGCTTGTGCAGACCCTGGAGAACTACGGTGTGAAAGGCCATGTTGCGGCCATTCGACCCGGTCCCGTGGTCACGATGTACGAGTTTGCGCCGGCCCCCGGCACCCGTCTCAATAAGATCTCCAACCTCGCCGACGACTTGGCGATGGCTCTGCAAGCACTCAAGGTTCGCATTGTCGCTCCACTGCCCGGCAAAGGCGCCGTTGGTATTCAAGTGCCAAACAAGTCCACCGAGATGGTCTATCTCAAAGAGATTCTCGCCGACGAGAGTTTCCGAAATGACAAGATGTGTCTCCCAATGGCAATGGGCAAAGACATCGAGGGTGCACCCGTTAGCGTCGACATGGCAAAGATGCCCCACCTCTTGGTGGCAGGTACCACCGGTTCCGGAAAGTCGGTCTCGGTCAACTCGATGATCACGAGCTTGCTCTACAGTCGTTCTCCCGAAGACGTGCGCATGATCATGATCGATCCAAAGATGCTCGAATTGAGTATCTACGGGGGAATTCCGCACTTACTCCTGCCAGTCGTCACGGATCCAAAGAAGGCCAACTTGGCCCTCCGGTGGGCCGTTGATGAGATGGAGCGACGCTATGGCCTGCTCGCCGGCATGGGCGTTCGCGATATTGGTAGCTACAACACCAAGACTGAGAAGCTGCACGCAAAGTGGGAGGCTGGCAAGCTTCAGCGCATTGCGGATGAGGCCAAGCGCCTCGCGGATGAAGGCGACTTTGACAATGCTGAGAGCACGGAGGTGCGTCAGGGTGAGTTGCCGCTCACCGAAGGCCTCGGGGAAGAACCGGGCAAGAAGCTCCCATTCATCGTTGTGGTTATCGACGAATTCGCCGACCTCATGATGTGTGCGCCCAAGGAAGTTGAGACCTCGGTTGCTCGTATCGCTCAGAAGGCTCGTGCTGCCGGTATCCACCTCATCCTCGCCACGCAGAGACCGTCGGTTGATGTCATTACTGGTCTAATCAAGGCCAACTTCCCATCGCGCATTGCATTCCGCGTGAGTTCCAAAATCGATTCAAGAACGATCTTGGATCAGTCGGGTGCGGAAAACCTCTTGGGGGCCGGTGACATGCTCTTTAGTGATCGCGGTGCCGCCCCAGTGCGCCTGCACGGATGCTTTGTAGATGAGGACGAGATTCACCGCTCTGTCGAATTCCTCAAGACACAGGGCAAACCTCTCTACAACATGGACATCATCAAGCCTCGCGAGGAAGATGAAGAAGAGGGTGAAGGGGGAGAGTCAAAAGAGCCAGCAGACGCGCTCTACGACAAGGCTGTTCAGATCGTCGCCGAAGCGCAGCGCGTCTCAGTCTCCTATCTTCAGCGTCGTCTCTCCGTCGGCTACAATCGCTCGGCAAAGCTTGTTGAGCGCATGGAGCGCGATGGCATTGTGAGTGTCCTCGACAACAAGAAGCAGCGAGAAGTTCTCATTCAAGCAGCGTAGGAAGATCTCCATGGTAATTTCACGTTCCTATTCTCGGTGGGTTGCCACCGCGTCCCTGTGGGCCGTTCTCGGCACAAGCTCTGTTGCGACGGCGCAGGACATCCCCGCGCCCGGCTCCCCGAAGCCACCTGCAGCGGGGGATCCAAACGGGCCACCCGGGCCTGAGGTCCCTGAATTCCCGCAAGCTCCGCCGCCCCAAGCGGAAGCAGTACCCGTGCCGGCTGAGGTGCTTGCGCTGCCCCCCGAACCTGTGCCTGCACCCGTTCCCGAGCTGGCACCTGCGGCCGAGGAGGAGAGCCAGTTGGTCGAGTTGCGCGTGCACGTTATGTCCACGAGCAACGTTTTCGACGACATGAAGTTCGACGTCTTTAGCGTCGCCGACAAGGCCGTCGTTGGCCGCGGAGAAGGCGCCAACGAAGCAACGGGTGAAGCGGTCGCCTCTTTCGAAGTTGAGCGAGGGCTGTACAAGATCGTTCGAGCCGGCGAATCCTTCGACACCAATACCGACTTCGCTACGGTCTCGGTTGAGGGAGACACTGACTTTCTAATTGTCGTGGACGCAGACTCGGGATCGTTCCGTGGTTCTGGGCCCGTGACAGGAGAGTTGCCCACCGGTGTGGACATCGCGGGCATCCGCTTTGCGCTCAATGTTGGTGGCAGTCTTTGGATGAATCAGAAGGCCAACGTTGTCGGTGGCACCAATGGGGTGAGCGCCCTGGTCGGCGTCTTTGGAAACTTCGGAATGGTCTACGATGAGGGGGCTCATTTCCTCACGGTTGATGCGAAATTGCAGCTCAATCTCCAAGACGCTCCTACCTCGGGTGTCTTCGCTAGCACGGACTATCTCGAGGCCAGCGCCCTCTACGCCTACAACATCAACAATCCCTATGTTGGCCCGTACGCCCGCGCGGGGCTCAAAACGCGCATCTTCCCGGGATACCTCTATCTCGCTGATGAGTCGGGGGCCACGGGACAAGTTTCCATCAATCGCTTGGACGGCAACGTCGATACCTACACCTTCGGTAGTGAAGCGCACCCAGACGACTTGCGTCTCGAGATTGCCAAACCCTTTGCGCCCTTCACTCTCCAAGAAGAGATTGGTGCGAACCTAAGAGCCGTCGACCTAGACCTCAAGCTTCTCGAGCTCTCGCTGGCCACGCGAGTCGGTTGGGCATTTCGTCAGGGAATTACCAACAACCTCTTCGTGGTCGATGGCGATGAGCGCGGTGGCAATATCACGCTGAACGAGGTGGACGACTACTTCACCACCGGCCCGCTCGCAGGCGCCTCAGCCAACCTAACCTTCGCCCGTTGGCTCTTTGGCCAAGCGGAGATTGCCGCTCTCATGCCTGTTCAAGACCGAGACCGTGCAGGCGGGTCGGCAGACAAGCAGATTCTTCTCGACGCCTCGGGAACAGCCGGGCTCAAGTTCCCTGCGCTTACGTCGAAGCTGCATGCGTCCTTCGACTACACGTTCCGATTACAGCGCGACGGCTTTCTAACCGATGTCACGATGTTCGATCAGATCGTCATGGCTCGGGTCGCGCTGCAGCTGTTCTAGGGCAGCTGTACGCGGAATAGATCGCGGGTAGCACCGCGCTCCTTGCCAACGATGAATTCCTTGGTCGTGCCGGGGATGGCCGCGAACCCCTCCCACTCGCCCTTGCCCAGGGCAATATCGACCCTGGCATTGCCCGCAACGTCAAAGTGCAGGAGGCGCTTGCCTCCGCCCGCTACGAATCCCTCGGTGCCTACTGCGCTAATCCACTTCTCCTTTGGACCGAGGGCGCCGAGCTTCCGCAACTCGCGTGCTTCGAGATCAACTACGAAGAAGTCTCTCTCTGTTTGCAGTACACCCGCCCCGAATCCGAGGGTGTCATTTGCGGCAAACACGGCACGGCGATCGGTGGGGCCCTTCCAGATTTGCAAATCTGTAGTCACGGCAGAGTCGATGTCGCGGCACGTTAGCTCGGAGCCGTCGCGGTGCCACGAGAAGCACAGATACTTGCCACTTGGATAGACTTTGAGCAGGCTGAGACCTGAGGCTTCTCCGCTGCCGCCAAGGACCTTTCGCTCATCTCCGCTTTCCAAATCGATGACGTGTACCGAGACCTGCTCGTCGTTGGTTCTCCTGGCGAACCAACGACTGGCATCTTGGGACGCGAGGGTGAGGGCACCGCAGAATTTGGAACTCAGAGCTTTACTGGAGTTCTTGCCCACCTTTCCTCTGCGCAAAGCACAGCCATCGAAGAAGAGAACTTCGCCGTTCTCGCGAAGGCGAATGAGTTTTGTCTCGGTCGCGCTTACCGTTCCCTTGGCGTAGGCAAAGCGACTCACGGTCTTGCCCAATGCTACATCGACGACAAAAAAGTGCCTTTGCGCTCACCAGGCCCACATGTCGCCCGTCTGGTGAGAAGCTCGCCTGGGTAACGTTGCCGTTGATGCGCCGGCTCTTCTTTCCCTCTTTCACCCAGACTTTGCCAAAACCGAGAACGAGGGAAGCACGCTCGGCCTTGTCTATTTCGATTCCTCCAGCCTTTTCGTGGTTCGCGGAAACTCTGGCCGTGGTGCTTCGTGTTTTCAGAGGCTTCTTGCGGCTCCGGCGAATGCGTGCCTCCTCCGTCTCGATGTCTGCCTCGATAGCGCCGTTGCTGGTCCCCCCTGTCACATCTGCACCTTCAGCCAGCTCGCCATCCTCAGGACATCCGTCCCCATCTTCAAAGCCATCCATATCTTCTGGATCGGCCATGCACTGATCCCAAGTGTCAAACACACCGTCCCCATCCAAGTCGGTAATCGTTGGATCGCTCTCTTTGGGCACGCAGGCGATAAGGCTATTTGCGAAGAAGCAGACAGCTAGTGCGCGAAGAGTCATCACTGGGGTCTTCGCACAGGGGTGGAGGATTTCTCTCGACTACCTCCCCGATGTTCTCGCCTCCTCGCACAGTCTTCGTGGCAGAATGCGTGAATGACGAAGCGCGGCTTTGAGCAGAGAGTGCCAGACGGAGACTCGATGGAGAGAGCCGTGTGCGGGGACTGTGGTTTCATCGACTACCAGAACCCGCGCATCATCTGCGGCGTTGTTCCAGTTTTCGAAGAGAAGCTGCTTCTCTGCACTCGCGCCATCGCTCCGCGTATCGGCTATTGGACTGTGCCCGCAGGCTTCATGGAACTCGGCGAGAGTCCGGCAGAGGGTGCTGCGCGCGAGGCAATGGAAGAAGCCAACGCGGAGATCGAGATAGGCGACCTGATTGGTGTCTATAGCGTTCGGCATGTGGGGCAGGTCCACATGTACTATCGAGGAATTCTTCGGCGCCCCGAATTCAGCGCGGGGCCCGAGAGCAAGGACGTGCGTCTCTTTGCGTGGGACGAGATACCTTGGGAAGAACTCGCGTTCCCGACAATAAAGTGGGCGTTGCGAGATTTCGAGCGCAACCTCGATCTGCCAACCGCCGTGCCTGGATCTCGTAGCACTCCGAATCGCCCGCCCGATGTGCTAGCGGAAGAGCCTGCGCGCACGAAGTAGCGGGGGCGGGCTCAGCACAGTTGCTCTGGTAGCTCGCTCGGCAGGATTCACTCAGGTGAGCCGGGAGGCCTGGAACCACTGCCCTCTATGAACGAGAGCAATTGTCGGCAGTTGAGCTCTTCTAGCTGCGCCAAAGAGTCGCCGTCGACAACGCCGTCCTCGCTGAAGATCGTCCGGCATTCGGTAAGACAGGCTTGCTCTCTGGCAGCATCGGGAGTGCCTTTGCAATACTCATAGTGATCGCAAGCGACCTCGCAGCTGCCGACAGTCTCCCCGTTGCCCCGACGCGAGTTGGCCAGACCTGGGCCACATGCAAAGCTACTCGCGGCCAATATGCCTGCGAGCACGGCGGCGGGGAGACTTGTTGTAGCTGAGAAGTAGGGGTGCACGAGCTACATGACTGTACTTGCCTGTGGTGCAATACGCCAAGCATGAGCTGTGTGAAGACGATTGGAATCTTAACGAGTGGTGGGGATGCGCCTGGAATGAACGCTGCGGTTCGGGCGGCGACCATGGTTGCGATATCCCAAGGCATGAAGGTCGTCGGGATCTCGAGAGGCTATCGAGGGCTGCTCGAGGGGCAGTTCACTGAACTCACGGGCGCCAACGTACATACGATCTTCCGCGACGGTGGCACGATGTTGCACTCCACTCGATGCCTGGAGTTTCATACGGTCCCGGCTCGGGATCGAGCCCGCGCAATGCTGCGGGAACGTGAAATTCACGGGCTCATCGTTATCGGCGGAAATGGATCTCTTGCAGGCGCGTTGGCGCTAAGCGATCCCGCGGAGGGTGGTGAGCTAGCGCCCCGAGTGATTGGCTTGCCCGCTTCGATCGACAACGACATTGGCCTAACGGGCATGTCGATAGGAGTTGACACCGCGATGAATACCATTGTCGAGGCGTGCGACAAGATTAGTGATACCGCCTGCGCTCATGACCGAACGTTCATCGTCGAAGTGATGGGGAGGGACTGTGGCTACCTGGCTATGACTGCAGGCATTGCCTCGGGTGCTGACTTGGTGCTCTTCCCTGAGGCTGGGCGCCCACCGGAAGAAGTCGTTGAATCAGCCGTGAAGGCGGTCCTTGGCAAGCGCGATCCTGCGGGCCACGTGGGCAGCACACTCATCATCAAGGCGGAAGGCGTGGAGATTGCGACGGAAGAACTCAAGTCTCGGCTCGATGCTCGGCTCGACGAAGAACTCGGGGCCGAGAAGAACGAGATCGAAACTCGAGTTACCGTGCTTGGTCACGTCGTCCGAGGAGGGCGCCCGAGTGCCTTCGATCGCCTGCTGGGTGCACGACTCGGCAACGTCGCTGTACGCGCCATGGCTGCTGGTGCGACCCGCAAGATGGTCGCCTGGATGCCACCGGTAGAGCTGCCCGAGGACGTTGCCCGTCGCTCCGATTTCGACCCCTACTGCTGGCTCGTGGATCTGCCCGCAACACTGGCGGAGACAGAGAATCTCTTGCGCGGTGAGTCTCCGCTTGCGCGATGGCGAGCGTCGGCTCTAGACAATCTCGAAGACGTATTTTCGATCTAGTGCTCAGTGCGGATAGCCGGCCTATGTCTTGGCGCTACTCTTGGTCAGTCGTGCACGCAAGGCGGCAGGAATGGAGAGGCGCGGGGGCCGAGGCGTTTGGAGGGCCCTTTTGCCGGCCATGGTACCAGAGGCAACGCAGGTTCCGATGCCAGCGCCCTGGACGCTCGAACCACAGAGAAAGAGGCCGTCCACGGGGCCTGCAGTGCGATATCGTCCGAGGCCAAACTGCTCAGGGGTGTGTTCTGGGCCGTATATGGCCCCCATGGGCACATTGGCGAAAGAGGTATTGGTGAGCGGTGTTGAGAACTCATGCACCTCCATATGGTCCGCGAGGCCGGGAATGTAGGCTTCGGCGCGCTTCACCAAATCCATGCCGAGACGCTCCTTGAGCTCCTTGTATTCCGGATCGCGTCTCATGACCTTCTGGTCCTTCCATTTTTCGAAGGGCTTAAAGGACGCGAAGGTGATCAGCTCAACTGTGTGCTTGCCCTCTGGTGCGTGGGTGCCACCAGGGTCTTTGAGTGTTGGAGACGTGAGAAAGAACGCCATCTCGACGCCAAGATCGCCATCGAGCACGGGTTGGTAGAGCGAATCAACGTCGTAGCTCGGGTAGTGCCAGATGTTGGCATCATCGATACCGTGATCTTGGATTTGCAAGTCGGTGCCGATGAAGGCGCAGAGTGAGCCCAGGCTCTGGGTGGTGTTATCAACCTTGCGACGCAATCGGCTGCCTAGTTTGTCTCGGCCAAGTAGCGTACCTAGGGTGAAAGCAGCGTCGGCGTTAGAGATGACGATGTCAGCAAGGAAGGTCTCGCCCTTCTCGGTGCGCACACCTGTGGCGCTATTGCCGCTGGTCAAGATCTTCTCGACAGGGGAGTTGCGACGCAGGTCTGCACCGTTCGCCTCGAGGGCTGTAACGTAGGCGTCGCGAACGGCCCTGGTGCCGCCTTTTGGGAAATAGGCACCGCTGAGAAAGTGTGAGAGCAGTCCAAGCATCATGAACCCGCTCGCCTTGCTGGGTGGCAAACCAATGTCGCCGCAAGGCCCCGCAAGAGCCGAACGAAGACGGTAGTCGCTCACGCAGGTATCGAGTATCTGAGAGAATGTCGCATTGCGGAACTTCCACAAGAGCTTCGCGTGAGGTGCCAGTTTGAGAACCGACTTTGCCCCGCTGATCTTGTTGGCGAGACGAATCACTTCTTCCATCTCGGCCAAGAGTCCGAAGAACTTGTCGATGCCCTCACGCTCATGCGGGAAGTCGGCAACGAGCGTATCGCGAAAGCGGTCGGCTCCTTTGCCCATGCGGACTTCGTAGTCGGGGAAGATGTAGCGATCGAAGCCCTCTGGGTTTAGCTCGCGGAAGCCGATATCATCATAGATTCCGAGGCGCTTGAACTGCCTGCGCAGGCTCTGGCCTTTGCCCATTTCGCCGATGTAGTGGATGCCCGAATCGAACCAAAAATCCTTGCGGGAGAATGGATTGCAAAATCCGCCAAACTGCTTGGCTGCTTCCAGCACCAAGACTCGGCGCCCAACTTTGGCGCAGAGCAGTGCCGCCGTGAGCCCACCGATTCCACTTCCAATGACGATGACATCGTAGCGAGACATGTATACGTTGTTAACATTTGCATGTAAGCAGTGTCAACACTGTGATATGGTGGTCCTGTGAGCAGTAGAGGCATAGCGGCTAAGTCCACGTATCATCACGGGAATCTACCAGAGGCACTGATGGCCGCTGCGATTTCCTTGGCAAGCGAGGGGCAACTCGCCAGCCTCAGTCTGCGAGCGGTGGCCAGACGGGCCGGCGTGAGTCCGGCAGCTCCCTATCGGCACTTTGCGTCAAGGGAAGCGCTCTTGGCAGCCATCGCTGCCGAGGGCTATCAGATGCGCAGCCGAGCGACGACCGCTGCAATGGCACCACTGGATGGGCAAGCAATAGAACAGTTCTTAGAGACGGGTGTGCAATACGTGCTCTTCGCCCACGAGCATGCTGGACACTACGCCATCATGAGCGCGCCCGAGCTTGCCGATCCTCACGGCTACCCAGAGCTGCACAAGGCGAGTGTCGAATCGTCCCTTATCCTGATGGAGTCGATACGAACATGTCAGGCCCAAGGCTTGATGACTCATGCGGACGCACGTGAAGTTGCCGCCGCAGCGTGGGCGAGTGTGCACGGGTTGGCTGTATTGATTAGCAATGGTCAGCTAGCGACTCTCGGGTTTGACCTCTCATCACCTGAAGACATTGCCCGCCGCGTAGCGCGCATCTTGGTTGGAAACCTGATGGGCAGTGTCGAGAGTTAGGAGTCAGAACGCAGCAAGCGAAATGTTCCGAGCCAACCGGGCAAGTCGCGGATATCGAATCGCAAGATCCCACGGGCAACGATATCTTCTTCGTGCCAAAGGGTTGTGTGCAACGTGGTCATGCCTCGGAGTACACTGAGTATGCCGACGTCTTTGGAGCCCCTGAGTTGCAAAGAGCGGCCGTCGTCAGATTGAAAATCTAGGGTGTAGGTTAGGGTTGCATGGCGCTCGAGAGGGCGCATCAGAAGAGTTCCATGGCATGGGGCAGCTTTGGCCAACGTAGGAAAGCGCAACATTCCCTCGAGCGCGAAGCTCACTTCTGCGTCAAGCCCAGGTTCGTCGGCTTCCTGGGTCGCTCGAACCTCGAATTCGACATCCACTTCCTCGCCGTCTTCGATTGTCATGCTTCCCGACATGACCTCAGAAAATTCGAGACCCGTGTCGGCGGGAACGGATACGCTGGTTGGGTCGACGTCTGGGCGCTGCTCCTCGATGCGGCGCTCCACAAACTGCGCAGATCGCTCGGCAAGCGCCATGATCGTCAACTGTGGGTTCACTCCGAGGGGGCCGGGTACAGCCGAGCCATCACAGATGAACAGGTTTGCGACTTGGTGAGTCTCGCCGGTAGCGCTGGTGACGCCCCGTCTTGGGTCACCGTGCATACGGCAGCTTCCCAGCGGATGAAACGCGGACATGTTGATGTGCCGAGCTTTGAGCTTGCGCTGTGCCTCGCGCTCGAAGCGCACGACATCAGCCTCGGAATGTATCGCGTCCCAAGGCGCGCTGAGGGCTGGATAGATCGCCCGTGCCCCAGCGGCGAGATAGACCCGAGCCAAAATTGCCTGGCCGCGAATCATCTGCTTTCGGTCGGCTTCGTTCAGGCTGTAGCGGATTTGTGGTGTTCCGTCTCTGCCCAAGATCACGCGCCCACGGGAAGAGTCAGCAACCATGAAGCCAAAGCAGGCCAGTTTGTGGAAGTTCTCGATGATGTCTGTCCACCTGGGGCCGATTTGGCTCATGGAGGCCGCCGCCATATCCGGCGGTAGGAAGACACCTTCGAATCGCAGGCCTTGCTCGACGAATTCGTCTATGGCGTAGCCTTGTGGAATTGCCGACCACCCCCGGATGTCCTCGTCGAAGCGTGCCCATGCGTAGGTTGCCGGGTGCACGCTGAGCTGCTTGCCAACTTGCCCGGAGCGGTTCGCAAGGCCGCTCCCTAGCAACATGGCAGGTGTTCCAAGGGCGCCGCCGGCGAGTACAACCGCCTTGGCCCTGACGCGCAATGTCCTCGTGTGACCGTACTTAAGCTGCGCAACCGCTTCTACGCCAACCGCTCGTCCTCGCTCGGTCAAGATGTCGGTGACATGTGCGTTGCAATAGACCATCGCACCGTTTTCGATCGCGGCTGGAACGTAGCTCACGTTGGTGGAGCGCTTGGCATCGGTTGGGCAGCCAAAGCAGCAAACTCCTTGCCCGTCGCAGGCTGGCGCATTGCGAAGCAAAGGCCCGTGCTCGTAGCCTAGGGCCTCTGCACCGCGAGCGATGACTCGCGCACACCCGCCTAGGGTTTCTTCTGACGCCGCAGTGACCTGAAGCATCTTCTCGGCGCTTTCGAAATGGGAATCGAGACTGCCTGGCCCGAGATCGTGCAAGCCGTTTTCGAGGACCCATCGCCTTTGCACGCGCTCGGGGATGCGATAGCAGGTGCCCGAGTTGATGGTCGTAGACCCACCAACCGTTTGACCCGTGGGAACGGGAATCGCAGTATTGCCGAGAGCTACCTGTAGGCCGCCCTGGCGAAACATGCTGCGTTGCGACTTTAGACCACGGCCGTCAAATGAGCCTCGGGTGTGGTGCCCACCTTCTTCGACCATGAGGACCGCGTGACCGGCCGCCGCAAGCTTGTTCGCTACCGGAGCCCCACCTGCACCAGTTCCTACAACCACCACGTCGACTTCGATCTCTTCGTCTTCGCTCAGGGTTCGAGCATCGATGACTTGTGAGTGCCAGCGCCTCTTCTCATCTGCGACGGCAAGACTCGCCGTGTTGGCGCCGATGGCCCGTAGTAGGGAAGGGTGCCGCGCTTGCGCAGCCTTGATTGGAGCGGTGACCGCACGCAGGGGCCAGTGCATTGCGGGGTTCTCGTGTAGGCGTGCGAGAACCTTTGCTCGCTTCTCGAGCGAGAGCTTGGAGAGCCTGCGCCCAGATAGCGGCACGGCTGCCATTTCAATTGATTGAAGGAGCCTCCGATAGATGCCCTGGCCGTTGGGCCCGTAGAGATCGGCCACAACGTTCTCCACTTCGCTGAGTAGGAAGGCGCCAGCCGCTTGAACGTGCTCGCCGGCAGGCGTCGCAACTTCGGCTAGTGCGAGCAGAACTTGTCGGTCAAAGTTGTTCATATAAAACCAGACTACCTAGTCATGATTTCGTAAGTTGGCTATAATTGCAAGCAGGTTTCAGGGGGTTATGCCCCTCGAGGGGAAAAGGTCGTCATGAAGAGTCGAGAATATTGGAATGCGTGCCGCTACAAGGGCTCCGATTCCTCACAGCCGGGTGGCCACTACGAGAGCTGGTTTCAGCGAGCGAATCATCCAACGCGCCCGCAGGCCTTCTGGATTCGCTACACGATCTTCAGCCCAAAGGGCCGGCCACAGGACGCACTCGGAGAGCTGTGGGCCATCTACTTTGATGGCGAGGCAAAGTCTGTCATCGCTATCAAGCAGGTCATGCCCATCGCCGAATGCGCGTTCTCTGCGGATGGCCTTGACCACCGAGTGGGAAACTCCACTCTGAACTCAGATAAACTCTCAGGCGAGGCTCTTGGGCAGGGCAACGCGATTTCCTGGGATTTGCGCTACAAGTCACCCGATCCACATCTTCTGCTCTTGCCTGAGAGCCTCTACAAGGCACCGTTTCCCAAGGCCAAGAGCCTGGTCGGGTCTCCGCTCGCTATGTACTCTGGCAGCATCAATGTCAACGGGACGAGCGTCGATATCGACAAGTGGGTGGGCAGCCAAAACCACAATTGGGGAAGCAAGCACACCGATAAATACGCGTGGGGTCAGGTTGCGGGCTTCGACGATGAGCCCGATGCCTTTCTCGAAGTTGCTACCGCGCGTGTGCAACTTGGACCGATTTGGACACCGCGGATGACAGTCATGGTGTTGCGCCTCGACGGTGAGGAAATTCGGCTCAACTCGATTCCCCAGTCCGTCAAAGCCGATGGACGCTACGACTGCTTCAATTGGAACTTCGAGTCGCGAACGCGCGCGGCCACCATAGCTGGCACCATCGCTGCACCAATTGAATCGTTTGTTGGCCTTCCCTATAGCAACCCTCCTGGGGGCGAGAAGACGTGTCTCAACACGAAGATCGCAAGCTGTCATCTAACCGTGCGCCGCCGCGGCCTCCCACCTCGTTCGCTAAACACGAGGTTTAGAGCGGCCTTCGAAATCCTTACCAGCGAAAGCGACCACAAGGTTCCCGTTCTCGCGGGCGGCGCATGAGCAAGACGCCCAAGGCACATCATCCGCCTATCGTCCCAAGTGAACGGCCAGGGCCCGAGGGCGGCAAGCGCGATGCGAATCGCCGAGAGAAGGTTCAACTACTATGTGCCGCATCATTGGAGCTTTTCTGTGCTCGTGGCGTCGAGGCAGTTACCATCGACGAGGTCGTTGCCAAGGCGAAGGTCCCCAAGGGTAGCTTCTATCGCTACTTTTCCGGAAAGGAAGAACTCGTAGAGACGCTATTTGCTCCCTTGGTCCGCGAGCTGCGCCAAACCTTCGAACTGACGAAGACGGCTCTCGAGTCCATGCAGTCCTCAGGCGGGCTCAACGATGCCTACAGCGAGCTTGCTGCTACTGTGGCGACGCTACTGGTTTCGAACATCGACATACTGCGTCTCTACTTGCAGGAGAATCGTGCACCTGATGTTGGGGCGAGACGTCCGATCATTCGCGTGGCCAACGAGCTTGATGAGATCGTTGTTCGCATCACCGAAGTCGCCCGAGACCAAGGGCTCCTTAGCGCGCAAAACGATCTCCGAGTGACCGCACTTACGTCTCTTGGCGCCGTCGAGAGACTGTTATTCTCCTACGTGCGCGGTGACGAATTAGGCTCGCCCCTGAACGTCTCCACGGATCTCATTCGCATCATGCTCGACGGCATGCGGGCGTAGGGGGCGGGATTCGCAGCGATGCGCATAGCTGTGTCACTATTGCGCCTATGAGATTGAAAGGCCCTCGCCTACGCTTCTTATCCCGGGCATTTCTCGCAGCGGTCGTGTGCTACTTAGCGGCTTGCGGCGGCAATCAGCGCTATCGGATGAACCTGCCTCTCGAGAATCATGTCGATGGCGAACTGCGCGAGGCTGTGGCCCTTGTCGAGAATGAGAGGGCTCCCAATTGGGAGCGCAAGGCAGGTGCGTTTCGCAAATACGTATTTCAGACAAGCCTCAGCGGACAAAGTCCGACTGCGCTGGAGCCGGAGGTGATGGCTCGCTACCACCGAATCGCGGCGAAACAGTGGCGAAGAGTTCGGCGCGGTTCGTACTCGGTCAGCTATCGGACGAAGTTCCAGGGTAAGCCTGTGCTCCACCAAGTAACCGCTGGTGTCATCGACATTCCCTTCGAGACGTTTCGGACCAATTGGTACATCCCGAGCGAGTGGGGGCATAGTCTTGCGGACTATCTAGGTGGCTCTCTCGTCATCGATCGCAAAGATCCTCGTGGGCGAACGCTTCTGCAGCGCGAGCGCATGGTCTTGGGTACCCCTTGGTATGCGATCGGTGCACCCGACCTCGATATGTCCAAGTATGAGCTAGTCGACTACAAAGCAAATCAAGTGCAAGTCTCTTGGCAGGTGTCCGCATCGGCAAATCGCTCCGTGCTCGTTGATGTCGGCTATCTACGCCTCTGTCGATACGTCTACGAGGGGCGCGAGCAGACTCTGGTTCTCTTCAATAGCGTGCATCGAATCGACCCGGGTTGGCTGGGAGGATTAACGCCAGGGCTCGTAGAGGACAACCTTCGACAGGCCTTTCGCGATCACATCGCGAACTACCGGAAGATTGCCGCTCGCATCATGCGTCGCTTGTCTGTAGACGGTACCGCCACCTCGTAGCCGGCATCCCAGTTCTTCCAGACGGGCTCGAGGCCCCGTGTACGTAGCAACTCGGCAACCTGCTCGGCGGAGCGCTCGTCAGAGATCTCGAACTGATCGAGAGAGTCGGGCTGCACCGCGTAGCCGCCAGGATTTGTCTTTGACCCCGCGCTCATCGAAGTGATTCCAAACTGAACTACGTTGTCTCCAAACTCCGGCGTCTCGCGTGTTGAGAGTTCTAGCTCTTGGTCGAGGATTCGATATGCACAGAGGAGCTGAACAAGTTCTCTATCTCGCATCACCGCCGCTGGTTCGAAGGTGCCCGCGTGGGGATGCAGACGAGGAAAGGAGATTGAGTACGTACTCCGCCAGTAGTGGCGCTCCAAGTATCGAAGGTGCAAGGCCGCAAAGAACTATCGGTGCCCCAGTCATCAAGGCCTAGGAGGACTCCCAAGCCGATGCTCCGCACGCCTGATCTGCCGAGTCGGTCGGGGGTATCCAGGCGGTACGCGAAGTTTGATTTGCGCCCCTTTGGGTGACACGAGCGATATCTCTCTTGGTGGTAGGTCTCCTGATACACATAAACACCCTTAAGGCTACTCGCGATTAGGCTCTCGTACTCTTCCTTTTCTAGAGGCTGCACCTCTACCGAGACCTGAGAGAAGTGTCGGCGAATTGTTCTTAGAGCAGCTTCGATGTAGTCAAAGCCCACTGTCTTTGCTGACTCACCAGTTACCAAGAGAATATTCTCGTAGCCCATCGTCTTGAGTGCTTCGACTTCTAGCAGGACCTCCGAGTTGCTCAGGGTCTTGCGCGCGATTTGGTTGCCGATGGCGAAGCCGCAGTATGTACAATCGTTGCTGCACTGGCGATGTCCCGTCGCTTGTTAACTTTCGGTAGCGGCTCAGTTCCTTCTACGCGGCCATTTGCTCCTCGTCAACAGCATTGTTGATCAGGAGGAACCGCTACCTAAAGTTTAACAATGGATGGGACGTTGCCTGATTTCGAGCCTGACATATCGATGGTCTTTCATTTCAACAGTTTCCTAATCCGACACTCCCTTCCCTCCACCGGGTCCCATGGGTTGGTTCCCCCGCTTCATCAGTACTATGGAGTGCTCCGAGTCGCCGACGCCCATCTTGCTTCGCCTCGTTCTCCTTCGGCTCTGCAATACCAATCCTGCATACATTCTTCGCTCCCTAGGCGGCTGCGTGCTGCCACCTAGGGCCTGGAGACTTTGATCAAACGAGGCCCC
>JAAEPE010000152.1 GCA_024222395.1 Myxococcales bacterium
CGCTGCCAAGTACCGCCTGGAGGTCACCACTCTAGCCAACGTGGTTCGGCTGCCACTCGGGCGCTAAGGTGTCATAGTCAGAGCTACACCCAAAACTATCCTCCCCAGGCTTGCTCCTTTGCAGGCCCAATGGCCACAAACTCTCGGGATTTACCCTCGGCGAGGCCGCGCAGCTCTTGCGAGCGCTCGGGTGACTGGCGGTACGCGGAGCATTCGGGTCTTTGCGTACGCCAAGCCAGTGGATCTGAGGCGCTCGTACGATGGCTTGTTTGCCATTGCGACTTAGCAAATGAACCAAGACGTGCTTGCAGGCGACTTGTCCCCTTTGTGAACAAGCGCCGAAATCGTGCAAACGTTTTGCTCTTCGATGGCACAGGCCTATGCATCTATCTGAAGAGGATGGACAAAGGGCGTTTTGCTGCGATGTGGCGACGAAGCAGTCTTGATGTCGAGATGACGATGAGCGAACTATCACTCTTCCTAAAGGGAGCACTTCTCTTAGAAACAGCTTCATTGTCACCGAAGCAGCCTGTCCCATCAGACCTTGCGGTGGGCGCTGGATGATGCTGTTTATGGAGAGTGCCCTTTTCTGCCATTCGTGAGTTGAGGACAGCGAAACAAGCGCTAGTTCTAATTCATAAAGAGAACGAGCGTCTGCACAAGCGGTTTGGTAAGCAAGCAGAAGAAATCGCGTCTCTCCTAGGTGAGTCTGGCGATAGTCACCTCACAGGGGAGTTGCTCCGGCCTAGGGAGCGAACGGCGATGCTTCAGCACTCGCCCTTTGGAACGTCATCGGAGCGGCGCGGTGGTGACGGCCCTACGAGTTCCACCGCTGCTAC
>JAAEPE010000153.1 GCA_024222395.1 Myxococcales bacterium
GGCCTAGAAGGCACTGGTGCGCAGAACGAAGCACGTCGAGGCAACGCCGCTAGAAATTGGGCCAATCTCACCGTTGCACACCAGGATTCGGCTCCTCGTAGGAGCCTGCGAGGCTGAGAGTGTCATAGTCAGAGTTACACCCATCCGTTTTCAAGAGAATATGCGCTCGACGAACTTTTTCCGAAGAGCCCTTTAGTTTCTTGATGGTTTCCAGACAAAGTTCGCGCTCCGCATCAGAAAGACGAACGACATACTTCTTGTTCATGCTGAATCTCCTCCGCAACGAGGAGATCACAGAGCGACATGAACTCAAGTCTTTAGCCTAGATGACGCACTAGAAGGATTTGCATTCTCGTGTCGTGGCAAGAAGCGGAAGGCGGTTCGAGCTCTGGAGCGGTACTACTCGAATCATCAACACCGAATGAGACACCGTTTCTTCCTAGATGAGGGATTCATGATCGGCTCAGGATTCGTCGAGAGTGGCCACCGCCACATCCTCCAAAAGCGGATGAAGCGCGCTGGACAGCACTGGAGCCAGCCTCGCGCGGAGCGAATGGCGCACCTCCGGGCCGCATACAGGACGGCGGGTCCTCGAAAGTTCTACGACGCGATCCGCCGCGCCGCCTAGATCTCAGATCGATCTGCACCCCGTGACGACCCGTGACGACCCGTACCCGACGCAGCTTGTGCAGACACCTCCGCGCAAGCAACCCTGGCGAAGAAGCCTGTTGACATCATCCTGGTCATCGACACCTCGAGCAGTATGGCCGGTGAGATTGATGCAGTTGAGACCAATCTCAACAACAACCTTGCGACGCAATTGGAAGCGGCGGCAGTGGACTACCGCATCATCCTACTAGCGGATCACGGCAATCCCGATGTGAACGGCAAGTTCGGTATTTGCATTGGTCTCCCGCTTAGCGGACATGATTGCTCTAGCATCGACGGCGATGCGCTGCCTGTTGATGGAGAGCGACTCAAGCACTATCCCATCTACGTCGGTAGTCATGATGCCTACGATCGAATTCTCACCGACTACGCGCTGGATGATAGCGGCGACTATGCAGTGGCTCCGCAAGGCGGCACTGTTCCTGCGCTTTCCCAGGGCTATGGAGCATTCCTAAGGGAAGACGCGCTCAAAGTATTTCTGCTAGTTTCAGACGACGACCCTATCGGCGCTACGACCGCGACAGCTGCCGACTTCGACGACCGCCTGCTTGCCCTTGCCCCTGCTCAATTCGGCACCGCCGAAAACCGCAACTATGTCTTTCACAACATCATCGGCATGGCGGGCAAGAGCACCGATACCAGCATTCCCTGGTTGCCTAGCGACCCGGTTGAGTCCGACATTTGCACGGGGGGAGGTTCCGACGGTGCTGCCGACGAATACCAGAGGTCGAGCATTCTCACGGAAGGCCTTCGTTTCCCGCTCTGCGACAATGACAACTTCGACGCGGTATTCCAGGAGATGGCCGTTAGTGTGACAGAGGGTGTCTCTTTGGAATGCGCGTACTCACCAGCTGTTCCCGAGAGCGGCACTCTGGATTTCGGCCGAGTCGTGGCGTACTTCACCGCTGGCAATGGCGACCTATCAACACTAGGCCAAGTAGCCAATGTAGCGGCATGCGCCGATGATTCCTACTACGTCTCAGACGGGCTCATTACCCTTTGCCCGACGACATGCGATCAGGTGACGGCGGATGCAAGCGCCAGTCTCGACTTCCACGTCGCTTGCTCGACCATCATCGACTAGGGCTAGATAGCGCATCGCACCCCAGGACGAGCCTTGCACTCGTGTTTGGTATGCAAATCATCCTCCAGGCGCCATCAGCTGCTCCTTGCGCTCTGAAATGAATGTGCCGAGGGCGGTGCCGAGAATATGGTGGAAGAGACGCAGGCCCGCTATTTGATTGAGGTCCTTGGCGCAAGCCACACGAGTATGCAAGAGTTTGCCCCGAGGTAGAGCGAAGGGCGAGCCGCTTCTTGCTATGGTCAGCGCGCCATGAAAACGCAACTACTTGCCGCTAGTCTCATGCTCGTCTCTACCTTCGCCTGCAAAGGCGAGCTCGAAGGTGAGGAGCCCGCCGAGAAGCCCGTCGAGAAGAAGAAGAGCAATGTCGTCAAGCTCAAGACGGCAGTGCCCTACGGCATGCATCTCGCCTGCGAGGATGTCTTCCCCGATACGGCCATCTTCACTGAGACCATGGGCGATGAGATTGGCGAGATCCGAGATATGAGCAGGTCGAACAGTTCGGCGACTGTGGTTTGCTCGCTAATTCGCGCAGGCGAGCCACCATCTTCGCCTAAAGAGCTCAAGACTCTGGAAGAGAAGTACGCCAAGCTCGGAGTCCTGCCAGGCGATGAGTACTGCATGATCAGCGCGTACTGCTCACTTGACAACGACGAAGATACCTTTAAGGCCAAGTGCGAAGAAGACGGCAATCAGCGCACTAGCCTTGAGGGGCAATTTGCCTGTGTGCGCGCAACCGAGAAGGGGGCAGAGTACTCCTACACCTACAAGTTCATCGAGCCGGACACTAAGTGTAGTATAGAAGCGATGGCCGGCCCCAGTGTGAACGATGAGGCAATGGTCAAGAACTGCGCCGTGGCAGCCCGCGAGGCGATGACCACCGCAAGCGTATCCAACCCCAAGTAGAGCGACTTTCGGCGCCCCATGGGCCCTGCAACCAGCTTGTGGGCCAAGCCGCCCAAGCGCTCACCACTACGGGATGATGGACCAGGTCTGGGCGGTCACGGCAGGGCCCTCCACCATGCCCCCCACGCTCAGAAGCCGCTCCCCACACCGAACCAGCGCCCGGTGATCCATCGTTGCGGTTGGCTTGGCTGGAACTTCGTCCATCGAGAACTCGCCCTCTTGGTAGCTCAGCGTGGTTGCCAGGGGCGTCGCAGGTTGGCCGTTGTCGTATCGAAGGCCATCGTAGTTGTAGGCCTCGGCGGTTCCGCCGTGAAACCACAGAGCACCCGCCGGTGTAGTGCCCGCAGCGGCCCTGTAGCGAGCCGGCCCAGGGTGTTCCCCTAGGTCCGTCCAGACGATTTCGCCAGGCTCTTGCGGATTAAGAGCGCCGCGCCAAGCCTGATTAACGAGCGAGAATCCCAAGGCGCTGCTTCCCACTCCGTCTATCAGAACGAGTTCGTCGCCTTCGATGGCCACCGTTTGGCCGAAAACGGGGGTTCCAGGGAAACTCGTAGCCGCTATCCAGCGATCCGTCTCGGCATCGTAGATTTGCACCGCATCGACATTGCCTGTATTCGACCATCCCGAGACATCCATGAATCATCCCCCTCGCGCAGGCGAAAGCCGCGATTGTGAATGCCATCGTCCTGCAAGCTTGCGTCGATTCCGAGAAGGCTGAAAATCATGCAGCCACCTTCGGTTTCGACCGAAGCGAGAGCATTATTGGAGACGGGCTCCGGCAAGTCTGGACCACGAGCCCAGTTAGTCTGTGCATCGGGAAGGATTCGCGCATCCGCGCCCCCGCCAGGCTCATCACAGCCGCTACAAGCGCTTGCTGTGAGCCCTGCAGCAACGAGCAATAGCAGCAACGAGGGGCCGGCTGCCAAAGAACGCTCTGTTTCCAATGCCTGTGTCATCACCTATGGTCCGAAACGAAAACAGGGCGCAACCGAAGAACGGTCGCACCCACGCTTTCGAACGAATCGAGAGCTTAGCCTTCACAGGGGTTAACTGCTTCGCCGCCGCATGGGTTCTCACCCTCACATAAGTTGTCTTCGCATGGGTTGTCTTCGCATGGGTTCTCTTCGCCACATGGGTTAGCTTCAACTGCTGGGGTGGTGGAACCGGTGTCGCCGCTACCGCCGCAGGCAACAAGGCTCATCATTCCGACTGCAAGAACTGCTGTACGTAGGAAAGTCATATTTCTAACTCCTTCAAGAATATCTTAGTTGTTTACACGTGCGTGTCTGTGCACGCTGTTTACAGAGCGACCAACTTCAAATAATTGAGAAGAGGCCATTTTACGAGGGTGACAAGGGGATCAACAAAGAGAGCCGCCCTGAACGAGAAGCAAAGTACCATTGAGCCTCGGCTCAGAAAAAGACCTGAACAGCCAAAAGTGCTCTGGATACCATTCAGGCGGATCGATCACTGCGTTTGCTGGACAGACAATTGACCGAACTTCACAGTTTTGACGTTCACATCTGACACCTGTACGAATCCCACGACAATCAACGGGAAAGTGTTGAGCAGACGCTACATTGAATCAGGCTCAGGATTCTTGGCTAATCGAGCCCATTCCCGAGGCCACAGCAGAAACCGGGGCTCAGGTTCTCCTAGTCTTCAAGGTTCGGAACGCCAATTCTTGGACGCCCGTAGTAGTAACCCTGGACAAGGTGACAGCCTAGGCTTTCGATCGTCTCAGCTTCTTCTTTGGTCTCGATGCCCTCGGCGACTAGCATGATCTCGACATCATTAGCGAAGTCCACGATGCGCTGTATCAGCCTTGCTCGGTGGGGAGCGGTGTCGATGCCGCGCACCATGGCCATGTCAATCTTGATGAAGTCTGGCGATAACAGCGCGACAGCGTTGAGCCCCGCGTAGCCTCCGCCAAGATCGTCGATAGCAAATTGATAGCCGTTCTTGGACAGTCCCGAGAGAATCCTGCTGAAACCATCATAGTTGGGAATCGAAGCGCGCTCGGTGATTTCAAAGACAATGCGCTTGGCAATGTCTCCATCTCGGAACTTTGCAAGCTCAGGATCCTCCACCTCGCTCGGATGAAGGTTCATGAATAGCTTAATGTGGCTTGGCAGAGAGTCGAGCGCCTTGACCGAGACTTCGCGGACCGCCCGACCGAGCTCCCAGAGAACACCGCTTTGTGCAGCAGCATCGAAGAGAACCTGAGGGTTGCGGAAGATGGGATGTTTCGCACGACACAGAGCCTCGTAGGCGAAGACCTCTCCTGTGGCCGGCCGAATGATTGGCTGATACGCGAATTCCAGCGCTCGGTTCGCAATGAGCTCTTCGAGCTCGAGCAGACGTGTGGCGTAGAGGCTCCTCACGCTATCGGTGCACAGCATGAGCTTCTGATTGTCTTGGCTGCGCCTGGCCAGGGCATCGTCAATGGCAGAGCCGATATCCTCGATCGCCTCTTCTCGCAGTAGGAAAGCATCGATTCGAGCCAGATTCGTCCCGCATATCTCCGCGAATACGTCTTTGCTATCGATGACAAGGACGCGCAGTGACTCTGGGCAATGGCGCTGCGATTGCCTCAGAAACTCCACTAGGTTGTCGGCATGAGGGCAATCGATCAACAGAACATCAAGGTCTCGGTCTTGACCAACCTGCAGAGCGGCTTCGACATCGGACACAGCCGTCACCTCGTAGGCTTCACCAAGCGCAGCCGTGAACTCATCGACTCGGGTCGAACCGACGAGGAGCACAGGGCACCTCAGCTCACCAGTTCCCGGGGCCAATTTTTCGAAGTCGCCCTCTTCGTACATGACGATTCGATTTCGCCC
>JAAEPE010000154.1 GCA_024222395.1 Myxococcales bacterium
GACCCGCCTACCGTTTGTTGCCGCTTGGCCAGCTCGGCAATGAGCGCCTCTGTGCTCAAACTCGACAGGTCTTTCTCTGATTCCATGCCAGCATCAGATAAGAGAATCGACGAAATCTCAAATCGAGTGCAGACCCGACCACCTGGCAGTCCTGAATCGCTACGTGTGCGCTGTGTGCGAAGCCCTTCTCCGCTCCGCTCCGTTATGAATCGGGGCTCCACCGCGATGCAGCGAGATAGGAGTATCCGGCCCTGGACTACCGCTCAGCGTCGGGCCTATGGCTCTCGATGAATGCGGGTGGGTGCGCATATCCAGCAGCAGTGGTCGAATAGCCAGGGCCGATAGGCATACCCTGCGAGTAGCGCAGTTCCAGATGCAGGTGAGCGAGATAGGAACCATCTACGGTGCCGACTGGATCCTTCAGGTCTGTATTGTCCCCGCCGTTTCCATTCCAATCCTCACCGAGGTGGTTGTTCTCGCCAAATCGTTGAGCATTGTAGTAGCCAGCTGCATCAGGGATGCCCACGGGGAAATCGAAACCATCACTGGCCTCCACCGATCGCTCTGCCGTTTCGCTGGTATTCGTGGACTGCGAAGACGCGGCGCGCCCTCGCAGGTAGGCGGTGGCTAGGGCCAAGAGGAGAAGCAGAAGAGCGCGGCGCATGGTCTTGCAACGCCCAAGACTTGGAAACGGTTGGTCATATTCACTTCTTCCTCCGTGAGCATGCATCTTCTTGATTGAAATGGCCGTATTCGTGCCCCCAGGGGAAAGAAGGACGTAGAGGGAACATCGAGGTCGAGGAAGAGAAGTGACGTATAGAGGACGAGTAGTGTCCAGGCGGAATTCACGCCTATGGTGACGCATCGCCGCTGTCGACGCTGAGCTTCGCCGTCGCACGAATCTTCATTTCGCCAGTGACGGCCTTGCCGTCCATTGTTCCGCCCGCCTTGCCGTTCACTGCAAGGAGGGTGCTCTGGGTATTCCGGTTCGCCTTTAGAATCTCGACATCCCAGCGCAGCGTAAGGTCCCAGTAAGCTGAGCCCCCAAGCATCGGCTGCCTTGACTTCATCGTCACCGTCGCGTTGGCCAGGCCTGGAGACCTGCCAGCGACTACGAGCAACTCCCCCGAAGTAATCTTCGACTTCGCGGCATGGCCCCAAATAGCCAATTGTTCGGATGAGAGAGGCAGCGACTCCCCCGCCGTTATCTCTGCTGGAAGAATCCTCATCAGCGGCGTAGGCAACTCGCCCCTATCACCAAAGAAGTGCGCAATGAGAAAGGCTCGTTGCTCCTCTGGCAGTGGCATGCCGTCGGCACTCATGAGTTCCAACGCACCGTCATCTAAATGGGTTACGAGATACTGAGAGTCCAAGCACGAGTCGCACTCATCAGCCTCGCCGCTTGTCGTGGAGTCGACCTTGGAGAAGCCAGCCAGCGTCATCTCGTATTGAACAGGGAACGCTCCCTTCATCACCAAGATCTTCTTGCTCACGTCCGTCTCGAGACGGAAATACGTCTCCCTGAGGTCAGACTGCTCGCCTTCACCAATCTGCAGTTTCGCCTCGCGGACTTCGCTCCTCGACCCTCCCAAGATGTCCCCGACCTTCGCGATAGGCTCACTGCCAAAGGTAATAGTGCTCGGCGAAAGAGATGCCACATCCGACTTGGCCCGCTTCTCTTCCTTGGGCTTTGGCGAGCCACAGCCGATCAGGAGCAAGACAATCGCAAGCTTGTGCACAAGCTGATTGTTCGCAGGGCAAATTCCAAAGGTCAACAATGCAACCGCCTAGGCGTGACACCATCCGGAGTCTTCAGAATAGTACCAATTGCGCAGGCGTACACAGCCCCTGTGCTGAGAACGTCTCAGGCCGAATTCGTCGGTCACAACTTGCCAGACTCCAGAACGTCGGATGAGTCTCGTTCTCAGGAATAGCCCCGCCGCCGTCTTGGCGCGATCTCCGTTTCGGCGCTCCATCAAAACCGCGCAGTAATTCCCGCCCAAAGCAGATTTCCCAAGGATTTCAGCTGCTTTCACGCAAACACTGCGCAAAATGGATCACCTGAAGCGGGCGCTGCGAAGCGGCAGTTGTCGTAGCATGCGACCCAGTACAGCCGGCCACTGAAACTCCGCGTTAGTTCAGGTGACCAAGGACCCAACATGAAATCCATCAAGTATTCAAAAATCGCGTGCGTTGGCATTCTGGCCACGGGCCTTCTCTTAGCCCCTGCCTGTGGCAGCAAGGAGGAGGGTTCCGGTGGAGCATCCACTGACACTACGGCACCCGCCACGGAAGGCGAAACCGTATCTTTGGAGGGGCCCATTGCCGACGAAATGCGTAGCGCCCCAACAGACGCCGCCGCTATCGCCAAGGGCAAGGAACTCTACGCCCAGTGTATCGGCTGTCATGGGCCTACGGGCGAGGGTATGACCGCCCTTGGCCCCCGACTTAACAGCAAGACCTTCCTTGCCGCAGCCAGCGACGACATGCTGATTCGCAACATTTCCAAGGGCCGCCTAGGGACTCCAATGATTGCTTGGAGCTCCGTGATGAAACCAGAGGAGATTTCCAAGGTCGTCTCTTACATGCGCTCTTGGTCCGAGATCGAAGAGGCAGCCCTCAACCACGACCCTCTCGCCGGCGAGCCAGTGGCTGGCAAGCGTGTCTACATGGACATTTGTTCCGGATGTCACGGCGTCACTGGCGCTGGCATCCAAGAGACGGGCAATGGAACCGGCATCGGCCGCAAGTCCTTCACCGATGAGGTGTCGAACGGATTCCTTCGATACGTTATCAAGAACGGCAAATCACAGACGAAGATGAAGCCCTTCGCAGAGGACAGCCACATTGCTGTCGCCAACCTCACTGATAAGCAGATCGACGACGTAATTGCACACCTGCGTACGAGCGCCTGGTAGGAGCCAAGAGCTATGAGTATCAAAGATAAGAAGCACACAGAGATCATGAACGAGATGCCCGAGAACCCGGATGCTACCGGGCTAAGGCGTCGTACATTTCTGACCACAGTGGGCGCAGCAGCCGCAGGTGGCGCGGCAGCTTGCTCCGGCAAGAAGTCGGACAAGAAGGCTGCCCCCAAGAACAAGGTAGCTGCAGCGCCTGTTCCGGGTGAGAAGCCGCTTGATCTAGGCGACACCAACTTCTCCCCACCAGTCAAAGATGTCCCCAATGACATTCTTGCTCAGTGCCCGTACTGCGGAGTCGGCTGTGGCACGCTCATTCAGACTGAGAAAGGCCGTATCGTCGGCATGAAGCCCGATGTGAAGCACCCGACCAACAAGGGTCTGCAGTGCATTAAGGGCCTGGCCTCGGCCGAGGCAGTCTATGTCGACCGAATCACCAAGCCTCTTGTTCGCAAGGATATGAGCAGGCCCATGGAGGGGTATGTCTCCAAGACCAAGGGTCGATTCGATGAGGAAGTATTCCGGGAGGCCACTTGGGAAGAGGCCGAACATATCATCGTCGACAATGTCGTTGACCTTGTGAAGGCTCACGGCGGCAACTGCATTGGTCTCTACGGTTCAGGTCAGCTCCCTGTCGAGGGCCAGTACCTTGAGAACTTGTTCATGAAGGGTGTGATCGGTTCCAATACGATCGAAGCAAACGCCCGAATGTGCATGACCTCAGCGGTCACCGGCTACTTCAAGTCGCTAGGCAGTGACACGCCGCCGACCTGCTATGACGATATCGAGCTTTCTGACATGGTCACTCACTGGGGACACAACCCACGTGGAGCTCACCCCATCGTCTTCTGGCGGGTAGCTGATCACAAGGACAAGAAGAAGATCCCAACGCTGATGGTCGACCCTCGTCGCACCGGCAGCGTGATGGGCTACGAAGAGCTCAATCCGTCGAACTCGTACCACTTCAGAACGATCAACGGCGACATCTCCATTCACAACGCAATCGCCCACGTGTTGCTCAAAGATCACCCAGAGGCGATCAACTGGGACTTGCTCAAGAATCACACCTCCGGTTGGGAGGCCTACGTCAAGGCAGTTACCGAGCGCTATTCGCCAGAGCAGGTCGAAGACAAGACGATGGTCGCCCCCCAGTACCTGCGCGAGGTCGCAGCCAAGTGGGCCGAGGCGTCTATCAAAGGCCGCAAGGCCGGCAAAGGCGGCGTGCTTTCTTTCTGGGGCATTGGCTACAACCAGCACCTTCACGGTCAGAACAACACCGTCAGCCTCATCAACCTGATGGCGCTGTCCGGCAACATCGGCCGTCCCGGCTGTGGGCCGTTCTCGATGACTGGCCAGCCCAACGCCATGGGCGAGCGACTCACTGGTGGACTCACCGGACGTCTGCCCTTCAATCAAGGCCTCAACAATGAAGCTTGGCGCAATCACATTGCGAAGTCGTGGCGGGTTCCGCCAGAGCGACTAGCCGAGGTCGCCGGCATGCAGAATTCAGGTTACGCCATTGGCATGATGGAAAGGGCAATGAAGGGTGACCTCAAAGCGATGTTCCTCATCTATGCCACACACATCGACCTGCCTGATCAGAACACCTTGGTTCGCCCAGCGCTCACCAAGACCTTCAACATAGTGCAGGAAATCTATCGCCACGCGCCGAACAATCTGTATGCAGACGTCATCTTGCCCGCGGCGACTTGGGGCGAGTGGGTCGGTGGTACCTACATTCAGTCAGAGCGACGTCTCTATGTTACAGACGGCACTGCGAACCCGATCGAGGGAACCATTCCTGATATGGACATGGTTATCGACAAGGGCCGGGCAATTGCCAACAAGCTCGGTCTCGATGGTGACGCCATCTTCCCGTACAAGAAGATGGAGAACGGGTTCTACAACCCGGAAGATGTCTTCCGCGATATCGTCATAGCCTCCAAGGGCTCCGACGCTGACATGAGCGGCATGCTAGAGGTCGAAGAGAAAGACGGCGTTGGTTTGTACGACCAGATTCGTAAGCTTCGAGGCATTCAATGGCCGGCCCCAACCTACGAGATTGCCAAAGCGGGTGGCACCAAGCGTCGCTACATGTCGCAAGAGAAGTGGGCCGACAAGCCTTATGGTGAGTTCCGCACCAGCGACGGCAAGCTTCATATCCACCTATGCGAGCAGGACTACTCAGATCGCGAGCGCGTTACCAAAGAGCTATCGCGCTTCGGCACCGAAGAGGGGTTCTACTGCATCGATAATCTCGAGTTGCTCAAGGAGGCTCGCGACAAAGGGCTTACTCCAGAACTGCCGGACTTTGACCACCTAGGCAAACCAGCAGGAGATTGCCCCAAAGACAAATACCCGTTCTGGGTCGCGCTAGGCGTGGTCTACGAGCACTTCCACACGGCCAAGACGATTCGTTCAGGAACGACTCGGCGCCTGGTCCCAGAGATGTACGTGGAGATGCACCCTGACGATGCCAAGGAATTGGGTGTGGTAGACGGCGAATGGGTTCGTGTGGTAACTCGACGCGGCAACTACGAGGCACGTGCCTCAATAGGTCTAGACTCTAAGGTTAAGCCTGCACGAAATACCGTGCCCAAGGGCTTTGTCTTTAGCCCTTGGAATCTCTCCGTTGCCGACTCAGCAGACCCAAAGAAGAACAAATGGCTCGTCAACGGCGTAAGCCACCGAGCCTTCGACCCAGTCTCAGGACAAGTGGACTTCAAGAAGCTCGCTGGTCGCATTGAGAAGATATCGTAGCTACCAGTTAATGGACCCCGAAGCGATAGAAGCAACCGAGAACAGCATATCTCCTCGACGGAGAACTGTTCTCGGCGGGGCCCTCGCTGCATTCATGGGGCTCTTCGCTTGGGGAGCCAAGAAGCAGGAACGCAGGAAGCGAGCCGGGTTGGCTCTCCGCCCACCCGGCGCTCTCGAGGGAGAAGAGTTCCTCGATGCCTGCGCTCGCTGTTTCAAGTGCGGTAACGCGTGCCCCAACGGGTGCATCAAGTTCTACGGGCTTGGTGCAGGCCTCACCAAGGCATTTACTCCCTACGTCAAACCACGAGATCGCGGATGCACCTTGTGTGGCGAATGTGGTGATGCCTGTCCAACTGGTGCCCTAAAGCCTATCGACACCTCTCGCGAGGGTTTGGTGCTGACTGTGAGCATGGGCAAAGCACGAGTCAACAAGGCTATGTGCTACAGCTTCCACGGCCGCACATGCGGGGCGTGCTATCGAGCCTGCCCCCTGCAGGACAAGGCCATGAAGATTGGGCTCTACGAAACCCCACTAGTTCAGGTGGATGCCTGCGTGGGCTGTGGCCTATGTGAACAAGCATGCTTGCACCTGCCCCAGGCCATTCGAGTCATCCCGGCCTCGCTCATCAAGGAGTCCTAGGTGTTTCGGATTCCGCAAATCCTCCGTCGGTTTTGCCAGTTTGGCGTGCTGATCTTCGTCGTGTATGCAGCCCTCAACGCCGACTGGCGCAACTACAAGGTCGCTCACAATAACGCTCGCCTGGTCGGGCTCATTCACGGCGAGCAGATTGGCGAAGCCTACGCATCAAACGAGAAGCTGCTCGGCTTCATGAACGAGGATACCTACGAGCAATCCCTCAAGTTCCTTGGCATGCCGTGGAGCTCGACGGTATTTGGCCTGGAAAGCACAGACCCAACCTTGGCTGCTGCTCACGTAGTGTCGAGCCGAGGAGTGAGCGGCCGGCTGTTCCTGGGGCTCTTGATACCGCTGCTATTGGCACTGCTCTTTGGCAAGGTATTCTGCAGCCACCTGTGTCCGGCACGGCTGCTATTCGAGTTGGGCCAGGGCGTTCGGGCGGGTTTGAGTCGACTGGGACTACCTTTGCCACACGTTCGCGCACCGGCCCGCATGGGCGGCTGGGTGTTCCTCGGGGGCTTGCTCGCCACTGTGTCGCTCGGTGTCGTGGCCTGGTTCTTCATTCTCCCGTATCTGGCACTCACGACTTCCATCTTTCTCTACGTGACTGCAGGTGTGGTGCTCTCTCTTCTGGCAGTGACAGCGGTATGGGTGTTCATCGATATGTTCTTTGCGCCCGGATTGTTTTGCCACGCGCTATGTCCCACCGGATTCCTCCTAGAGCAGTTCGGGCGCTTCTCATTTCTGCGGCTCAAGCGTGGCGGAGAGGGGGCTTGCCCCGACAAGTGCAACCAGTGCGAGAGTGCTTGCCCCTACGAACTATCCCCAAAACACGAGACCCATCGCCCGGCCTGCGACAACTGCGGGAAGTGCGTACCAGCGTGTCCACAGTCAAGACTAGAGCGAGTCGTGCGTCTGCCGGTGATCGCGATCGTTGCCTTGGTAGCGTCCTTTGCGCTGCCGTCCGTAGCCCAGGCACATCACAACAAAGGCCTGCCCCACTATGGCTACTACGAGAACTACCCGCAGGTGCCAACCGATGAATACGTCGCCATTCGTGGCAAGTGGGAGATTGGTGCCACCTTCTTCAACTTCCAGGGCCTCACCCGGAGAGATTCAGACACTCCTAAGGACGTAAAGATCTACGCATACCTCTACGACCTCGAGGCAGACTACGCCTACATGGGCGAGGCGGATTTCGAAATCCGCAAAGATGGCAAGGTGATCGCTCGTTTTGAGCGTCTCCAAGTGGATAGCGAAGCAGTCTATTCCAGCCGCGAGACATTCCCTGAATCCGGTGACTACCAGCTCGTTGCCATCATGGGCGATACCGAAGTCAAACTCGACTTCTACATCGAACTCGCTGGCAACGGCATCAACTGGTTCCTGGTAATCGCCATTGGCCTACCTGTCCTCTTGGTATTCGGCCTAGCGTTTCACGGGCGTCGTCGGACGAAGAAGCGCCTACGCGCGCCCAAGAAGACGAGTGGAGCAGCGGTACTTGTACTCCTTGCTCTCGGCGCGTCGTCGTCTGCGCATGCCGACCAGCCCACGGTGCTCGCTCCCCCTGGGCCAAGCGAGCAAGAGTTTACAGCGGTCCATATTCATGACGGTGAGCACGTCCCCCATTCGGGCGATGTCCTCAACGAGGACGGAGACGTCATCTGCCAACACTGCGGCATGATCAATTGCACGATGTCTCACGTGGAGAGCGAGGACGGCGAGCAGGTGATGATCATGGCCGGCATCCCGCTATGGCTCTTCCTCTGTGCTGTCATCGGCATATTGCTGCTCTCCTTTGTCGGCGTGGAGTGGCTCTCGCCCAAGGTCGGCCCCGGGTTTCGCAAGAATCTCATCGCCAATAAGAGAGTCTACGCGCTGGTCAGGAGCCGATGGTTTCAGGTCGTCCCGCAACTCCTCATGGCCGCGATTCTGGTCTTGCTACTCTACGTAGGACTCGTGGGCGCACGCGCTGCAAACCTAACCCCAGTCGCTGTCTGGACCATTTGGTGGGCCGCCCTCATCTTCTTCGTATTGCTCTTCGCCTCCGCCTGGTGCCTTATTTGCCCGTGGGACGGAATCTCCAATCTGATGTCACGACTGCGACTTGCGGCCAAGGTCGATACATTGTCGATGGCGCTGCCCTACCCCAAGTGGCTCGCCAACGTCTATCCAGCCATCATTCTCTTCATCGGCCTCACCTGGCTTGAGTTGGGATTTGAGGTAACAACAGATCCGCGGGCCACAGCGTACATGGGCCTGGCAATGATAGGGATGGCGGTCGTCTTTGCACTGCTCTTTGATGGCAAGCGCTTCTGTGCTCATGCCTGCCCTGTCGGCCGCATCTGCGGCATCTACTCCACCTTTGCCCCCGTCGAGATTCGGGGAAAGAAGGAGCGGGTTTGCCAGTCGTGCAAGACGGAGGATTGCCTCAACGGCAATGAGAAGGGCTACCCGTGCCCAACGGGGCTATCGCTCAAGACGATCACTTCATCGAGCATGTGCACCATGTGTACAGAGTGCATCAAGACCTGCAACAAGCAGAACGTCGCCATCAATCTCCGGCCCTTTGGAGCGGATCTGCGAGACATCAAGTCGCCCCGAATTGACGAAGCCTGGCTGGCCGTCTCACTCCTTGTCCTAACACTTTTTCACGGGCTAACGATGACACCTGCGTGGGAGAGTTTCATGCCTGGCGAGTGGAGCCTCCTTAGATGGGTCGGCATGTCGTTGGGCGTATCGAGGGTCGTGGCCTTCTCACTCGCCATGGTGGTTGTCTGCGGCGCCGCCATAGGCCTGTACTGGCTCGCCTGTCGCGCCACCGCATGGCTCGGTGGCAAACAGGTTTCGCCCCGACTGGTCTTTGTGAATTTCGCGTATTCACTATTGCCCGTCGCACTCTTCTATCACCTTGCCCACAACTTCATGCATCTCACGATGGAAGGCGGGCACATTGTTCCGATGCTAAGTGACCCAATGGGTTCGGGCGCGGACTATCTCGGAACCGCCGATATGAAACTGGACCACCTGGTTCCAGAGGCAACGTCTTGGTACATCCAAGTCGGGCTCATCCTGATCGGCCACGTCATCGGCATCTTGGTGGCCCACCGATTTGGGCATCGCCTCTTTAGTGATCGCAAATCGGCTCTCCGCGCTTCCCTGCCCTTGCTCTTGCTCATGGTGGCAATCTCGGTCGGCGGCCTAACTCTGATGCACCTGGATATGAATATGCGCGTAGGAAGAATGTAGTGGCAGACCTCGAACGACGAAAACTACTGCGGGCGCTCCTCCGCACTCCAGCCCAGGCGGCTGCCACGGTTGTTGAAGACCGTCTCTCACGGCGTTTCCCTCTTGAGCGCAGGCCGCCTGGTGCTCAGCCGGAAGCAACATTCCTTTCGCTATGCACGAAGTGTGGAGAATGCTCGAATGCATGCCCCTACGGATCGGTCTACGTCTACGACGCCGAGGCTGGAGCATCAGCCGGTACGCCGGTGATGGTGCCCGACGAACGCCCCTGCTTAATGTGCGAGGGATTCCCCTGTGCGGCCGCCTGCGAACCCAGGGCGCTCGTCGTGCCCACTGAGACCGTGTGGCCACTGGGCTCAGTCTCTGTGCGCGAGGATCTGTGTTTCACGTTCCGCGGTCCGGAATGTGGGGCATGCGGCGGCCTATGCCCTCCGGGGGCACAGGCGCTGAGCTTTCGCCGAAATCAGCCTCAAATCGATCTCGAGCAGTGCATGGGATGTGGTCGCTGCATCGACGCCTGCCCCACGATGCCAAAGGCAATCGAGCTGCACCCTCTCGGCCCCGCCTAGCGAGCCCCATCGCGCCCCACCTCCCGTGTTGTGACTGCAATCATGAACTCCGGAGGTGTCAATACGTCCCTTGCCCTCTGTGCGCTCGTGTTCGGCGGGGCTGTAGTTCCGAGAAGTCGGCCACATCGGAGCCCTCCGAAACGGCGACCAAGGCGCCGGCTGTCGCCACTGAGCCAGCAGCAAAGGAGCCGCCCGCCCCCACCAGACCGTCGAGCGAAAAGAATGACCGAGGATGGTGAGCTCTGATCTTTCGAGAGCAACGCTGCAATCGGGAAAGCAGGACCATCATGCCGATCTCTGTTTACACTCGGCGGTCTAGCGCCCCTACTAACGGCTCGGACTCTTCAGCCATCGAGTCATGGGCCCCAGGTGTCCGCTCAGACTATGAGGCACTCGTTGCGATGAAGCCAGGCGAGGAAGACCAGAACATCGTTTAGGCTACGCGCACTGGCCACAAGAAGCCTCGGAGCGCGCGCAGCGCTAATGAAGCTCATGCTCGACAAGGCGCTCCCCGAGCCGACGAATGCGTTCGCTACATTCGAGTTGGCAGAACTCCTCTCCTTCGACCCCGCAGGTATAAGAGAAATGCTGGTCATGCCAGGTACATTCGCAGCCGACAAGGCATTCAAGATGCTCGCAGACATCGGTGGCGCCGCGGCGAAGCGGGAGATCATGAGCATCGTTATTGAGCAAAATCTCACGGGCGTCTCGCACGGCGATGCCAATAACTAGCCGGACAAGCCCCGTGCTTCCGCCGAGGCTCTCAAGCTACTGCGAATCGTGCACTAAAAGGACAAGGAAAAGGAAAAGGACAAGGAGGCATCTACACGCCTCCGAGTCGATTTCCCTGAGGCAGCGGATTGGGGCAGCAAGAAGTTGGCTGTGCTTCAGAATGTTACAGTAGAGACGCAAATGCAGGCGGCAATCCTCCTGGCCTCGGTTCACGCGGAGGATCTTGAGTACCCGCCCGACAGCGCCCATCTGGCGCCGGTCTCTAAAACTGTGGTTTCACTTCATGCATGAGTCGGAAAAAGCCAGGCCGCGTTGGCTGCTCGATGACAATGCTCGAATGACGCCAGATTTGGCCAGAGAGATGCTGGCAGCGTTTGCAGCTAGCGAACTCTCACTCACTGCATTCGCCCGACTGCATGAGATTCCGAAGCAGCGGCTTTGTTATTGGCGGCAGCGTATCGCCCTGATCGAGGCGGCGCAGAAGCCGCGCTTGGTTGAGAGCACAAGTAGGCA
>JAAEPE010000155.1 GCA_024222395.1 Myxococcales bacterium
GGTAGAAATCAGCAGTTGGTTGTTGGGCTGTCTGGCTTCCTCGCGAACGCGCTCAAGTTCTTCGAAGATGGCGTTGGTCTCGGGAATCCCCCTTTTTCCTGAGTCTTCTGCACCCGTACAGGGCGATATCCGAGCATGTTGATCTTGCAACGGAGTGTTTCTTCGCTCGGAAGCTCTTCCAAGCGGTCCCCCTTCTTCTCGTGAAGTTGCTTTCGCACTTCGGCTACACTCATGCGCGTATACAACCTGTCGGCGCGAAAACGAGCGTCTGTCTGACTTTGACTATCCAGCAGGGCCCGAATGTCGTCGAGCAGGTGGGGAAGATGTGCTTCCACAGGCTTACGTCCCGTCATGCCACGACGCCAGTCAACGCATTCAAAACCACTTCTAAGCTCATGCAGCCCTCTCTTGAGCGTCGCACGATTCCAGCCCAGTTCCTGCTCGGCGCGATAGGGTACCCCTTCGAAGAACTCGTTGACCGTACGCGCCATAAACAGCCGTTTCACGTAGCCTTTGATGCCTCCCGAAGTCTCTTGAAGAAAGTTCCTTCGTTCGTCGTGTTCGGACATACCTGCTCAAGATCACGAGTAGATTACCGTGGGCAACTTTTCTGGCCTGTTTGTTTCTGGGAAATCCCTAACGTGGCTGCGTCTGATTCACACTCGCGTCCATGGGCGGAGCACATCTGTCTTCGGTAGCCCGTTTTGCGTGGCTTTCGCTCTCGCGATGACAGTTCCCGAGTTGATCTCCTTGTCACCAGCTCTAGCCGATGACAGGCCGCTCATCGATGACAACGGTGAGTTGGTTCGCGCGCCACCACGGCCCGAGTTCGAAATCCAATCCGAACACGTATCCAAGATTCTCTTTCTCAACCGCTGCGCCGGCGGATGCCCATCACTCCCGGTCGCAACGATTCACGCTACAACGTACCCGCCCGACAGCGCCCATCTGGCGCCGGTCTCTAAAACTGTGGCTTCACTTCATGCATGAGTCAGAAAAGACCAGGCCGTGTTGGCTGCTCGATGGCAATGCTCGGATGACGCCAGACTTGGCCAGAGAGATGCTAGCAGGTTTGCAGCTAGCGAACTCTCACTCACTGCATTCGCCCGACTGCATGAGATTCCGAAGCAGCGGCTTTGTTATTGGCGGCAGCGTATCGCCCTGATCGAGGCGGCGCAGAAGCCGCGCTTGGTTGAGAGCACAAGTAGGCA
>JAAEPE010000156.1 GCA_024222395.1 Myxococcales bacterium
ACGCGCGCATGGCAACGTAGTAGAGAGCGTAGGGCCCGACTTCGAAGTGCACGCTGTACGTCTCGGCCCAATTCATGGACGGGTCGTCAAAAGTCGCCAGCACATACGATAGAAAGAGGTGTTGCGGGTAGTCCTGCATAGGCAAGAAGCGAACACCCCAGATGGGCCACAGGCACAGACCCAACAAGCCCACAAGACAGAGCCCATAGATCGCAAATTCCTGCTGTCGCTCCGTGGCCACGACGCATCCTATATCTGCCTTTCGCCCCTCGCTACTTCTGAAGCGTGGGCTTTTGCCCTTGGTAGAAGCGCAGCGCGAGATTTGGATCCATCTTTTGGCCGCGCTTGACTATGGCTTGTGCCTAGCCTCCCACAATTTGTGGAATTTGTGACGCCCGAGGGACATAGTTGTGGCGTCATAGGACGACTACGCGTATATTCAACATCACGAATGAAGACCATAAGTGAAGCCTGCGCCAAGCGTATGTGCAGCGGCTTTCTTGCAGCCCTTCTAATCCTCGGATGCGCGGCACAGCAACAGCAACACCCGACGGCCATGCCGTCAGAGTGTCAAGCCGGCGATGCCCCAGAGGGTGCGACTTCCGTCGCTTCTGCCGAGATGACTGGATCCCATCTTATCCTCGGATACGTCATCTCGAGTTGGGAACCTTGTCCTCCTTGTCCACCACGAAGTAACTGCGCTCCGTGTAAGGGAGCGCATGTGATAATCGGGGATTCTCCCGCAACCTGGGACCAGCCTACCTTGCAGTTGGACGGGTATTGGCGCTTGAGCAATCAACGATATGTATTCAAGACAGTGGGACCGTCCAACCATCGGAGCATTGAGGCCTGTTATCGGGCACCCAAAGGAAGCTAATTCGCACCTGAGCGAACACTAGGGTAGAATTTGTCATGCCTACTGAGTATCCGTTTGCCGAGAG
>JAAEPE010000157.1 GCA_024222395.1 Myxococcales bacterium
CTCAAGATCTGTCCTATAATCGCGCCATGGGCATCGCCAGGCATTTGCAGTTGCGCTGGATTTGGCTATCGGTCTACTTAATCGCTGGCTGCCTATCCTCTGCGTACATCGTCTTTGCCCTTCTGGACAGCTTACCCAGCGGAATCTTCTTCGCTGGATTTGGAGGCGCCTGCTTCATTGGCGCCTTCTTAACGACCCTGCATGCGGGGGGCGCGCGTGTTGCTGAGTCGGGCATTGCTGCCCTGGCAATCGGCGCGCTCAATCTCGCGTTTCTACTCGTTGCCGCAAGAGGCGATACCGTCGTAGCTCTCGATCGATTCTCAGTTCCGTTGAGCACAACCGTTATTTGCTTTGCCGGCGCACTCGCGGGAGGACAGTTGGGGGCTCGAAGGCAATGGCATGACCACGTTGCAGATTCCCGGTTGCGACTGGCGATAACCGCTCTATTGGTATTGATTGGCGCTGGAGCAACACACGCTGGGATGATTGTCGTGGTGGCTTTCTTTGTACCTACGCTTTGGATGTTATTTGCCGGCATTAGCATCATGCTGTTCTTTATCACGCCCGCCGTTGCCGGAGCTGCTCTGCAACTCTCGACGAAGAAGGATGTGACCCCAGCATTTGCCTACGGCAGCGGTTCTCTTGCTGTTGCCTTTCTCGTGCCGTTGCTGCTTGAGCCCTATGCCCTCGCGAATCCCGGCAAGGTCATAGCCATGACACTTCTCTTGGCTTTAGGCACATTCGTGACAGTGGTCCTCGTTGCAGCGGGCGCCTCACTGGCCGAGCACCCGTCCAACGGTCAGCCGGCCACAACAGTTCCGCCAGCCGTGCTCGTGACGCCCAATTCAAGAGCCTAGGCCCGCACGAGAAGTAGCCTTCGGCCACTTCCTGGGAACCTGGACTGCCGCCCCCTGGGGACCGAGGCTGGGGGGCAGGAGCGACAACAGACCTTCATCATTTCCATCGCTTACAGGGTTGCATGATAGGCATGAAGGTTGCTCTTTGGAGAGCCATGATGTCCGCATCCACCAGCGCCCCACTCCGCATCCTCCTCCTCGCCGCCGCCACTGCACTCTCCGCCTGCGCCACGGATACAGCTCAGCCGTTTGACTCGGACAAGGCCGACCAAGGCGATCCACTGCTCGGGTCGGACGGATACAACAACAACCCAATGCTCGTTCCTTTCGACGGCAACTTCGACATGTGTATGAACGGCCCCGCGGGAGGCTAGCGATAGATGTCAATATAGTTGGCGCCTCTTCTAGGTTAATTTCGTAGTCGCTCCATGGTCTCTTTGTCGGGGTTAAGAAATACTTCGCAGGGAGACTTCCATGTTCGCGTATCACCAGACCATCGACGAGGGTTGCGCGTCTTTGCTTCCTCATAGACGCAGCGGCGCTTGGCAAGAAGTTCTTCGCTCTCGCCGCAGTGGCGCTCATTTGGTGTTACGATGCCGATAGAGCTGTGCCTGTGCTCGTCGTTGTACCAGGCGACAAAGGCGTCGACCCACGCCTGGGCGGCTTCGATGCTAAAGCCAGGTTTATGCTTCTTATGCCACCACCAGTCGATGACGCTTGCACCATCGTTGCATCACGAAAGACAAGGACAGACCCGATTCGCCACAACTAGACCCGACTCCGAAGACATCCAAGCGCCGAAGACCATGCAATGGCGCGACGCTAGGAGGGGCGTCTCAATTGAGCTGTGCCCTGCTGGGTCTTTGATTTGCCATCAGTCAGCGTAGTCGCAGTATTCTGACCACGAGTCGAAGTCCTCTCCGGCTTCTTCTGAAACCGGCCGATTCAGCGGTGCTGAAACCTCGATTAGTTTTCCAACTGTTGCTTCGTTAAGCCGAAGATCGCATAAGGCAGGCAAGCCCTCCTGGAGAAACACTGGAACTTCGGTAAGAAGAGTTTGGTCCAGTCCTAAGCTCTCGAGCCGTACTAGTGCCTTGTAATCCTCGGGCAGCATAGTCAGTTTGGTCCCATCGAGGTTGAGGTAGCGCAACTGTGATAATGCAGCCAGCTCTCGCGGCATCGAGCTCACGGGATTGAAGGAGAGGTCGAGGTACTCTAGCTTGGCGAAACCTCCAAAAACGACCGGCACGCTCGTGAGCCGATTGTATTCCAAGTCGAGCTTTGTGAGGTTCTCGAGCCCCTTAATGCCGACGGGGAGTTCCTCGAGTCGATTGTGGTCGAGTTCAAGGATTTCTAGCTGAACGAGCGATGCAATGGACTCGGGCAACGAAGTGAGTTGATTGTTCTCGAGCGACAACTCCTGCAACGAGCGTAGCCCGCCAATCTCCTCGGAGAGCGTGTCCAGCTGGTTGTCGTCGAGATTGAGCCATTGTAGTTTGCCAAGACGCTTCAGATCTTCAGGAATCGCACGCAATTGGTTCTTGCTGAGATCAAGACGCTCCAGGGGCATATTGCTCACGCACGCCGGGAGAGAGCGTACGTGGTTGTGCGTGAGTACTAGACTGGATAGCGGCATGGTGCACAGGACTTCGGGAAGCACCGTGAAGTGGTTGCCAGTCAGATCGACGAGCCCGCGTTTCAGTCGCGCAAAGCTTGGTGGCAGGTTGTCTAGGGCGTTACCGCGCACATCGATCGACGCGAGATTGAGGAGCGCACCAATATCCATGGGCAGATACGTGTATTCGCCATGGCTCATATCAAGTTGCTCAATATTCCGAAGCGGCGCAAGTGCTGCGGGTGGCTCAGCGATGCCTTGTCCGCCAAGGCGAACCATCCGAAGGCTCGTCATCTTCGCCATCGACTCGGGGAGCGCGGTAAGCGGGATACCTCGTAGATTGAGCTCTTTGATCTGTGCAAGCTCGCCAATACTTGCTGGGAGAGTCGCTATCGGGTTGTACGAGACGTCGAGTTCACTCAATTCGTTCAAGGTGCCGAGGTCCTCTGGAAGCCGCTCCAGCTGGTTGTGATCAAGATCTAGAGATTTCAGCTGCACCAACTGGGTGATTGAGGCAGGTAGAGCGGAGAGCTTGTTGTCGTTGAGATCTAGCTCCACGAGCTTGCGGAGCGTGCCTATCTCATTGGGAATCTCGCGGAGCTGATTGTGGTCGAGATCGAGGGACACAAGGTTTGTAAGCTGCAAGATTTCGATCGGAAACTCAGAGAGGCTTTGGCCCTCGAGCTTGAGGCGTGTGACCCTATCTGGATGATTGAGGGCTAGCGCTAGATTGGTGTAGAACCCATTAGC
>JAAEPE010000158.1 GCA_024222395.1 Myxococcales bacterium
ACTGCATGAGAGCTGATAGAGCGGAATCTCGGTATCCATCGCAGAATCCGACGGCAAAGAACTGGACTCGTGCGCTGCTTCAGATCAATCTAGAGAAAGGGCGCTTCAACGTCTTTACCATCGCACTTTGGAGGTCCGAGCTGGTGCTCGGGCCTCCAGCTTTTACCCCGCGATTAAGATCGTGCCACCGGCTCAGCGCCAGGCGCGAGTTCTTGGCGATTCTCGACCTGGTGGCCAGAATTCATCGGATTTCGGAGGCCGTCTACAGATGTGCGACGACGCATGCTAGGATGCCCAGCGATCGGAAAAATCGGTCTTTCTGTAGTGCTCGCGATACTTGTCTCCTGTGGCGGTGACGACAGCGATGCCCCCGGCAGTCTCGACGCGGCAGCTAGTGTGCCCGATGCAGCCTCCAATGCGCCCGATGCAGCCCCCAATGCCCCCGACGCAACACAGAACTCTGACATGACCTTCTTTGTGACCAGCACTGGCAATGGCGCTAGCGGTGGCAACCTTGGCGGACTGACTGGGGCCGACTCCAAGTGTCAAACCCTGGGTACCAATAGCGGCGCCGGAGGGCGCACTTGGCACGCCTATCTTTCTACCGACAACCCTGCGGTCAACGCCCGAGATCGAATCGGCAGCGGACCATGGTTCAACCAGCAGGGCATCATGGTTGCCTCGAACCTCACAACTCTGCATGAAGGCATCGTTGGTTCCTTGATATTAAGCGAGCAGGGCGCACTTGTCCCCAATGAGCCCTTGGATCACGACATACTCACCGGGTCCACAGCCGACGGCAATGTGATGGCCGGCAAGACTTGTAACAATTGGACAGACGGCACAGACGGTAGTGGCGGCCAAGTCGGGCACGCCGATATTGCCGCAGAAGACTTAGGGGACGAAAGCTGGAACAGCCAACACGATCCGCAATGTTCTGAAGAAGCTCTGGCGGGCACCGCAGGCACGGGGCGCATCTACTGCTTCGCTATCGACTAGGCGAAGGCCAAGGCCTCGCGCTGCACGACGGAGCGACACTCCGGCAAATGCACTGGCCTTCTTCGGGCCAACGGCTGGGCTTATTGACGATCTCTACGCGCCAAACGAAGATGTGTTGAGGCTATTCGGCATATACGGCGAGGCAACCTCTACAGCAGATCTGCGAGTTGTTCTTGGTAGTCCGCCCGCTGTTTGTCGCTCGTAGAGGCGACGATGGTATTGGTCGCCTCCATTCGCGCTTCGACTATCCGTTCAAGCCCGCAGAGGGGCGATGCCCCGTCGCTTGTTAACTTTCGGTAGCGGCTCAGTTCCTTCTACGCGGCCATTTGCTCCTCGTCAACAGCATTGTTGATCTCCAAATCACGGGCCTCTAAGTACAGCACCAGTTTTGACATATTCTTATAGCCTTGGAGCCGACGAAACTTGG
>JAAEPE010000159.1 GCA_024222395.1 Myxococcales bacterium
CCGGAGCTGGGCGCAAAGTGAGCGATTCGATCGTGCTTGGGCACTGATCGCTGCCAAGTACCGCCTGGAGGTCACCACTCTAGCCAACGTGGTTCGGCTGCCACTCGGGCGCTAAGGTGTCATAGTCAGAGCTACACCCAAACCGGTGCTTATCAGGACGGCGAATCGGCGAGCTTGACAAGCTACAGTCTGAGATTGCGAGTTGGTCGAAAAACACCAATGCCAAGCAACGGGGCGTAGATTGGCATTTCAGAATCGACGACGCTCGGAATAAACTGAAGAAACTCTATCCCCAGATTAAGACTGGATGACGCACTAGGTTTTCTGGAGCGATAGAAAACGAGCGTCTCTAGGGCAGCAAATTGATCGTTGTGACGAAGAGGTCTGCCGGCTGCACATCGCTCCATGAACCACCAGAGTTCGTTACATAGGTGCCACTCATCTTGAGCGTGCCCATGAACTCCCCCGCCAGGATAACACCGGCGCTGGCGGCTACCATGCCCTTCGGCTCTTCGGTAACGGGACTTGCTTGCTGGTTGACGCTCAGAGCGGTGCCATCAGACGCATAGCGAATGAGTACGATGTCGCCACTTTCACCCGAGTCAACAATGGTGCCCTCAACGCTAATTGTCTCTCCGAAGTCGGCAGTCAAGAGCAGGGCCACGACGAAACTATCGCTGCCATTCCAAGAGGCAAGATGGCCTCTGTCTACGCGCCCGCTGCCCATGCTGCGATTCCACTGCAGGGCACCATCTTCATCGAACTTTGCAGCATACCGCAACTGGTTCGCGAAGGTAAGCGGTGATCACACGGCTGTAGCTCGTCCCAACGGGGGATTGACCACACTGGTGAAACTCACTGTGGCAGGTAGTCGGTAGGCCATCAGCATCCCAATCCGAGCAGGCGGTGTAAGAACTGCAGGCGGCATTATGTACGTCGCAGGCGAACTCGTTGATGTTGCAATCGGCAACCGTGTCGATAGGGCAACCATCGCCAATCCTCGAGCAGAAGCGATCTGTGAGCTCCCACATGGCACTTCCGCTGCCGCCAGCACACGCGTAGGCCTGTCCTGCAACCTCTCCGCCCTCGGTGAAGACGTTCCCATAGAAACTGCCTTCCCGAAGAGTGAACGCCTCGGCAACATCCACTGGGACCGCGAGAGCCGGATGGTCACCCCGAAGGGAGAGCTCTACGGGAGTTCCGAATTGGTTCGTGCGCGCGAGCAAGCAGGCAGAGACCCACTCTTGACACTCCACATCACAAGCTCCAGTCTCCCACTCAGGAGCCAGGCCCAGAGCGCCTTGGAACTCCCAAGTCTCCCCACCAATCTCTAGCTCCATGCTTGAGGATGCGGGCAGAGCGCACGAGTAGGCATAGGAGAGAATCTGACGATCGATTTCGCCAAGGGTTTCCCCGCTGTCTCCGATGGTGCTCGAGTTGAGCGATGCGAGCGTCGCGCTATCAATGGTGGCAGTCTGCAGCGGCCCTAGGTTGAGACCATTGAGAGCGATACCCCCGGGGGCGGCATGGAGTGTGAGTGTTCGCAAGAACACTGAGGTGTCAATTCGCCGAATCGATACTCCACTGGCATCCGGATCGTCGGGACCTGCATCAGAAAACCTCTCACCACCATCAGCCAAAAAAGTCCAGCATCAAAGGCGCCACCTCCGCCATCACCGGCCCCGGGTTCATCTGTTCCAGGGGAAGAACACGAGACAAGAAGGAGGGAGAAGACGGAAATACCACTGAGTGATTTCACAAAGTCGTGCACGGACTCTTAATTGTACCTAGATATGGCGGGGGCCCAAGACTTCGATGCGAAAAGTGTCGATCCCGAGTCCGACAGCTGGGAGCAAGACATACACCGTGCATACAAGGTGATACTCTTGCGACAGGTGCGATGCCAAATCTGTAACCGGCGACTGCTGCCTGAATCTGCGTGCCCAGAACACGTCGAGCAACGTGCGCCGGCTGCGCAGCCTATCGACGAATCCCCGCCAGCTATCGAAGGCTACGAGAATTACCGACTTCTTGGGTTTGGTGGTTTCTCTAGGATCTGGAGCGCCAATCAGACGAATAGCCGGCAGTCGCTTGCGATAAAGGTCTCAATGAATCGCAACGATCCTCGCTTCGCTCGTGAAGCACAGGCAATGCGCACATTAGGAGCAGGAATCTGCCCGGGCTTGCTTGCGGAAGGGAAAACGAACGAGGGGTACCCCTATATAGCGATGGAGAGGTTGCCTGGCAGGTCTCTTGGCCATTGGCTAGCAACTTCCGAGCACCGCATTCCCCCAGTTTCGCAAGCCATCGCGTTCTTCTCAAATCTATGTGAACTCGTGCAGGCCATGCATGCCCAGGGCCTCCTTCATCGCGACCTCAAACCCGAGAACATCATGCTGCTCGAAGACGGCAGCGTTCGCCTCCTCGATCTCGGATTGGCACGTGGCATTGACGAAGTACACGCCGAAGAGGATCAGGCGCTCATGCCCACACTCACGCAGACGGGGGCCATGCTTGGCACAGTGGCCTACATCGCGCCCGAGCAGAGTCTTGGGCGCAGAAACCTCGGTTGTGCGGCCGACATCTACTCACTCGCCGTTATCGCGTTTGAGCTTCTCACCGGCCGGCTACCATTCAGGGGAAATCGCTCAAGCATTCTCCAAGCACATACTTGGCGCAAGCCTCCAAGCGCATCGCACCACGCTCCCCTCAATAGCGCGGTTGATGATGCGCTAGCTCGAGGGCTGGCAAAGGACCCACGCAATCGTTGGCCGCAAGCTACGGAGCTCGCCGCTGCACTGCGTCTCGAGGTCGAGAAGATCGCCGCAAGCGATGCGGCCAGATCCGAAACGCATACTCGCAAAAGCCCATCACGCCGAGACATGGCGCTACTTGCTGTCGAGGGCATAGTCTCGCCGGCTGCAGCAACCAAGGCGGCTGCAAGTGTTGGCGGTCAAATTGCTCGAACGACTGACTCTTGGGTGATCATCGTCTTTGCTTCTGCAAACTCGGTCAAGCAAGGCGTGACTGCGGCCGTTGCCCTAGCTCACGAGAGCTTCCACGATGCAACTAGATCGATCGTGCACGTGGCGAAACTGCGTGCACGAAAAGGAAGTCGGGGCGTCATGCTCATGGGCGACGCCATCAAAAAGTTCCAGAACTGGTCTGAAGGCTACGATCTCGGATTGCACGCCACACCGGGGGCTGCTCCATTCGTGAGCCACTCCCAACTTACCAGCAAGAAGGCAGATGGTCGCCTCGTGCTCCGTGGAAGGAAGTCGGCGCCGCCAACCCATACTGGTATCGAGGTGGATTGGCACAGCATATCGATGGATGTGCAATTCTGGGGTCGGCGTGAAATCGTTCGGAAGCTCGAGTCCAACGCACGAGCTTGCATCGACAGTGGAGTTCCCACTCTTAGCACGGTTACCGGGGCAGCAGGGTTGGGCAAGACACACCTTGCTCGGCATCTCTTGCCTCGCATCGGTGCGTGGAATCACGTCCGTGTCATTCAAATCAGGGCAGCTGCCGAACACGAGCACCGTGGCGATGCACTATTGCAGCGGCTCGTCCGCGAATCCTTCCAACTCTTTGCTGCACACCCGAGTTATTCTGATGTCGTAGAGGCATGCCAAGCACGGCTCCCCCCGCAACTTGCCAAAGACTCAGCACCGGTCATCGCCCGCGCCATCGAAGTCCTAAGCAACGAAGAGTTCGAGGCGCTATCGGCCCTCGTTGGTGCAACGGCAATTCGCCAAGCGCTCGCCCGAGCGATAGCTGAGGCTTTGGTGTATTCGGCAAAGCAACACCCCCTGGCCGTCGTGGTCGACGACGCGCACCGGGCCGACTTCACGACTCTAGATGCTATCGAGATGGCCACTCTGGGAAGCGCCGACGTGCCACTGTGGGTATTGGCTCTGGCGTCGCCTGCCATTCTCGAAATCCGCTCGAACTGGGGCGCCCGAGCCGGCAGTGCGAATACGTACGAGCTAGATGTACTGGGTCGCGAGGCAGCCCTCGGTATGCTAAAGCAGCTCCTCTTTCCGGTGGAGTTCATCCCCGAGACCACCCTCTCTGCAATCATCGAACTAGCCCACGGCATTCCTCTCCACCTCGAGGAAATTGCGAACGCGCTCAAGCGGAATGGCGCCATTCGAAAGCGCGAAGGCACGGACTCCTGGCTCTTGGCCTCTGATGAACTCGTGCGCGCCTCACAGACGCCTCTCGGAGAACGCCTTGCAGAAGCCTCCCTCTCGGGGATGCGTGAAGACCTTTCGAGATTCGCTCAACTCTGCGCCACAGCCGGGCCCAAACTCGGCATCGCCGAGATCGATGCCGTGCAGCGCACACTTGATCCAGAGCTCGGCTTCAGCGAGCTCGACCCAAGTGCCGGAATTTCTCATCTCGTCGACCGGAAGATTCTGAAACGCAGCGGTGCGGATCGCTTTGAGTTCAGACATCCGATGACTCGCGATGCTCTGGAAGCCCAGATCCCGGCTGCCCTTCAGCGGGTACTACACGGCGCGATTCTCTCGACCCTACCACCAGATTCTACGCCGCCCGCGCAGCTCGCTCGCCACGCTGAGAGAGGCGGCGAGTCGCCCTTGGCTGCAAGAATGTACTTCGAAGTCGCGATAGCAGCAGAGGGTCGCTTTCGGTATGTCGAGGCCCAACAAGCCTTCTCTTCGGCCCTGACGAACTTAGCCAAGAGCGATGATGCGAACCGGGGCAAGGCGCTCCAGGGACGAGCAAGAATCCACTACTGCGTCGGCCGCCACGACGACGCTCTCGAAGATCTGAGAGTCGCAATGGGGCTCGCAAAGCGCCAAGGCGATACGAGAGCTGCGGCAGAGATGCTTCTCGAAAGGTCTACGATTCTCGATTGGAAATTTCAGTTCGCAGAATCCGCTGAGGCTGCCGAGCAGGCCGCAACACTTGTGGCGCAACTCGGTGATGAACGACTGCAGCTCAAGAGCGACCTTGCACTCGCGCGAAACCTCTTTAGAGAACAGGATTTTCTGCCCTCGATTCAGGGGTTCCAATCAGCAGCGACAGAGGCTGAGAGGCTTCAAGATCACACAACTCGTGTCATTTCACATGCACTGCTCGGGGCTGCTTTGGTGGCAGTCGGTCGCCTGGACGAAGCAAGACTCTGCCTCGATACCATGGTTGGGCTAAGTGAACGAGTCGGCGATCGTTTGCACCTTGCAGTCGCGTACGCCAACCGCATGCTTGTCTGGATGGCGCGCCACGACTACGAGCGAGCCGTCGAAGATGCCAGCCAGGCGGCCACGGTAGCCAATCAGATCGGTTCCTTCCCTGTAATCTGGGTTTCGCAGCACTCCAAAGCGCAATTGCTGCTCTGGCTTGGTCGACACAAGGAAGCGGCGACAATTGCGGCACGTGCCCGTGAGCTTCAACACCGCTTCACCAACACTCCGGATCCCGCCGACACTCTCTTGGTAGCTCGCATCAAAGTTGCGGCTAGCGACGATCTCGGTGCGTGTTCAGAGGAACTCACATACATGCACGCACAATATGAGAGCGAAGCCCTGGTTCCGCTCCACCAATTGCAGTGCAGAATGCTCGAGCTCTGGAAGGAGCAAGGAAGCGCAGGTGCCTGGAGTGAAGTTCTAGAGAGTGCCGAAGGGGTTTTTGAGACCAACGAAATGTTGGAGTTTCTCTTACTCTACGCACGTGCAGCGAATCGTGAGAAGCGCAGGGACGATGTAACCGTTGCGACCACCATGGTGCACAACCTTGTGGATCCCGGCTCGCACTGGATCGGCTTCTTTGGTGTCCTAGGACACGCGGATAACGTGTAGGATAGAACTGTGTCGTCCTCGAGTTCGGAAGAGAAGTTGTCCCCTACCCACGCCAGCGATGAGGTCTTTGCCCCGGGAACGCTCGTTGGCAATTACCGCATCGAAGCCCTGCACGCAACAGCGGGCTACTCGTGTGTGTACCGCGCTACAGATACCGTAACAGGCAAGACGGTAGCAATTAAGGCTCTCCATCAGAGATTGGCTAGGAGCGGAAAGTACGTCGAGCGGTTTCGTCGAGAGTACGATGCAATCAGAACAATTCGGCATTCCAACATTGTCGAGATGCTCGATTTTGGCCTGCTCGACGACAGCCTCCCCTACTTTGTCATGGAATGGTGCAGCGGCCCCACTCTCGAAGCGCTCTTGGGCGAAGGTGGTTTCACGCTCGAAGAGGCACTGCCCATGGTTCGTCAACTCATCGGCGCCATCCAAGCGGTGCATGACGTAGGCGTAATCCACCGCGACATCAAACCAGCCAACATCATCGTGCTCCCGCGCGAGGGTGAGATGCCACAGATCAAGCTAATCGACTTTGGAATTGCGACGCCCTCAAGTTTCCTAGAAGCAGAACGGACCAGTTTGACTAGCACTGGGGCGTGCATAGGCACTCCACATTCGATGTCCCCCGAACAGATTCTTGGTGCAGCCCTAGACGAGCGCACAGATATCTATGCCGTGGGAGTTCTTCTGTATGAGCTACTCACCGGCAGGAAGCCGTTTCAGGCAAACTCTGTCGCTGAGGTCGTCGATATGCATCTCAACGTGCCTCCTCCCAAGGTCAGCGACCTCGCCCCTGTCTCGGCAACGGTCGACCTTGTCATTCGCCGTTGCATGGCGAAGGCTAGCGAGGACCGCTACCCTAGTGTCTCGGCTGTGCGTGCCGCACTTGAGCTGGCCGCCGAGCAACAGCGAGACAGGCCCATTGCTGGCGCCAGTGAGAGAAACGCTATTGGGGTTCACATCGACTTCGACTTTCTCGCTGACGAAGACGACGTCGAATACGAAGATTTCGATCGCCTTGACCAGCTTATCGACTTTGCGCACGAGGCCTGCGCTTCATCTGGATTGCGCGTGGCACTGGAGACCGGCAACGGCTTCCTCGCGGTTGGCCTCTTGCCACAAGGGCCGAGCACAAACGACCGCGTTCGCCTGGCTGCCATCAACTTTGCATTCAAAGTTGCAGAAGAGTACGGCACGGATCTCGACCAAGCGATCTCCCTTTCGATCGTCATTCACGCAGCTCCAATCAAGGCCGAATTGTGCGGAGGTGTTACCTCCTTCATTGGAGGAGAACTTCTCTCGATAGCGACTTGGAGCCCGGACGACACAGAGCAGCAACTCGTTGCCACAGCGCATGCTCTTCGTGGTCTCGACATCCCAGCAACGCAAGTGCCACTTCGTCCTGGCTACCTCAGCCTTAAGAGCTAGGCCTCTTGCGGCACGGGGTACTAGGTACTCTCTAGCTGCAGGCCGAGTTCGTAGAGGGCCTCTCGCAGTTGGAGGCGCGTCGCCACGTCGGACAAGAGAGCCGTCCTATGGTCTCGCTCCCCGAGGAATGGCTGCTTCTGGGAGTCCATCACGACGACGGGAACGGCAGAATTGGTATCACTATGGCGGATTGAGTCCAGCAGGGCGCCAGCCCCATCTTCGGGCAAATCGGACGTTAGGCAGATGAGAGACGGCGCCGTCTCGCATGACGCAAGGTGAGCTCGAGCCTCCTTGGCGCTTCCAAGTACAACAATTCTCAAATCCACATCCGCGAAGAGTGAGGTCGCATCTCGCTGGCGTTTCTCGTTGCTTGCCACTACGACAACACACCCATCAAGACGATCCGGCGGATTGAGGAGCTTCTCGATCGACCGTCGCATCTGCTTGACTGTGAAAGGCTTGCCCAGGAAGTGGGTATTTGTCCTAGTTAGGTCCTCAGAGCCAGAATCGGGGCCGATATGGCCGGAAATGAGGAGCACCTTGAGGGCAGGATCCCTGGCTAGCAGAGTCTCTGCTAGGTCGGTACCGGTTCGGCCCGAGAGCATCACATCAGTAACCAGCAACTCTGGTGCCGTCGACATGGCATCGTAGGCCATCAACGCTTCTTCCGCGGAGCCCGCTTCCACAACCGAGAGCCCTACCTTCTTCACGCTGCGCGCTAGGTACTTGCGCACGGATGGCTGATCTTCGACCACGAGTGCCGAGCCATAACTACGGCGCAGCTTCATGCCTCGAGTTGTAGTGAGGATTCGCAGTGCAGCAGAAGCGCAGGTCGGAACGTAGAGCAAGAAGGTAGTGCCCTTTTCTGAAGCACTCTCTACCTTGAGCGTTCCGCCGGCTTGGCGGGCTAGTCCGAAGCAGGTCGACAGCCCCAGCCCTGTCCCGTCCTCGCCCTTCGTGGAAAAGAAGGGGTCGAAGACTCTGCTCTGCATGTCCAAGGGAATACCGACCCCCGTATCAGACACTCGAATGACGGCATACTCACCATCATCGAGCCCTTGGGTGTCCGACAACGTCTCGGCGCTAACCCGAATACAGAGATCGCCTCCATTCGCCATCGCGTCACTCGCATTGCTCGCGAGATTGATAAGAACCTGGTGCAATTCGCTCAATTCAAGGCGAACGTGCACATCACTAGAGTGCTGCACTATTTCGATCCGGACAGATGCCGGTAGAGTTTTTCTTAGTAGTCGTTCCATCTCGTTGACAGACTGATTCACCTCGATGACAGCGGAATGCACAGCACGCTCCCGTGAGAACGAGAGGAGTTGTTTGGTTAGTTGGCTCGCACTCTCCGCTGCATTAACCACTTCTTCAAGATCCGACCGCATCGTACTGCCAAGCTTCAACTCATCTCGTACGCCGCTTGCAAATCCGATGATCGCAGTAAGCGCATTGTTGAAGTCATGTGCGACGCCACCAGCTAGGAGCCCCAATGCCTCCATCTTCTGAGATTGCTTATTGGAGGCGCGGAGGTCGCTCAAGATCACACAAGCCAGTTCTTCATGCGCAGGAACACGAGCTACCTCCACCTTGACAGGGAACTCTACACCGCGACTGCTGGCTAAAGCATCTAGTCGCAAAGAGTCACGTCCACTCGAGGCGGTTGACCACATCGACTGCTGACTCCCTCGAACTCTTTCGGGGAACAACGAGAAGACGGAGTCCTGCACGAGAGAGCTCTGGCTTCGGCCGAACATCTTTGCTCCACCGCTAGACGCGTGCACGATCTCCCATTCACGGTTGACGATGAAAACTGCTTCGCGACTCACGGGCCGGAGTATGCTTCATGGTCAGGACGCAGACCATAACATTTCGAATGTGTAAACGGTGAGTCCCCTTACTATTTTGCGCGACTACCTCGCGCCGACAATCCAGCACTTCGAACAGCAGCCCCCCCCAGGGCAATCGAGTTCTATCCCGTAGCCCCTGTAAGCAGCTGAATTGGATACTTCTTGTCCCATCCAGCGCGTTGTCTGCAGATCGCAACTCCGAGCTTTCGCGTCTTATCTTGCTTCACCATGTTCATAGCTAAGTGGCGGAGGGTGGTTAGGTTTGGGCGTAGCTCTGACTGTGACAGCGGCTTCGTTGTCATTCCATGGGCCTAGAAGGATCTGGCACCGTTGCACGTCTCAAACTCTCCATCGCTTTGCATGCAGCCCCAAGATCCACACACGCACAGGATTCTGGGCACAGTAGCTATCAGCCAAAACGATCGACGCTCGTCTTTGGTAGCGTAGACTTGCAAGCGATGAGCTCCGTTTCAACGTCGGGTATCAAGAGGTTCGTGATGCTTATCTCGGCTATTACCGCGTTTCCCGTCGTCTTGTCACTGCTCATCCCGCCTCTAGGGCACGAAGGCGTCGCATACGCCCAGGAGCCTGGGCTCCTACTGCAACTCGATACGGAATACCGACGTACAAATGATCCAACAGCGATTGGGGGGCTTCGAGACACGCAAACGGTCGGACTATCCATCGATGCCAATGGCCGCATCGGGCGAGGCCACGTCGCGCACTCAGCCCTCATCGACGCTCACTTCGGCGCAGGGATGCAAGGGGGGGGCGCGCCTATCGCTTTACCCTTCTTCCTCTCGGTGTCACCATATCGGATGAGAGGCAGTACGTAATACTAAGCGCGTCGGGGGGATTGATGATGCAAGGAGTGACACAGTATGAGCCCTTTGGCGTGCTCGCACCTGTGCGAGTTTCTCCTATCGCAAGATTGGGCAGTCACTTCATTCTCAATGCGTGGGCGAGCAATGCTCTCTCGCTAGGCCAGGGGCGCAAGAACTCACCACAACACGCACTCTTCGGAGACGAGCTTCACTCAGGCCTCATATTGCGTGCTGGTTCGAGCGGCAAGATGCGTGGCGGTTCTCACCAGGTTACATACGGCAACGGCTACTTTGTCGGCGTTCTCTATTCCGAAGGGCTAGGCACACTCTCTTGGGGGCTCACCGTGGGCCACGGCCTGAACGTGCGCGGAGCTAGCGGTCAGCGAAACCGAGGCGTCCCTGGCCAAAGGGGACGATAAGAGCGGGTGGCCAAAGGTCGATGCCGAAGGCGAGTGAGAGCAAGTGCACCTCAATCCCCTCGGTCAGTCCGAGACGCAGCCCCAGCAGTGGCGTTTCGATCTGAAAGCCCGTGCCGCCACTTGTCCAAGAAGCGCCAATGAATCGTCCGCGATAATCCTTCCCAATCGCCGTGGAGGGCAAGCTCGCGCGCAGCTTGCATTTGCGGAGCAAGCGGTCGACGAAGGTATTGCTATTGGGGCCTGGGTACGCAAGGTAGCTCTTGATATCTGCTGCCCCTCGCCACTTCTCCAGACACGCGATGCCCTTCTTGGCTCGCTCTCCTCGCCAAATCGCGTGCACATCCACGTCACCATGGTTGGTCTCCAGTGGTCCCGGGCCAAAGCTGCCATACTCGATTTTGCGCCACCTCTCGCTTCCATCTTCACGAACAGCAAACCATGCGTGCCGCGCGATGGTATCGATGGGCACTGGCATAGTGACGCTCGCCAAGATGATGACGGCATCGTCGCCCTTGGGAACCTTCACCGCGTGTTTGCCTATCGCGCAACCGCTCAGAAGCATCGGCCACAGAGCAAGGGAGAGGCACCAGCGCACGCGATAGCTTAGCACCGGAGGACATCAGTCTCGGCAACGTCCCATCCATTGTTAAACTTTAGGTAGCGGTTCCTCCTGATCCGATTCAGGATCGGGGTTGCAATAACAAAGGAACCGCTGATGAATAGAGTATCAAAGAAACGAAGAAAAGCCCTTACCGAGATCATTCCA
>JAAEPE010000160.1 GCA_024222395.1 Myxococcales bacterium
CACTCCGGTCCACTCCGGTCCACTCCGGTCCACTCCGGTCCACTCCGGTCCACTCCGTCCTCATCATGTAGCGAACTCCTGATCCGAGGAGCCGTATGCGGTAGTTCCGCACGTACGGAATCTGTGGGAGCCCCGGGTAGGTAACGACCGGGGCGAGCCGGCCCCTCGTCCGGGGCGCTGTACTTAGGACGCCGGCTGCAAGGAGAGCAGGGCCTCGTGGTAGCTCTTGGCGTCCGAAGCTCGGACGAGTGGGCCGCGAGCTTGGGCGAGACTCTCTCGCTCAGAGTCGGTCAAAAAGCGCGATACGTCGCGATTGTAGAAGCCGTCTTGAGCCAGCGGAACCACACAACCAGCAGCCGCAGCTGCCCCAGAGAGCTGAACTACCACATTGGCCGCGTCGGTGAGTTCTTGCCTCAGGTAGTCGTCAACGGCCGATCCAGAGTCGCGAACGAGGGCCACCACAGTGATCGAGCCCGCTCCAACCAGATTGCGACCGGCGCCGAAGAGCCGTCGCGTCGCCTGCATACCTCGTGGGCTGAGGCCACCAGGGAGGGCCATGCCATTGCCGGGAGCCGCTTGACTGGCTGCACTGGCAAGCCGCGAAAGCGAGTCGACGAGGATGAGTACGTCTTTGCCTTTGTCCGCTGCCCGCTTGGCATTTTCCAGAACCACGTCCGTTATCTGGGTATGACGCTGGGCGGGCTCATCAAAGTTCGAGCTTGCCACTTCTCCTGTCACGGATGCAGCATACTCAGTCGAAAACTCAGGACGCTGGCCAATAACCAGAGAAGTCAAGTCGTAGTCGCTGCTGTGACTTTGGGCAGCCTTCGCCAAAGTGAGAAGTAGTGAGTCGCCATGGGATCTAGGCGGTGCCAAGAGAAGGACTCGCTGTCCTTTTCCGATAGGGCACAAAATGTCGAAGACCTTCGAGGCGGTTTCATCGTGGGCAAAGGCAAGGCGGCTCTCTGCATGCATTGCCGTCCGCTCAGAAAACCCCTGACTTGTCGTAGCCTTGTCAGCGGACAGACCATTTATTGTCTCGACGCGCAGAAGAGCGAAGTAGCGCTCACTCTCCTTTGGGGGGCGTACTTGCCCTGTGACGTCATCTCCAGTGTTGAGGTGGAAACGGCGAATTTGCGATGGCGAGACGTAGATGTCTTGCGGGCTAGGAGAAGAATCGCTCTTTGAACCTCGGAGGAATCCGAATCCATCTCCGAGAATTTCTAGTGTCCCAGAGCTCGAGACAGAGCCACCGGACTTGGTATGGGCCCGCAGGATTTCCAGAATTAGCTGGGTGGAATCGGTCGGTACCGTCGCCCGCACACCCTCGGTGGCGGCCTTCTTATTGAGCTCCTCCAGCGAGATATTCTTGAGTTCGTTCAGATTCATCGGATACAGCTAGAGCTTGTAACACCTTGGGGTGCCTACGCCAGACATAGGGACGACGAATCCGAGCACTGGGCGCATCGGAATCTGCCGCCAATTCGCCTGACCCAAGTTTTCTAGAAACCCAAGAGGTCGGACATCGAGTAGCGACCGGGGGGCTGGGTCACCACCCAGCGCGCAGCCCGCAGTGCGCCCGCGGCGAAGACGCTCCTTTTTTGAGCACGGTGCGCTATTTCGATGCGCTCCTCGTCGCCGATTAGGAAAGCTGTGTGCTCCCCGACGATATCTCCTCCGCGAACCGCGAACATGCCTATTTCTCCTTGTCGTCGAGGCCCCACCTGGCCGTCGCGATTGCTCTCTCTCGCGGCTTCAAGGTTCAATCCGCGCCCCTCAGCAAGGGCTTCTCCGAGTGCGAGGGCGGTACCGGAAGGGGCGTCGACCTTGTTGCGATGGTGCATTTCCACGACTTCTAGATCGTATTCGGAGCCCAGAGCTGCGGCGGCAGTCTTTGCCAGGTGAAGCAGGAGGGCAACGCCGGGGGAGAAATTTGCAGCCACGAAGACCGGGGCTACGTTGGACAATTCATCGAGCGCCTTCTGGCAAGGGCTATCCAGCCCGGTCGTTCCGACAACAGCAGCTGTCTTGTGCGCTATCGCCTGGTGTGCCGCTTCTGCCGTTGCGGCCGGGCTAGTGAAGTCGATGTAGACCTGCGCCTGGGAGAGGCCGGAGGGCAAGGCGTCGCCGATTGATATCGAAGAGCTAGCGATGACGCTACCAACTGCTGGCGCACCCTTGCGCTCGACGGCACTCGCCAATCGAACAGAGTCAGAGGCGATGGCAAGATCGCATACCTGCTGGCCCATTCTACCACCAGGGCCGAGGACACAGAGATCGATCACAAGAGCCCTTCAGCACCGAGACAATCACGCAGACGCTCGACAGTCGCCTCCGTCGCGGCAGTGAGAGGGAGGCGTATCTCCGCGCCCATCATACCGAGGAGGTGCATTGCGGCCTTTACCGGAATGGGATTGGACTCAATGAAGAGAAGCTCTGAAAGTGCCTGGAAGGAATAGTGCATCTCCAACGCTTTGGCCCAGTCTCCTTCTTTGGCGGCGTTGCACATCTTCGCCACTCGGTCGGGGACTACATTGGAGACGACCGAGATGACCCCCTTGCCGCCAAGGCAGAGCAGTGGGAATGCAGTGAAGTCGTCACCGGAGAGGAGCGTGATGCTATCCCCGCAGAGCCGCACGATATCGCCGGCTCTCTTCATGTCGGCCGAGGCCTCTTTGATGGCGGCGATGCGCGGCAGCGCTGCCAGACGTGCAATCGTTTCTGCGTGCATGTCGCAGGATGTTCGGCCCGGCACGTTGTAGAGAATGATGGGCAAGTCAGTCGCGTCTGTGATGGCCTCGAAGTGGCGAAATAGGCCCTCTTGGGATGGCTTGTTGTAATACGGGGTGACCTGCAGGAGCGCGTTGGCACCGGCCTTCTCGCAGGCTTTGGAGAGGGCGATTGCCTCGTGGGTAGAGTTCGCTCCGGCTCCGGCGACCACAGGCACGCGCCCGGCTGCGAAGCGCACGGTTTGTTCGACGACTTCGATGTGCTCGCTAACCCTGAGCGAGGCCGACTCGCCAGTGGTACCCACGGCGACGATGCCGTGAATTCCGCCATCGATTTGGCTCTCAACGAAGCGCTCAAGGGCTGGGAAGTCGGGGCTGCCATCGCGCATCGGCGTGACAATTGCGGTCATTGCACCTTCAATATTCATCGCTATCCTCTACTCCTTCTTCCCGAGTCTTACTTGCTGAGAATCTCTCGGGTGTCCTGCACGTCTTTGGCGATCTGAGCAAGCAGGGCATCGGCATCGGCATAACGCTCTTCTGGACGAAGCCATTTCACAAAACAAACACGAAGCCTCTGCTTATAGATGTCTCGATCAAAATCCAAGATATGCGCCTCCAACGTGAGTGCGCCACCTTCGACGAACGTGGGATTCGTGCCAAGGCTGGTCGCCGCCATGTGGCGCTCCGTCTCGCCGAGTACCTGCACCCATGTTGCGTAGATGCCAGGGCGTGGCAACAAGAGACCCTCTGGATTGACGTTGGCTGTCGGGAATCCGAATTCTCGCCCTCGCGCCGCTCCGCGCACGATGGGACCATCCACATCGTAGTCGCGGCCCAGGAGCGTAGTGGCCTTTTCTAGCTCCCCTGAGATGAGGGCTCGACGCACCTCGCTGCTCGACGTGCGGATCCCTAGGGCGGTTACGGGCTCGATGACTTCGACGGCAAAGCCAAGAGTCTCGCCGGCTGCGCGGAGGGTTTGAAGGTGGCCACTGCGACCCTTGCCATAGCCGAAGTCGTGTCCGACAACGACGTGCTTGGCCCCCAGAGTTTGATGCAGGACTTGAGTTTCAAACTCGGCGGCAGTGAGCTCGGCAAAGTCGGCATCGAAGGGCTCGACGATGGTGGCACTCATGCCGGACTCCGCAAAGAGTTCCTGTTTACGGGCTACGGAGGTTAGTCGCTGTGGGGCCTTTGAAGGTTCCAAGTAGGCGGAAGGGTGGGGTTCGAAGGTCATCGCAACTGCGTCGCCTCCGAGCCGCTCAGATGCTGCCTTGGCCCGGCGCAAAAGCTCCTGATGGCCCAAGTGTACGCCATCGAAGTTGCCGATGGTGACAGCGGCCTGGGCGAGGGGCCGAAAGAGCGCCCGGTGCCCCTCAAATATTTCCACAGCTCTGCGACACTAGCCCGAATGCGCGGCGAGAAGCAATCCGTCACCATCGCCCTGGGAATCCTGGTGCCAAACGAGTTGGCGCTAGGATTCCTAGAGCGTTTCGCTTCACAAACGCTCTAGGAATCCGCTCCCTTCGGAAGCGGGTTGGTGTTTTATGAAGACAAACAGCAGTATTCTCTTTCCACTATTTCTTCGGGCCGGGCTAGCAGGAACTTGGCTCCTGCCCCCTGCGGGCGTACCTTCGCTGCAGCACTGATGCAGGCCACGCGCTACTGGTTGCCCCGAGCTTGCGGGCTACTTTCGTTTCTTTGGTACACCGTGATGGCTGCGCCAGGCTTCTTCTGGCTCGATTCTGCGGAACTCTCAGCCGCGGGCATCGGCCTGGGCGCGCCCCATCCCTCGGGCTTCCCGCTCTACATGATGCTCTCAAAAGCGGCCTCGCTCGTTCCTGTGGGGGAGCTCGCATTTCGCATTAATCTTCTCTCTGTCGCATGTGCGGCCTACGCAATAGGCGGATGTGCTCGGCTGGTCCTGGTACTAGGTCGAGACGACTGGGCAACGATTGCAGGCGCTGCAGGAACTGCCGGGGCTCTGTGTTTCTCTTTTCTATTCGCGCGCCAAGCAACCGTGGCGGAAGTCTACGCGCCAACGGCCGCGCTCATCGTGCTCACCATGTCGCTATTCGAGCGAGTTGCATCTGGCTCGAACGCTGGCGCCGGACTGAGCCTTGCCTGGGTCGCTGGGCTTGGCTTTGCGCTGCATCCCGAATACCGAATGCTAATGGGCTTGCCCATCGTTGCGCTGCTTTGTTTGCGGGCCTACCGGGGGGCTCGGTGGCCGCTCCTTGCTCCGAGCTTCGCCATCTTCTCTGCCGTTGCCACCTATCTCTACTTGCCCATTCGCTCCGCAACAGGACGCATCAATGCCTTGGATTGGGGCCATACGGAAACCTTGAGCAAGACTTGGGCTCATGCCAGCGGCGCCGAGGTGCGCAAAGTATTTGATGAGCGAATGATGTCGACGGTTGGTGAAATCGTCCGCCACGACGTCTCGACCTTCGCAAAGCAAATCCTCGACCACCTTGGGGTGGTCGCTGTGCTCGCGGGATTCGTTGGGCTCGTCGTGCTTCTCATCGAGAGACGAACCCGCTGGGTCGGTGTGGTCTTGGCCGTCATCATCGTACTCGACGCTGTCTACGCCTCGTGGATCAATCCAATGGGACTCGTCGACCTGCAAAATGGTGTTCCCATGGTTCTGGGGCTGAGCATCTGCGCGGGCGCTGCAATCTCCGCATTGGCACGGAGCGCGGGCATCGCTGCTCCCTTCGTGGGAGGTGTCGTTGCACTCATAGTGGTGATGCCGCCAGCGCTGTCGACCATGTCGACCCTTGGCTTGGTGGGAGACCTGCCTAGGGATTTCTCTGAATCTGCTCTCACGAAGGCTCCAGTATCGGCACTTGTCTTGAGTCAGGGCGATTCACTAGCCGCCGGCACTAGCTATATGCAGAGCATCGAGGGCGCGCGACCCGATGTCGGCTGCCTCGTGGTGCCAATGCTGGCTGATAAAGAACGAGTCGCCTACATTCTGGAGAGCACGTCCCCAAAGAGAGCTGGAATAGGCGTTGAAGGGGCCGGCGGTTCTGCCAATCCTGGTGCTACCAACCTATGGTCGAGTGGTCGCCCGATGCTCTGGGAACCGGGGCCAGTTGCGCCGCCATCCAATGCGCCTCTGATGCATGGGGTCGTCGTCGGCCAGGTGGCTTCGCCGGGGAAGGGGGCTCCTCCAAGTGCCGAGGTGCTTGCCTCCCTGGCAGAGCTCTACGCCGGACCCGCTGCCAACGACTTATCAGCACGGCGAGTTCTCGCATCCTCACTCACCAACTTCGGTCGCTCGGCTCTCGCCTATGGCAAGACCACCCTCGCGGAGCAGTTGTTCAAAACGGCTCTTGAGGTGCGGCCTGGACATGCCGTCGCCCTCGTGAACCTCGGCGTTATCTATTCTCGTAGCGGCGAATTGAAGCGGGCCGTTTTGGCGAGCGAGCAAGCGCTCAGAAGTGAGCCAAACCGCGTTCAAGCCCTGGTCAATGCGGCTCGCTATCACCTCGCACTCGGTAATCTGGACAAGGCTGAAAGACATGCAGCCAGGACGCTCATCGTCTCGCCGCGAGCCGCCGCAAGTTGGACCATGGCGGGGCTTGTGGATATGAAGTCGGGAAAACGAGAACGTGCGCGGGACCGCCTGCAGAAGGCTCTCGTTCTCTCTCCGGGCCATCGCGAGGCACGGGAAGCGCTTACTGCATTGCAAGCCGGGCAGTAGTGCTCCAGAGGCGCCTCGGACTCGCTCGGCCTGGTACGCTCCCCCGCGTTACCAAAGGAAACGATATGACGAAGAACACCCACTTTCCGCATCTCTTTGAGCCCCTAGACTTGGGCTTCACCACGCTTCGGAACCGAGTTCTCATGGGCTCGATGCACACCGGGCTCGAAGAGCACAAGGAGGGCATCGAACGCATGGCCGCGTTCTTTGCAGAGCGCGCCCGCGGCGGCGTCGGGCTCATCGTCACTGGTGGATTTGGCCCCAACGCGGAAGGTGCAACCCATCCGATGAGCATCGTCTTCAAAAACGATGAGGACGCGCTGCGCCACAAGCCAATCACCGACGCTGTGCATGACGCCGACGGGAAAATCTGCATGCAGGTTCTTCACACGGGGCGCTACGCCTTCAATCCGAACTCGGTGGCACCATCGGCGATCAAAGCGCCGATCAATCCGTTCCAGCCCAAGGAACTCGACGAAGAAGGCATCGAGAAGCAAATCTCGGATATTGTGCAAATGGCAAAGTACGCACAAGTCGGTGGCTATGATGGCGTAGAGATCATGGGGTCGGAGGGCTACTTCATCAATCAGTTCTTGGCTACCCGCACAAATCATCGCGACGATCGTTGGGGCGGTTCGTACGAGAACCGTATGCGACTGGCCGTGGACGTCGTGCGCAGAACGCGCGAGGCGGTTGGCGAGAAATTCATCATCGTCTACCGCCTCTCCATGCTCGACCTCGTTGAGGGGGGAAGCAGCTTCGACGAAGTCGTGACCCTTGGAAAGGCCATCGAAAAGGCCGGCGCGACCATCATCAACACAGGCATTGGCTGGCACGAAGCGCGCATCCCGACGATCGCGACCAAGGTGCCACGTGCTGCCTTCACCTGGGTGACTGCGAGGTTTCGCGAAGCCTTGTCGATTCCCCTTATTACCTCCAACCGAATCAACACCCCCGAGGTTGCGGAAGAGGTACTGGCTCGCGGCGATGCCGACATGGTTTCGATGGCCAGACCCTTCCTGGCGGATCCTCTCTTTGTCGAAAAGGCCGCAGAGGGCCGCTCCGACGAAATCAATACGTGCATCGGCTGCAATCAAGCGTGCCTCGATCATGTTTTCTTCGGAAAAATTGCGAGTTGCCTCGTAAACCCTCGAGCTTGTCACGAGACAGAGTTGCCGATGGACCCTACTGAGGACCCAAAGAAGCTCGCGGTCGTCGGCGCTGGTCCTGCCGGCCTAGCATTCGCCGTTAGCGCAGCCAAGCGAGGTCATTCGGTGACGATCTTTGATGCAGCGGAGGAGATTGGTGGGCAGTTCAATGTCGCCAAGAAGGTGCCGGGTAAGGAAGAGTTCTACGAGACGATTCGCTACTTCAATACACAGCTTCACCTTCAGGGCGTCACGGTCGAGACCGGCAAGTGCATCACAGCAGAGGAACTCAATGCCACCGACTTCGATGAGGTGATCCTGGCAACTGGAATCACGCCCCGGACTCCTGGGATTGAGGGTGTCGATCATCCGAAGGTGATGAACTATCTCGACGTCTTGCGCGACGAGAAACCGGTGGGCAAGAAGGTCGCTGTCATCGGTGCTGGCGGCATTGGTTTCGACGTCTCAGAGTTTCTCTCGCACGAGGGAGAGGCTACGAGCCAGAATATCGAGGCCTTCATGAAGGAGTGGGGCGTCGACATGTCCCTTACAGCACGCGGCGGAATCGAGGACGTCGAAGCTGAGACGTCGAAGTCTCCGCGAGAGGTCTACTTGCTGCAGCGCAAGACAACAAAGGTCGGAGCGAATCTCGGCAAGACCACAGGGTGGATTCATCGCAGCGGGCTCAAGAATCGCGGGGTAAAAATGATTGGTGGTTGCGCCTATACGAAGATCGACGACGAGGGATTGCACCTCACCATCGGCGGCGAGGCTCAGGTGCTAGATGTCGACAACGTGGTGATTTGCGCAGGGCAGGAGCCTATGCGGGCCCTAGTCGAAGGCCTGGGAAAGCCTCATCACCTCATTGGTGGTGCGGACGTAGCCAAAGAGCTCGACGCAAAGCGCGCTATCGATCAGGGGACGCGGCTGGCCGCCAAGATCTAGTCTCGCTTCTCGGAGGAGTTCCGGGGGCTCATCGCTGCGTCCAAATACGCTTCGAATGCGGTGGGATGCGATGGAGGTTAGCGTTGTGCTGCTTGCCCTCTCGTGGGGGCGAGCCTGGCATCGCGGCCAACCAGCCCTGCTTCGTGCTCTCCTCCCAGTCTGTCGGCAGGGTGTGGGGAGCTCCGGGGCTGCCGGATGGATCTTAGTGCTGGCATCGAGAACTACGCATGGGCGGTCAGCCAAGCTACCTGCCGCTGACGATGACTTCTGGATGGTGTTTGTTCTGCGACACCGTTTTGTTTGCGGTGCCACTGGGCTTTGGTTTTGTGGTTTAGACTAGGCTCTGGCTCTGTCTGGTTTCCGAATAGAGGCCAAATTCTTGCCTGAATCGGGATCGAGTGATCTGTAGAGAGCATGTCTCAAAGACGCATGCCCCGTCACCAACTGACCGACCCGCAATGGGAGACGGTCACCGACCTGTTTCCCTCCGGCAATTTCAAGACCGCTCGTCGCCCCCCACAACCGTCGCGAGATTCTCAACGCTATCTTCTTGGTCTTGCGTACAGGCGCGCCGTGGCGAGACCTGCCTGGCGCAGTATGGCCCGTGGTCGACGGCGTGGGACTTCTTCGACAAATGGACCAAGGACGGGACGTTTGATGCGATGCTGTGCAGACTGCGAACTCTTGCGTTTCGGCACGAAGCGGACCCAGATTCGACCTCATCCAAACGATGAAGAACGGTGGCAAGGATGATGAAGAGCCTTTGAGGGACGATGATGCGCCGGATGACGCCCCAGAAGCTCCGCGCACGGACGATAGGCCCAAAGCCAAGACAGACGCAAGCGCCGTGGACGCGACTTGCCACGAGAGATCATCGAGAGTCGCCTGGCCCAAGGCGACGCAGAACGTCAATGTACATGCTGTAGCGTACCCAAGGCGGAAATCGGCTTCGATGTGCAAGAGCGTTTCTTCCATCAGCCAGCGAAGGTAGCGAAGGTAGAAGAGCGTTTCTACAAATACGCTTGCTCGCGATGCCAAGACGGTGTCGACACTTGTGAGCCGAGGCTTCCGCCCAAACCGATTCCTGGAAGTATGGCGTCTGCGAGCATGCTGTCCTTCCTTGTCACGAGCAAGATTCTCGACGGGCTTCCCATAGAGCGTGTGGCGAAACAGCTCAGGCGCTTCGGAGTCGATCTGGCGATCTCGACGCTCAACGATTGGTTCGGATACGCCTCTACCCCTTTTTGTTGCGATACACGAACGCCTGCGCGAAGAGCTTCGAGGCTCTCAGCATATTTCCATCGATGACACACCGCTGCTTACGCTCAATCGTGATCACCCAAAAAGCATCCGACGCGGACGCCAGTGGATGTACATCGGAGACAAGTGCAGCGTCATCTATTGCGAGTACACAGAAGATTGGAAGGGCAGTCACCCAAGGAAGGTTCTCGAAGGTCTCGACTGCGATGTACAGAGCGATGGTTATGGGGGGGCATCTCTTCGATCTTCAGACACGAAGGCGGACCTCGGCGCGTCGGATGCAATGATCATTGCCGGCGCAAGTTCGTCAAAGCGCTCGATCAAGGTGATAGCCGTGCTCAAAATGTGATCGATTTGTATCTCCTCCTCTATGCCATCGAGCGCCGAGCGCGGGAAGCCAAACTTGGAGTTGCGGCGGTTTTGGCATTGCGGCAATCTGAATCGGTGCCGATTGGGGAGAAGCTCGAATCGGAAGTTGCCAGGCTGGGACCTCTGGTTGGGAGAAAGAGTCCCTTGGGAAACGCTCTTACCTCTTCTGACCGACAGAGACCGACGCTCCGTTTCTTTCTTGAGGATGGTTTCTTGCATATCTCCAATACCTGTGTGGAGCGGCAGATCCGCACCGTCGCGATCTGTCGAAAAGCAGTCTCTTCGTCGGCTCGCTCGAAGCCGGCGAGCGCTTCAGCATTTCGCTCACGGTCATGCTCAATTGCATGCTTGTTGGTGCGAATCCGTACGACTATATGGCCGTCGTCATCAGCAAGATCGCCAGCGACTGGCCCGTTAGACCACCGAGCATATTAGTTGATGGTATATCCCGCATTGGTCACCCAGGCTTTGCAGTCATCAACTGAGATCGTATCCATCGCCGCTACGACAGCCATCTCGAATGCCTCGCGAGTCATGGTGTTGAGCTTCCGCATGACGTCTTCCATTTTCGCCCATGTCTTTTCAATGGGATTGAATTCGGGAGAATACGGTGGGAGTAGAGGACGTCCGCCCGGAATCTCGAATGGCATCTACACACGTTGCGTTCTTGTGAACGTTGAGATTGTCCATGACGACGATGTCGCCAGGTCGAAGAGTGGGAAGCAGTTGTTGTGTCACGTACGCCTCAAAGACATCAGTAGTCGTTCCCGAGTTGATCGTGATCAGATTGCGAATCCCGTCGATCGCAATCGCACCAA
>JAAEPE010000161.1 GCA_024222395.1 Myxococcales bacterium
CAGACGGCTGCTGAAATTCACAGGTCCCGACCTGCTCATCATCGATGGCATCGGTCTGCATCCGCTGAAACACGAAGCACCGCTCGACCTCTACGAGGTCATTCGTCACAGCTATCAGCGTGGCGAGATCATCCTGACATCGAATCGCGACCTCAATGAAGTCGGAGAGCTCTTCGGCGATGCCTTGCTTGCAAGCGCCGCCATGGACCGCCTCCTCGATAACGCCCACATCATCACCATCGAAGGTGACTCCTTCAGAAATCCACCCAAGAACAAACGAGAGGCCAAGAACAAGGTCCTCAAGAAAGCCAAGGAGAAGAAACAATGACAGTCCTGAACCTGCTGCTCATGATCACTTTGGGCCGCCCCCAAAGCCTCATGCCGAACACCCCAAATCAGCCAGCACCGAACGAGCAAAAATCCGCGATCACTTTGGGCCGCCCCGGCGCGGTCAGTTTGGCCGCCCCTTGACACTCAGGTTGCGACGAAAAGCGCCCGGGGTACGACAAACTCGGCGAGCGTCGATTCGAGTTTGTCCCTCTGTGGGGCATTGCGGTGTTCTTCTTATACGTCATGCGCCGAGTGGACTGTCCTCGTTGCGGCGTCACTGTGG
>JAAEPE010000162.1 GCA_024222395.1 Myxococcales bacterium
AGCGAGTGCGGCGGGGCTGGCCCGACTCACCCGCAAGCTCCGACCAGCGCTGCAAAGTTGCCGGGCTTATACCCTCTGACCTGGCGAACGCGCGGCCCGATATTCCACTGGAGCGCCAGCGGCGCACCGTTTCAAGCCGAGCAACATCGTCTCGGCCGTTTCTCTTTCGTCCCATGCATCGGCTCTACACCTTCTAGATGCACAGCGCAGGAGGGCGATTGGTAAGGGGTTCACGGTGCAGACGTGGTGCAGAGCCAGCCACCCAAAGAGAAAACCCCTGCTAACTCTATGAGCTAACAGGGGAATTCAAAGCGACCCCAACGGGATTCGAAGAGAAAAACAACGACCACTAACTACGCGGAGTCGCATACTTTTCGCTAGTTATCTTCGAATCCCTTGGGTGCAGTTGGGGCTGTTGGGGGCTGTCCTGAGCTTTTTGGGTGCAGTGCACCTGACGAGGAAGCCGGGTATGGATTCACAATCGCTCAGCTCGCTGGTGGCGAGCTGGCGGACCTGATATGACACAGTGGAATGCCGTGGATTGTCCAAACAGAGGGGGTGCCCTCGTGGCCCTCGTTGTGCGCACTCTGCGGAATCAACGAACCCAAAGCTCACGTTCGCGCCTACGGCGAGGACCTCTATTCGGAAACCAGACAGAGCCTAGTAGGTATCGAAAATTCATCATATCCTCCACGGCCTCCCTATCGCAGGGGCCGTGCCGAATTGCTGCGCGCGTGTTTTCGAACCTTTGACTACCGCCCGCTGGAGGCTAAGCCTCGATTCGGGACATGGATGTCGCGATTGGCGCCAAGGCAATTGCGGCTGCTAGCTTCGGCCCATGCTCGCCACCCGCGATGGAGATCAGATCGTGCTTCCTGGCTTGGCCAGTGCCCATTCTCACGCATTCCAACGCGCACTTCGCGGGCACTGCCAGCGCACGAGTAGCTCGCAAGAGTCATTCTGGTCTTGGCGCGGCACCATGTACGCGCTGGCATCGAAGCTGGGTCCCGAGTCCATCTACGACCTAGCTCGCTTCGCCTATGCGGAGCTGGCGATGGCAGGCGTCACAGCCGTTGGCGAGTTTCACTACGTGCATCACCAACCCGGGAGCCAGCCATACGGCAATCGCACCGAACTCGCCGAGCAGATGATTCGCGCGGCGCAAGACGTTGGCATACGCATCTGCCTACAGCGAGTGCTCTACCAACGAGCTGGACTCGGCAAGGAGTTGGAGGATGGGCAAGAGCGGTTCTGCGACGCGAGAGTCGAAGACGGACTCGCGGACGTTGAGAATCTTCTCGCCCGCTATGGCGATACGCCAGGCGTGACGATTGGAGTGGCGCTTCACAGCGTGCGAGCCCTGGGCTTGGATTGGATTCGCGAGGCCTCGGACTTCGCGAAGAAGAGAGGCTTGCCTCTGCACATGCATCTCTCCGAGCAAATGCGCGAACTAGAGGAGTGCAACACAGAGCATGGCACCACCCCGGTTGCGCTGATGCGTGACAACGGGGTGCTCGACAAGGATTTCGTAGCGGTGCACGCAACGCACCTATGCGCCGAAGAAGTTACCGCCCTTGGAGATGCCCGTTCCTTTGTGTGCGTTTGCCGAACCACCGAGCGCGACCTGGGCGATGGCCACTGCGATGCCCGCGCACTCCTCGGCGCTGGTGCTCGCCTCTGCACCGGAATCGATAGCCATGCCATTTGCGATCCCTTCGAGGAAGCCCGCGCTATCGAACTCGATCAGCGCACGGCAGACCAAGGGCGAACCCGAGTGACAAATGCTGGCCCGCTACTCGCCGCCGCGTCCTCCGAGGGCTACGCCGCCTTAGGCATGAGCGAGTCTTACCACAGCGACGAGGTCCGCCTGCGAGCGGGGGATCCGGCCTTGGTAGGTGCTACTGATGCCCACCTGGACGATGCGGTGATCTTTGGCGGATCCCCTAGGGCCATCGAGTCCGTCCGGGTAGGCAGCGCGCGCATTGTGGAAAACGGGTTGCACCGCGATTACGAGGAAATTCGCCGCCGGTACGAGCACACATTCCAAGCGCTCTTCAGAGGGGCAGAGTTCTCGTAGTCGACGTATACTCAGCGGTGCGCGATAGGAAGTGAAACGGCAGAATCGGAGGTTGGGGTCGGCACGATGGTCGCCGATACCTACGAAATCGTGCGCCTACTGGGACGCGGTGGTATGGGGGCTGTCTGGGAGGCACATCACAGTAGGCTTCCAGGGAAGCGAGTGACCATCAAGGTAGTTCACGCATCGGTCGCGGAAGCCCCAGAAGCCTTGGCCCGGTTTCGCAGAGAAGTGGAAATCGCCTGCCGCCTGGGCCATCCGAACATTGTCGAGGTGCACGACTTCAACAAGCTCGAAGGCGGCAGTCCCTATCCGATCTTCGGAATCTCCAAGATTCGCGGTTCACAAACCGTCCAGACACAGGATTCGACGCTACTCGGCACACCACAGTACATGGCGCCAGAACAAGCCGTCGGTCATCACGACAAGGTGAATGAGCGCACGGACATTTTGCGCTCGGTGCGATGGCCTACGTACTACTCTCAGGCAAGCCAGCATTCGCGGGCCAGAACATTTCCGAGGTTGTTTACGAGGTCGTGCACATTGAGGAACAGCCGCTCAGCTCTTTGCAGCCGGGCATTCCACCGAAGAAGGCAGCAGCGGTGCACAAGACACTTAACACTACTGCGGCCAATTTTCTCATTTCGGATTCTTGCCAGGAGGCGGTTGTGCGCTCTTCGGTTGCAGCCTCAGGCAACAGGGGCAACGAGGCAACCAACACGAATCAAGATGAGCCTCGCCAGAGCGATCCTTATCGTAATGAGTGAGTTTTGAAAGTGTCGCTCAGGCCGCGTGTTGGATCGAACGGTAGGAACTCGTCCAGGGGGCCTGGGGGGAAGAGGCCCTGGCCTGCTCCGCA
>JAAEPE010000163.1 GCA_024222395.1 Myxococcales bacterium
AAAAGAGGGCTTGGAGGAGACGCTCACCATCAAGAATTTTGGGTTGAATAACATGTTGGAGCGGAGTCTGTCATCGACCAATATCATCGAGAATCTCAATGGCAGCATTCGTCAGATCACACGTCGAGCGAAGACCTGGAACTCCGGAACCATGGTCTTGCGCTGGGTCGGCTCGGCGGCGATGGATGCCGAAACCAAGTTTCGTCGGCTCCAAGGCTATAAGAATATGTCGAAACTGGTGCTGTACTTAGAGGCCCGTGATTTGGAGATCAACAATGCTGTTGACGAGGAGCAAATGGCCGCGTAGAAGGAACTGAGCCGCTACCGAAAGTTAACAAGCGACGGGACGTCGCCAACCCTTCGAAGAACTCGTTGACCGGACGCGCCATAAACAGCCGTTTCACGTAGCCTTTGAGGCCTCCAGCAGTCTCTTGAAGAAAGTTCTTTCGTTCGTCGTGTTCGGACATACCCATTCAAGATCACGAGCAGATCACCGTGGGCAACTCTTCTGACCTGTTTGTTTCTGGGAAATCCCTTATGCCTTGAATCCGGTGACGGATTCAGGCTAGCGTCCGGGCAAACATTTCCGCGTGTCGGCCAGTGTCCGGATAAGCTCTTGGAGGCGAGGACCTTGAGTTGGGCCGGGCCAGCGGGAAGAGACCTTGGGTGGGCCAGCGGGGTGGGCCAGCGGGGTGGGCCAGCGGGTAGGTAGCTGCACTGCTTGGTGCGAGGCGGCCTCACTGAACATCTTTGGTCTGCGGGTGTGGTGCGAAATAGTTGCAAACGTCCGGATTCAATTGTTTTTTTGGGTCGCCTGAGCAAAAAATCAGTACTGAACATCAGACCAGCATGCTATCTATAAACGTATGGTAAGAGAGGCGACATTAGCTGGGCTTCGCGAATCGATGCAGAGGCTAGCTCCAGCAAAGTTTCAGCAGGTGTCAGTCCAAGGCGCGATGCAGGGCAATGCCCTGGCTATCACCCCTGTTCCCAGCGGTATTTCGAGTCTCGACGAGGCCCTGGCCCTGGGTGGTTTGCCCGCGGGTCGCGTGAGCGAAATCGCTGGGCCGCTCTCCTCGGGCAAGACGGGGCTGGCCCTGGGGCTCTTGGCTGAGCAAACTCGTGCCGGCAAGATGGTCGCCATCGTCGATGGTACTGGGCAGTTTTATCCGCCTTCCGCCGCTGCCATGGGCATCGATCTAAGCCACACGTTGCTGATTTCACCGTTGCTTATTGCTCCCGACGTTACTCCCGGTGTTGCTCCGTGTGCCAAGCGCGCGCGCACCAATCAAGATGATGCAGCAGCGGCGCTGGCCAGGGCAGCAGAGATCATTGCTCGCTCTAGGAGTTTTTCTATGGTGCTCATCGACTTGCCGCCTCGCTGCAAAATGCAACGCACACCAGCTCGTCGTCTATGTGTTGCTGCACAGGCCACGGGCACTACCATCCTCACCCTCAGCACTCGCAGTGGCGATGTCGAAGGCGCTGCCGCCCGCATTGAAACCAGTCCTTGTCAGGCCCTTGGCAGCAAGGCTCGGCGCACTCAGGTTCGCATCGCCAAGGGCGGTCACGGCCACTGCCCCAGCATTGAACTGTCGTGCAAATCCCACCGCTTTGACAACAGCCCTCCTTCGGCAGTGCCAGATGTTCTCTACAGAGCTCTTCCTGGTGAAGAAGCTCCAGGGGCAACGGCTCCAAGGGCAACTGCTTCAGGGACAGCACTAAGAGAGTTTCCCCTGTCATGAGAATCGCCTGCATCTACCTCCCGGCCTTCGCTCTGCAAGTGCAAGTTCGGCAAGCGCCCCATCGCGCGGGTTCCCCGTTTGCGGTGGTCCACGGGCCTCGCGACGCCCAAGGCGAGCTTTCAGGCTCCAGGGCAGTCTTAGTCTGTTCCAAGGCTGCTTGGGAGATGGGCATACGCCCCGGCATGAGCGCCCCCCAGGCCCGTGCCTTGGCTCCCGACGTCGAGCTACTCGCAAGCGACGCCACTCTGTATCAGCGCGCTCTCGAAGCGTTGGCAGAGAGCCTCATGGTGCACTCTCTGAGCATAGACATCGGTGCAGAGGGCGAGGGCGAAAGCCAAGCCAACATTGCCGTGTATTTGCGAGTGCCCAAAGCATCGCGGGGCGACGACTTCGCTCAAACACTGCTATTAGGCCTCGATAGGCAAGGCTACAAGGCTCGCATTGGCATTGCGGACAATCGCTTCACCGCCTGGGCGGCAGCACAAGGTGCCCGTACTCGAAAGGAAGGAGACCTATTTGCCAAGGAGTATTGCACGGTGCCCACCGGTGGCAGCGCGGCGTTTCTCGCACCCCTTCGCATCGATCTCTTGCCACTCAGTACCGACGTACAACACATGCTCGAGACTCTCGGCATAAAGACACTGGGCAACTTTGCCAGCTTGCCACCTCCCTCCGTTGGGCGACGATGGAATGCAGAGGGTGTCGACTTTCAGAGCTTGGCACAGGGCGAAGGCCCTACCCTATTACAGAGCTTCACGCCGAAGCAGGTCATCATCGAGAGCATCGATCTAGAACACGAAGTCGCTGAAATCGAAGCTCTCGCATTTAGTCTGCGGCCACTGGCCGACCGAGCCTGTGATCGCCTCCGCGGTCGCAGTATGGCAGTGGGACGCGCCCTCTTGCGTCTCAAGGGCCGCGATGACTCGTGTAGTGAGTTCTCTCTCGATCCCGCCAGGCCAACCGCCGATGGTCGTCGTCTCTTTGAGCTTCTGCGCGCCGTCGTGAAAGATCAACGGCTCGATCACACGGTTTGCGAGCTAGAGCTCACCATCTCCGAAGAATGCGATCCAGAGATCGAAGAACTAGACCTCTTTAGCGGCGGTGTTCTTGACCATCAAGATAGGCCATCGCCAGAGTCGGTCGATGTAGCCATTGCACGGCTCGAGTCGATGTTCGGCAAAGACTCGGTGAGTTCTGCCCAGCTCACCGAATCCCATCGCCCGGAGCGAGCGTTCAGACTCACGCCCTTTGCACCACCTCGTAACAGCAGCACTCGCAATAGCAGCACTCGCAAACGCTCTACGAAACGCGCGCGCAAGTCCCGAGCAAAACGAGCATCGGCAACTCGCGCACAAGCGGCGCTCCCTCTAGTCATGAACGGCACTAGTGGAGCAATGCGCCTGCTCGATCCTCCCACCCCCCAACCTCCGGGGGATGATCCACACCTGCCGCTGAGCAACATCACCATAGAAGGCATTCAGAGCCCAGTTGTCGCCACCTTTGGCCCAACCAAGGTCAACACCGAGTGGTGGAGCAACACTCCTGTCTCAAGAGATTATTACGAAGTCGAGACCAAAGACGGCGGTCGCTACTGGGTCTTCAAAAAGACCGAAGACGGGCAGTATTATCTGCACGGCATCTTCGACTGAGTTCAGGTAACGACTGAGGGATTTCCCAGAAGCAAACAGGTCAGAAAAGTCGCCCAAGGTGATCTGCTCGTGATCTTGAGTAGGTATGTCCGAACAAGGCGAACGAAAGAACTCTCTTCAAGAGACTGCTGGAGGCCGCAAAGGCTACGTGAAACGGCTGTTTATGGCGCGTACGGGCAACGAGTCTTTCGAAGGGGTACCCTATCGCGCCGAGCAGGAACTGGGCTGGAATCGTGCGACGCTCAAGAAAGGGCTGCATAACACTACTGCGGCCAATTTTCTCATTTCGGATTCTTGCCAGGAGGCGGTTGTGCGCTCTTCGGTTGCAGCCTCAGGCAACAGGGGCAACGAGGCAACCAACGAATCAAGATGAGCCTCGCCAGAGCGATCCTTATCGT
>JAAEPE010000164.1 GCA_024222395.1 Myxococcales bacterium
ATGCGCTTGTGATAGAGCTTTCGTCTCGACAGCGAGACACTTTGAATAGATGGGCGAATGCTCATAAGACTTCGCAACAATTACTGTCGCGAATACAAATCATCCTGCTGGCGTCGACTGGGCTGAGCAATGTCGAGATTGGGGCTAAGCTCGGTATGACGGACCAACGAGCTGGTCGGTGGCGAAACCGATGGGTCGCTCTGCAATCCCGTTTTGCCGAAGCGGATACCCAGTGACACACTGGACCTCGAAGGAGATTGCCTCTGAGGCCATCCAACGAGGCATCGTCGCCAGTATGGGGAAGCCGCAGGGTGCAGGACAACCCGTTTCCGCCGCTGGGCAATAGGGTTGATGTGAGTTCTCTCACGAACTCCCAGACCGTTGTCTATGAAGAAACCTCTGAAGGTGACCTCGGACGCTTCACTGGCCATGAGGCGCAGTTCTCGTTCTCCGCTGCCGATATCGATGGCGATGGCGAGCGCACGAGCATGATGCTGTTATTCGAATTCACCTCGCCAGGGCACAGATGGCTAGACAACGTCAAACTCGTCAAGACCGCCGACGAGAGCAGTGTATTACCGAACGGATATATCGAGGTCGGAGATGCTGAATCTTGGCGCTTCGGCAATGGAATGGTCGTCACAGACTCTCTACCGCCGACATCAATTCCGTCCGAGCCCGCGAGACCGAGGTCTACAAGCTGCAATTGGTTGTGGCCGACTCGAACGGGCTGAGTAGCGAGTTCGCAGAGATTGATGTCGCGGGTACCGGGTGCGGGACGGGGGAGTGAGCTCGTTTGAGCAAGTAGCCCCCGGCACCGCTGGGAAGCCTCTACTCGATCGCCTCTTCGACCAGTAGCTGAATCTCGGTGAGATAGTTCTTTGGATTGCCTTTGAAGATCATGCCTGGCCCCTTGCAATAGACTTCGCGCGATGACTTGTGCACTCGGATTCCCTTGTCATTAACGTAGCGAAAGAGGCGCTCGTAGGTTCGCCCGATCTCCGAGTAGGGGCCCTTGTGAATAAGTGTGACGCTCCTGCCGCCTTCGAGCTTGCGCACGACCATCTCCCCTTTGCTTCTGCCTTTGCGAATGGGCACGCAGCTCTCGATATCGGCGTCCTCTTCTTTGTATTCGCCATCGTGGTAGATGCCTAGGGGCTTGCCGGAGGCGAAGCGACCAAAGGACTTGTAGAGCTTCCCCAGGTAGGTGCCGGATTCGTCGTATCGACCTTTCCAGCGCAAGCTGGCTACGAGTACATCATCTAGGGATTTCTCTTCAATTTCGAACTGCTGAGTTTCTGACATGCTGGCTGCTTCCTTTTCTATATTGACCACAGTTTTGATGGAGCTCGCAATGCGCTCCAAATCGCCCATCTTGCGTGCAATTTCCCGCCCCTTCGTCTCCAAGAATCCGACGATGTCACCGTCCTCGGCACACTCGCCAATGATGGTCTGGATCCTAGCAGAGCGCTTTCGCTGTCCGGTGTTCCTATTGACAGACAAAGAACTCAACCTGACCGCTGCTACGGTATCGCCGGAGCAGCTCGCGATGGCAGTCCAAGGCGCTGGGCTATCTGAGCCAAAGAGCTCAACGACTTCCACTAGCGGTGACGGCCCTCCGTATCAATTCGAGCCGCCCGATACGGTCTCGCCCTTGCGGACCTACGGCGACTGTGTCTTGCGCTTCACAGGGTCCACCCATGATGAAGAGGCCTTCATCTCCAAGGATCCCGATACGGTTGGCAAACTCAATCTTCACCTAAGCGAGAAGATCGAAGCACATCGCGATGAGATCGAGCTTGCAAACTTGGACTCCATGCCAGGAGCCAAGGACCTCATCGTGAGCTACGGCATCACCTCCGGCGCTGTTCGGCAGGCCGTTGCCACACTTCGGCGATCGGGGCAGAAGGTCTCCGCTCTGACGATTCAGAGTCTCTGGCCGGTTCCCGAGACTGCGATTGCCGCTGCGCTTGAGGGCGTCGAGCGAATTCTTGTCGCCGAACTCAACTTGGGGCAGTACTCTCGTGAGATCGAACGGCTCGCAGCGGATCGCGAGGTCATTGGCCTGCATCGATTCGACGGCAGACTCATCTCGCCAACACAAATCGTGGAGGCGCTGCAATGAAGACGACCATCACACCACTGGTGACCTACCGCAACGAGCGACCCTATCCCTTCTGCCCTGGATGTGGTCATGCGACGATACTCGATAGGCTTAACGAGGCGCTCCAGAGCCTCTCCCTCGATCCTGAGAAGGTTGTTCTCGTGAGCGATATTGGCTGCTCCGGTCTCTCCGATCAGTACTTCTCTACGAGTGCCTTTCACGGATTGCATGGGCGCAGCGTCACCTATGCGAGCGGCATCAAGATGGCTCGCCTAGATCTCACTGTCATCGTTATCATGGGAGATGGGGGCACGGGCATTGGCGGCACTCATCTTCTCAGTGCGGCTCGTCGCAACATTGGCGTCACGGTACTCGTGCTCAACAACTTCAATTTCGGCATGACAGGCGGCCAGCACTCGACTACCACGCCAAGAGGGGCCATCACTTCAACGACGCGCGCTGGCAATCTCGAGCGTCCCATGGACATATGCGCAACCGTTGCCGCCAATGGTGCGAGCTATGTAGTGCGCGCCACAAGTTTCGATGAGGATCTGACAGAGCGTATCGCCGATGGCATTCGCAGCGGTGGCTTCTCTCTCTTGGATATCTGGGAACTCTGCACCGCCTACTATGTGCCAAGCAACAAACTCTCGCGTCGCTCTCTCGATGAGCTAGTTGAGGAACTCGACTTTGCACGCGGTGTGCTGGCGAGCCGAGAGCTGCCCGAGTACTCCCTGGCCTATCGCGATGCGCATAAGGACCATCGCAACGCCCCTCTTCTATCTGCCACCTCCATTCCCGTGAGCTTTCAAAACGCCGTAGAACGGCGCTTCGAACTCGTCGTAGCAGGATCGGCTGGCGGCAAGATCCGCTCGGCGTCGCGCCTCGTTGCCAAGGCAGCAGTTGCATCCGGGCTTTGGGTTACTCAGCGTGATGACTATCCAATTACGGTGATGACGGGCCACAGCATTGCAGAGCTTGTCCTCGATCGAAGCCCAATTGAGTACCACGCGGTTTCGCGCCCGGACGCTCTCATCCTTCTCAGCGACGACGGGCTGAAGAAGTCTGGGGCATATCTCGCAGCGATGACCAAGGAGCAGTGGGTCTTTGCAGAAGCGTCCCTACCACCTCTGCAAACAGCCGCGCGAGTCCTGCTATTTGATTTTGGGGCGATGGGCATTCGTTGCACGAGAGCCAGTCAGGCGTTGGCGATGTTGTATGCAGTTGCACGCAAGCTTCAGCTGGTATCGCCGCAGGCACTGCAGGCACAGGCCGGCGGCGCCCATTCCGATACGAATACCAGGGCACTCACTGCGGGTGAAAAGATCGCTGAGTTCTGGGAGGCGGAGATAGAGAGTGTCTGATATGGGTTGGTTGCGATAAAGTCTTAGTAGGAGCTTCACCTACGTTGCGCACGCGTTGTTTGCCGGTATGCCGGCAGGACTTCGTAGCAGAGGTGGCGTTGCGCATACTTCCGGTTGACGGAAAGCGATGAACTCAGCTAGGGTTTGTACATAGCCCGCCGAACACTAGAGCCACTGCACGCGGCCGATGTAGTGATCCTGATTGAATCGCTATGTCTTAGCTGGTTCTGTCTAGTGATGCATGTTGTTGGCTGGCTCTACCTCCTACCGTCGCTCCTATGCAGTTCCTTTCATGTCTCCCGCGTGAAGAAACCATCGGAAGAGGTTCCGGTTAGCCGCTCTCTCTCTCTTGTGCTTGCGCTGGCTAATCTTCCCCTCCTATTGCTCTTTGTCTGCTACCTGCTCGCCATTGCCGTGGTTGTGATTCTAGTGGGGCTGCCCTACGCGGCACTTCGGCGTGTACCCGTACGGGATAACATTCGCCTCCTTCGCGATAATTGCGAAGTCTCGAGCTTGGGTTGGCGTTGGAGCGACGTGGTCAAAGGCCTAATGGCTATGATCTATCGTCAAGACCTCGCAGAGTTCCTTAAGCTTACCCCTACCTACCTAAGCGTCGTGCCGCTCGTTAAGTACGTGTGGGTGGCCAACCCGTTTCTCTTCAAGCTCGACAGCCAATTTACGAATCAGTGGACCGAGGCCATTGGGCTCGACGTCGATACAACAGCCAAGTTGCTTCGAGAAAATGTCGGCGTGGCAATTCACGAAGCAGATTCCAATGAGCGCATCGACTCCCACATCTTCAGCGCCTACTACCCTTTGCCGAAGCCTGATGAAGCTCTCGAGTACCGCATGGGCGTGAAGTACTGCGGAGCTGTATGCCTCTTCACCCATGCGCGGCATTGGCCCAGAGGAATGAAACCTCAGCCGACAAATTTTGACGGAAGCAAGACGGGCATATTTCAGGTCGAGCTAGGCTTTCTAAATCCGTTTGATATGCACACGGGATATGTCGAAGTGAATGTGGTGAAGACCGATGAGGGGGCCGTCTTACTCGAGCACCCAATGTGGTGTGTCTTGGGACCAAATTCTCTGGGGCGCTGGGCGTACAAGCAAGTTGACGAGCTCTTCTTCACCTATGCTCCACAGATCCGTTCGTATCTTCGCATCGAGAGCCGTGACGAGAATGCCTCCTTCGGCCCTCCAAGCAAGTCCGAGTCGCGTCCCCAGCCTCGCCCAAAGCCAAGTCGTTCCGAATCAAGTCGGGGCGAGCTAGAGGTATCGTAGGGACGAGGACAATCCTCGGCGCCTGCGCAATCGAGAGTTCCTGGGGCGTCGGGCAGGCCGCCGGGGCTTCTCGCAGTGCCTCTCCATATTCCGAGCTGGAGAGGTATTGGCAGTGGGCGTCTCGCATATGAGAAATAGTCTTAGCGCAGTAGGGGCCGGAGCTATCGACCTCGGAGTCCGAGAGTGAGCGGATAAGACACGGAGAATTGCTTTCGTGGCTTCATAGGTCGGGAACTGTCTCCCGGTTGAGAGGGATTGTCGAGAAGGGCGCCTATCAACCCGACTTCGTGC
>JAAEPE010000165.1 GCA_024222395.1 Myxococcales bacterium
ACACCCAAGCATCTTTGCTTGCCGGGTGCCCACGCCGGCCTTTTCAACTGGCAGGCTCTTGGCACCAGCAAGGAGGTGATTCTGTGCAAGTCCATCATGGACGCTATGACCTTCAGGTGCGCTGGGTATCGCAATGTAACGGCGAGCTACGGCACCAGTGGCTTCACAGATGAGCACCTTGCCGCCATCAACGCCATGGCATCGGCACAGTGATGATCGCGTACGACAGTGACGATGCTGGCACCATTGCCGCCAAGTACCTCGCCGAGCGCTTGCTCGATGAGGACATCAACGTCTACGGCGTGCAGTTTCCTAAGGGCATGGATGCCAACGAGTACGCCCTGAAAATGCAGCCGGCGGACAAAGCCTTGGAGCTGGTGCTGCGCAAGGCGGTGTGGATGGCTCAGGCACGCTCTCAGAACGTGACTCCCCAGCCCGGCGCGAGCCGGGATGTGCCGAAGGATGCACCGAAGACTGAGATTCCGGAGGCTCCGCGGCTCGCAAAGGGAACAGAAGAATCGCAGGCTGAAGAGACTGCTTCCTAAGTACCGGTCCCCAGAAATCGGTGATCAGTGAAAAGGTTGCCCAGACAGATCTGATTTGATCGACTTGATGGATGCAAACCAGCATTGAGATCCGTTTGAGTCCGCAAGAAGATCGGGAGCTTCGGCTACGCGTGCGTCGGCAAACAGCTCCGTACCGTGAAGTCGTCCGGGCGAAGATCATTCTGATGTTGGCGCATGGAGAGAGTTTTTCGGAAGTGAGTCGCACAGCAGGAGTGGCCAGACGCATCGTATACAAGTGGGCGAAGCGATTCCTAGACCGTCGAGCGAAAGCAATGATCGGTCTGATGGTCCTGCTTTCCCGATTGCAGCGTTGCTCATTTCGTCATTTGCCCCGGCAAACTCCTCATTCGCGCCTTGCACTCGAAAAATCAGAACTCCCCCCCCTCGGTCATTGTTTTCGCTCGACGGTCTAGGCTGCACTTGTGCAGCGTCGGTGCCCGGAGGCGCGCTGCTTTCTGCACCGAGTGCGGAATCCAGGATTTCGCCGTGCCTCGGCACGGGACTGCCCGCGTCGAGAAGGGGAGTGACGGTAATTGTGGGAATGGTCCGTGGGCGCTATCGATGAGAACCGAGTCGTCATTTGAGACTTGCCGTATCTCGCCACCGGTCTCCGCGTACAAGTTGCCACTGGCGGCCAGCACTCGGGTTTCTTGTTGGTCAGCAAAGTGGAGGCATAGAGGACCAACTCTGTGTATATGCTGGTGGCGGCAAATCGCCCGACCGTATGGATGCCCTGGTCTGGGCCCTTACCGAGACGATGTTGGGCGCCGCCTTCACAAGCGAGCCCTTGGACCCAAGGGCCTTCAATGCGGGTCTTCGTGGCAACCCAGTTCCATAAGTAGGCTACTGGAACTGCCAATAAGCGCCAATTTCTGCCTAGTGAATCCGGGTAGTAACGCGGAAAATCCAAACTAGGTTTTGGGAACGGAATGGACTCGCTTCGTTGGGCAAAGGACGCCAACGTGTTTGTGTGAAAGCCGCCGCCTATATCCGAGTCTCTTCCCGAGCCCAAACCTACAAAACGCAGCGAGATGCTATCGAGCGAGTCGCCGAAGCCCAAAATGTGAAGATCGATCACTGGTATCGTGAAAAGCAGAGCGGCAAAACCGTAGCCCGCCCCGAACTCGCCCGCATTCGCGCCGATGCCAGGGCTGGAAAAATTGGCAGGCTCTTCATTCATCGCCTTGACCGGCTCACACGTTCGGGAATTCGGGACACGATCGAGGTTGTTGAAGAGCTGCGCGATCACGGCTGCGAAATCGTGACCGTCGCCGATGGATTCGACATGGATGGGCCTGCCGCCGAGATCATACTGGCATTGATGGCCTGGTCGGCAAAGATGGAGCGGCTTGTCATCAACGAGCGCATAAGCGCCGCACGTGATCGTGTGGAAGCCGAAGGCGGCAAGTGGGGACGTTCTCGACGCATGAGTCTAGAGGCCGTGTGTCGCGCACAAGCGATGCGTGCAAAGGGCGAGACAGTGCGAGCGATAGCGGAGAAATTCGGCGTACCGCTCGCGACGATGAGCCGAGCGCTGGCTGAGCGTTAGGGAGTTCCGTGGGTTGGACGGACAGACTTGCCTACAGTAAACAGGCAGTTCGCAATTACAAACCTCAGCGACTTGTGCGATCCTATGAGTGAGCGATAGACCCGCTGTCCTGCAAGCCGCAGGATGGAGCTATTGACGATCTTCTGAGTCAAAGAAAATAGTCGGAGAGAAAATGAACGATCATCCAGGTTTGATCGCGACAAGCCGTGTAGTGCGAAAGAGGCAAACCTCTATGAGCAAAGCTACGGCGCTGTGGTTTTGAGAATAGAGGGGTATGGGTCGCCGTCAAAAAATCAAGTTGTCATCATGGGTACACCCGGTAACCACGATGGTGTCGTCAGAGTCGATGGCTAGACCGCCACCGGTGGTGCCGCCTTTGGAGCTGAGAACATTCGACGATCCAAGCTCCTTGCCGTCAGAGTCGAAGGAGGACACTCGGATGCCACCGAAATCCCCAAGCAGGTGGATGCGTCCCTGGCTGTCTACCGCCAGGTCTTCTAGATCGGAGCTTGTCTCCATACGAATATTCCCAAGCCCGCGGGTCCATGTTGGAGCTTGTCCGGGCTGTAGGCGGGCCAACACCAGTTGCGGGTCCTCCTCGCTGCTAGGGTCCCGGACGACCGGGGTGCCGTCCTCCCACGATTGCACCGTCGCCTCGTCGGTCACGGTAATAAGGCCACCGTCATGCCACACGAATGGACCGATTTCTTGATTCCAACTCTCGAGGAAATCACCTTCCTGGGAAAACACCGCGACCTGGTACAGGCGCCCTTCGGAGTCCGGATCTCGCCCCGGGTCGATATGGCTGCCGTAGACGATAACGGCTCCGTCGGGGCCGATTGTGAGGTTAGAGATTCCCTCCTCGAGAGCTTGTCGATTTCCAGAGCTTTGAGACCAATTGAAATCCCCGCTGGGGCTAAGCTGGGCCACAAATCCGTCATGAATTCCGGCGGATGTGAGCATGTTGGAGCCAAAAGACACTGAGCCCGAAAACAAGCCGACGATAGCGATGTTATTGAGTTCGTCAATAACTAGATTCTTGATTCTCACAGTGGCGAACGGGCCGCCAAAATGGTTACACTACAGGATGGATCAAATCCCTACAATTGAGCGCGCACCCATTGAGCGCGCACAGTTTTTGGATGAGTTGACTTCGTGATATAGTCGGGTGAGACTTTGTGATATTGTCGGGTGGATGTTCTTTCCCCTGTCCTTTTCGAGAGTCTCTTCGCTTTTCTTCTGTGGGCTGCTACTGGCTTGCGGCGCTGCAGACATCGAAGGGGGGGGAGACGTTGACGCCGGCCCCGAGATCGAGGTAGACGGCGGAGCGCTCTGCGGCGCCGTGACATGCGAAGCCGAGGAGATGTGCCTCGATGAGCGCTGCGTTGCGGAGTGCGCTGATACGTCCGGACTCTGCGGCACGTCGGACGAGCTTTGCTGCGGGGAGCAAGAGGTATGCCTCCAAGAAAGCTGCGTTCCTCTCGGCGAGGGATGTGACTTCACCGAAGAGTGCGAGATTGGCGAAATCTGTGAGCCAACCCTGGGGCGCTGCATTCCCCGTGATGCGGTAGCCGTGTGCGAGTTTGTACCTCCCGTTGGCGTTCTCGAGCCCGAAGTGGCTTGTCGCTGGTTCCCAGAAGCGGCCGACCCGTACCCGGATAGTTCCGACGTGGTTATGAGCCCGACTGTCATGAACCTAAGCGATGACAACGGAGACGGTGATACGAACGCTCAGGACATACCAGACATTGTTTTTGCGAGCTTCAACCGCGACCAAGGCTGCTGCACAGCCACGGCTGTCATTCGAGTTGTCAGTGGCGCCTGCAATGCGGACGGCTCGATGAACTTGCTCGCAACCGTGGGCATCCCCTTCATAGACAACTCAGGCGGCATTGCGCTGGGCAACTTGCACGCCCAAGCGGACACAACCGAGCGAGCACCCGAGATCGTTGCCACCATGCGCGTGGGTTCTGTCGCTTATAGGAGAACTTCTGATGATGGAACCGCGTGGGAAGAACTCTGGCGCAACGAGACTCTTCCAAGTGCCGCTCATTCTCTGGGTGGCGCCCAACCTTCTCTCGCCGACCTCAATTCCGATGGCCGCCCCGAGGTCATTATCGGCAATATCGTTCTCGACGGTCTCACTGGTGTGAAAATCTGGGATGGCCTCGAGACTGTTGGTGTCGCGGCCGGCATTGGCAACAACGCCTTCCTTGGCCCAGTTTCGACCGCAGCTGATTTGGACCTTGACGGCACTCCTGAGGTGATTGCTGGCAACACTGTCTACGATGGAGTGACAGGTGCAGAGGTTTGGAGCTTTGCCTACCAAGGCTCTGCCTCGGCCTGCCAAGGCACTCTTGATTGTGATGGCTACACCGCTGTCGGCAACTTTGACGCAGACGATCAGGGGGAGGTCGTCATCGTTCGCGCAGGTGAGGTCTTTGTCCTCAATCACGATGGCAGCTTGCTGCACCAAGTTGTCCTGCCCGACGATAACTGCTCACGCAATGAATCCGGGCCCCCAACCATTGCCGACTTTGATGGAGATGGGCGAGCCGAAATCGGGACTGCGGGTGCCGACTTCTACATCGTCATCGACTTCGATTGCGTCGGAGACCCACTGCCAGATGGCTGTGAGAGTGAAAATATCCTCTGGACTGCGGCGAACGAAGACTGTTCGAGTCGAGCGACCGGGTCCTCTGTTTTTGACTTTGACGGCAACGGATCCGCCGAAGTTGTCTATGCTGATGAGACTACGTTTCGACTCTTTGATGGCCGAGATGGAACGGTGATTTACGAAGACCCGACGCACCTAAGCAATACCCGGCTCGAAATGCCGATCGTCGTAGATGTCGACAATGACGGCAAATCAGAGATCATCGTTCCAGAGCCAAACAACACCAGCAATAGCCTTGGCGGCATCGAAGTGTGGGACGACGCCTCAAACAACTGGGTGCGCACTCGTCGGGTCTGGAATCAGCACAGCTACCACGTCACCAATATCAGCGAAGACGGCCAGGTGCCCTCGCAGGAGCTTGCCAACTGGCTCAATCCTCGTCTCAATAATTTCAGGCAGAACGTGCAACCCGACGGTCTCTTTGATGCCCCCGACCTCGAAATCGCTGCGGCTTCTGGCACTTGCCAAACCAATGGAGAACAAGAAGTCGAAGTGGTCGTCAGCAACAGCGGCTCCCTAGGCGTCGTCGCTGGTATCGACATATTCGTAGAAATCTTAGTTAATGGTGCGGTTATTGATAGCGGCACGTTGCAGACTACGATTCCATTGCTCGCTGGGCAACAAGAAACTCTCTTCTACAGTTTCACGCCTCCCTCCGGTGATTTCTCCGTGAGAGTAACTGTTGACGACGATGGCACCGGCGCCGCGCAGTACAATGAGTGCGACGAGGATAACAACCAAGGTGGCGCAGACGTTCCGGCCTGCGGTGGTATCGACTGAGAGATCTTCTCCGATTGGAGCGCAGGCTGACTCTGCGGCTCCTTCCTGGTTGACTACAACCGGCCCTTGTCGGCCGGCGACAGTCCTACTCTTGACTACCGGATCAGTGATGTTTGGCGGCAGAGACCGTGAAGCCCTGGTAGTCGTCGAACAACTCCAATCGAGAGCGGGCTGCACTGCACATCGCTTGGCAAAGTGGGGGCCTTGGACGGAGACACCTGTCCACAACGACAGTACGCAGTCGCTAGGCACCCATGGCGCAGGCAGTTCTATCTCTATCTCTATGTACTTGGGAAACACCGATCTTGGAGACCATAGTGGCTTTGACTTGGACCAGCATGTGCTTCGCGCAAGCGCATGAACGACGGTAGTACCATTTTGGGATCTTTGGTTATGAGCACTTAGTTGGCGGGCTGTGCGCCTCCAGTCGAAGATGATATCGAGACATCTGAAGAGCCGAGTTACATCGAAGAGACCTTGTGGGATTGTGCGGTCACATGGGAGCACCCTGATTCGACGACTAACCCTCTGACGTATCAAGCCTGCGCACCTACGGACTTTGACGCCACCCACCCCAATGGTTCGATTGCCAGTGGTGAGGACTCCTACGTGCTCACCGGGCGATGGGACATATTGACCTCGAGCAACTGATCGAGAAAGAAGGCCGCGAACTGATGCGTCGTCTGTTTCAGGACCACCTTGGGCTACGTGCTCAACGAGAAAATGAGCGTGGACTGACTGGGCCTGTGGTCGGCGCG
>JAAEPE010000166.1 GCA_024222395.1 Myxococcales bacterium
ATCGGGCGCTGCTCTTGCGCTTTTCACTCCCAAAGCCCACTCCGATCCACTCCGTCCTCATCATGTAGCGAACTCCTGATCCGAGGAGCCGTATGCGGTAGTTCCGCACGTACGGAATCTGTGGGAGCCCCGGGGAGGTAATTACCCGGGGCGACCCGGCCCCTCTTCCGGGGCGCTGTACTAGGTCGCTGGGATCAATCAAGTGTGTCTGCACTACGAGGTCCTAGAAGGCCCTCTAGTAGAGGCTACTGCACTCGTTCAACGGACGAGCTCGCCAGCCAGCCGATAGTGCCGTCGGCCAATTCGACCTGGGTCCAGTTGCCACGGCTCTCCTTGAGCGAGACTTCAAGCCCGGCCGGTATGGGCATTCCTAACGCAGGAGGGGCGCCCAAACTATCTGCGGTTCTCAGCGTCTGCCCGTCACTCACGATAACCGCACTCGAACTGGCATCCGGCTCCATTATCGCTGAGACCAACGTTGCCAGGAAGAGCAGCAGCGGCGCTCCGGCAACTCGGTGCATAACAAACCCATATCTACTGCCCCACGGCACGACGAGAAGTATGAAAGTCGCAAATGCTGTCGCCGCAACCAAGTGCCGCGTGGCTAGTGACCAACTCCTGTGCCAGAAGAAGAGCGAATCCATCACGCCAGTATCCCCCTGGGAAGCCAGTCGTGATGGCATCTGCCCGCGCACCCACGCGAGATTCTTCTTCGCCCGCACCAGGCCGCGATCCAAGCGAAGTGCCCTCTTATAGGCGAGGGTAGCTAATCCCAGGTCGCCGGCACCAAGAGCGGCATTGCCCCAGTCAGCTAGCAGTTCGGGGTGCTCGGGGTTCATCTCAATAATGGCTCTGTACATGGACTCAGTTGCAGAGAACCCTCGAGTTCTCTCCGCTCGGTCCGTGCTAGCCAGAGCATTGGCATAGGCGGCTCTCGCTTCAGCCAAGCTATGATCGGCTGCGTGCGCTACACCACCCCCGCCCAAGAGTGAGAGCAGAACTACTGCGACGGCAGCGGCGGAGGAAGCTCCGGCCCGCCCAGCGCGCCCAGAGGCCCACGATCGAGCCTCCGCGAGCGCTTGATCCACCAGCTCATCTGTCACCGGCTGAGCCCGACGCCTCGGGTCAAACGCCAGACTCTCAAGCTCAGAGGACCATGCGCCGGCCTTGTTCCCTGTGGCGCGACCTAGCTCGCCGATGCTGCTCAACAGGGCAGACGCACTGCTCTCGGCCTTGGTCGTTCGGGCATCCTTCGCGGCCGCCTCGACTCGTTTTAGAAGCTCGCGTACTTCGCTGGAGCGCCCGCGACTCTTGCCCGTTCGGCGCAGCCAAAACATGGTGCTGAGCAGGAGCAACGGAAGAACATAGAGAGAAGCAAGAATCGGGATCAAGGCCTCAGCAGAGAGCACAGTCCGCATCGTGCGTTTGCCCGAACTAGGTGTGAGGTCGCCAGCAAAGGAGGTACCACTATTCGTCCGCGCTGCACTCTTTCCTGGCCTGGGAGCTGCGACTACGTCTTGCGCACCAACCACGTCTGCACTGCCAACGTTGAGAGCGATAGGTTGGCTAAGAGTTGTCTTGTAGCTTGCGTCTTCTGGGTCGAAGTATGCGAACTCGATTGGTGGAATCTCGCGAGCCGCTGACGACTTGAGAACAACCGTGACCTTGAAGCTCTTGCTCAGACCATCCTCCGACATGACGCCGGTCGCTTCGTCGCCGATGAGGTCAAAGAGAGTGCTATCTAGGCGGCCGGCGCCGATCATGGAAGGTAGGCTGAGCCCCTCGAGGCCCCGTTCTCCGCGCAACACGACCGTGAGCTCCACAGGCTCTCCGACCGAGACTACAGAGCGACTGGTGGCAACCGCTATCGAGAAGCCTGAGCCGACGGCATTCGAGAACGAGTCGGGCCTATCGGCTCGCGGCAGAGCTTTGACCTCGATGGTTACCTTGCTTCCAGTTGCTTTGAATTGTTGATAGCGCGCGCTTCGAAGGCCAAAGGCGTCGCGCCGATCGCCGGTCTTGAGCTTTGCCACCACCCGCGGGGCATCGAGAACAAATTCCCCGGCTTGCGTCGGTCGGCCCACGGCCCTCGAGCGAAAACGCGTGTATTGAATGCCCCCCTCTGTTACCTCGGTCTTCTCAAAGGGAAGCTGCATTTCCTTGCTACCACCGACGAAAGAAAGACGCTCAGAGGATCTCGATTCGGCCGCCTCAACCTCGAATGCGGGGTGATCAAAGAGGGGAATGACGAACGTCTCTTCTCGTGGATTCTTGCGCAGGTACCAAGAGACACCAATCTCGAAGCTCTCGCCGATCCACATGGGCCGCTCGGGTACATCAAGCTCAATTCGCATGTCACGAGTATTGGCAACGTCGCTCGCCTCGAAGCGTCCAGGGTGAGAAGTTGCCACGGTCGCCCCTTGGCTCACGGTAATTGCGGGGATCTCGAAGGTTCCCGGAGCGGCTGCCTCAATGCGATAGCTATAGACAAAGCGAACATCCCGCGACCTAGTGATCTGGCCATTGATGACGGTTCGGCTCGACCTCACACTAGGCGACATACCAAGGTAGGAGACGCTCGCTCCGGCGATGGTGAAATCACTGACTTCGGGTGGGGGAGCCTCGTCGAAGTCGCTAGCAGTGACCTGCAAGACAAAGGGCACGTCGGCGAAGATCTCGCGACCACGCACGCCCAGTTCAACAGATTGCGCTGCCGCGACCGTCTCCACAGCTAGTAGAGCCGTCGCGATGACGGCAAACCTCAGAAGATGTTTCCAAATCGTCTGCACTACCAGTCCTTGTCGACTCCAGAGCCCTGTGCGGCTTGCGCCTCTTCGCGCTCACGCTGTCTCTCCGCTTCTCGATCTCGAATTTCCTGCAGACGCTTCTCGGCCTGTTGCTTCGAAATCTCCTCTTCCTGTTGCTCCTGGTCCTGCTGCTCTTGCTCTTGCTCCTGGTCCTCTTGCTCCCCATCTTGTGGAGGCTCCAGGATCTCAATTGCCGCTTGGATGTGCTCAAGGCCCAGAGGCTGCTCCTCGAGCGCAGGAGACAAGTCGACCGACATTGTTGTCGCGTTCTCTTGTGCCTGCGCTAGCACCCTCGAAGCAGCACGTAGCGCTTCAAGAGCGGCGCGAACCTCCTCAGCTGCGGCAGCAAACCTCTCGCCCTCTTGCGCAGCTTGAGGGTCCTCGCTAGCGGAAGCCGCGTCGGCTTGCTTCTCAAGGGCACTGGCAAGAGGTTCGGCAAGTGCAGCATGCTTTGCTTGAGACTCGGCGAGTGGTGGAAGGAAAGCGCCCCGATCCGCATCATCCCTGGCTTGAAGCTCTCCGGTCGCATCATAGGTTTGACTCTGGTCTCGGTGAAGCTCTTTGAGATGTTCGACAATCGTGTAGAAGATCCTCCGAAGCTCCTCTATGTCGTTCTGCGCCCTGCCAGCGGTGGCCAAAGGCGCCTCGGCGTCCTCAGCCATCTGCGTGCCTTCAGAAATACTCTCAAGCGCCGCGACTAGCTCGCCAAGGGCCGATTCCGCGCCAGAACGATAGGTTTCGGCGGCATCGAAGGTCTGCCCAGCCTGGCCTTGCGCCTCTTCTCCCTCTTGCTCGGCTTGCTGGGTGGCTTGGGTGCGCTGCTCCGCAATAAGCGCCTCCATTCTTTGTAAGCGATCGATGTTGCGGCGAACAGCCTGGATTGCTTTGTCGGCACGCTTCTCGGTATCTAGTTCCGCCAGCTTTGGATCAGCAGCAGCTTGCTCTGGATCGAGCAGGGCCAAGACGCCCTGCTGCTCGCCATAGGTGAGTTCGATGAGGTTCTTCAGATCGCTGAAGTGCTCGATCGCTCGCAAGAGGTTTCGCATGGCCTCAATCTCTTGCTCTAGAGCAAGGTCCATGGCGTCGCCAGCGAGACTGTCGCGGGCCTTCTCCATGGCAGCAACGGTGCTCTCCAAAAAGGGAACCGCGAGCCCTGCCATTTCCAACATGCGAGCCGTCTCTGGGTCAACCGAAGAAGGATCTGCGGGTGGAGGAACACTGCTCGCGGCCTGAAAGCGCATGAGGACCTCAGTAGTTCTCTCAATCACATCTCCTTCACGCTCGCTCAAGTGCTCGGGTTCCAGCCACGCAGGAATCTGCCCCTGGGCTTCGGGCTGCGCATCCTCGCCAGATACCGTCAGCTTCCTAGTGCTGAGAGCTAGCCTAGCTTCTGTGTGGGAGAGCAGCGCACTCTGATCTTGCGCAACACCTTTGAGCGCAGCCACGGGATCTAGTAATTGCTCTCGCGCCCGCTTGAGCAGCGCCAGCGCAGCAGTCGCGCGAAGATGGCTGCGTTTGCCGTCAAGCTTTCGAAGCTCACGCCGCGTATCGTCTATCGCAATGCGGGCACTCTGCAGATAGGCGTCGAGGCTGCGAAGCTGCATCTGCCGAAGCTTGTCTTGTTGCTCCATTTGCTCAGGATCTTGTCCATCGAGCCCCGCAAGCTCATCCGCTGCTAGATCGCTAACTACACCAGCGTCCGCCATGAGCTCTCGCTCACTCGTGGCCAATGCCGAGAATTGGTCTCGAAACCCAATAGGATCGGCACTCTCACCAGCGGTCTGGACCGCCTCCATCAGGCCACGTATGTCATCACGCAATGCTCGCTCGTCTTCGATAACCCGATCCAAAGACGCCTCGAGGCCCTTCTCCCCCTCTTTGAGCTGATCTGCCAGCACCTGTGATTTGCGCGCGACGATTTGCAGATTGGCCCGGGCGTCTAAGTCGTCTGAGCGAACCCTTGCCGCATCCTGAAACCAATTACGAGCGTTCTGCAGCTCTGCGAGTGCTTTCTGGGGCTCGGAAAGCTCTAGGTCGTCCGCACGTCTGGTGTGAAGCATTCCCAGATTGAAGGCGGTCGAATAGCGCAGTGGCTGATCAGCACCTGCGCTACTACGAGCCTCTACGAATGCCTCTTCTGCTCCCTCCAAATCACCTTCGGCCATCAAGTCGATGCCGTGGTTGTAGAGGCCGCGAGCATCTGAGCGCGTGCCCGAAGCGCATGCTGCGAAGGCCACCACAAGAGAGATAACGAGAGAGATGACTAGAGAAGTAGGACGCATCTTTAAGGGGTGGCTCTCCGGGCATCAGAAGATGATGGGCTTGTTCCAAGCAATACGCTCGTAATGAGCGAGAGCAGAGCGAGAAGTAACATGAGAGGATAGCGCTCTCCGGGAACGGAGCGCGAAGCCTTCAAAGAGGCCTCCTGGACGATAGGTTCAATATGCTCATCGACGATTTCTTGCAAGTCGAGAGCCGCAACCTTGGCGGGAATGTAGACGCCACCAGTCTCGCTGGTAATCGCTTGCAAGAGCTCCCCGTCGACGCGAGTCATAACCTCGTTGCCATCTCGGTCCTTAACGATTTCCTGCACACCAGTGCGCGGATTGGTAATTAGAATGTTTGAGCCATCTTCGCTGCCGAGTCCAATAGCAACAATCGTCACGCCCGCTTCCTTCGCGAGCTTCGCGGCTTCCTCAGGGTAGCTATCGTGATCCTCACCATCGGTGATGAGCAAGAGCAGCCTCGAAGCCGCGCCACCGTCTTCATCAAATGCGTCCAAGCCTGTGCGAATAGCCTCGCCAATCGCAGTGCCGCCCCGCGATACGCTCGTGGGACTCGCCCCTCGGAGCATCATGCGGAAGAACCCGTAGTCAGGTGTCAGCGGGGAGAGGATACTGGCCCTTCCCGCAAAGACCACGAGTGAGACTCTGTGGCCAGCAAGCTGATCGAGCATGCGACTGATTTCCGACTTCGCGCGCGCAAGGCGATTGGGTGCGGCGTCTTCTGCCAGCATGCTCTTCGATACGTCGAGCGCGACAACGATGTCGGCAGCGACTCTTGAGGTACTGATCTTGGTGGATACGCCCTGAGTCTGCGGTCGCATCAGGGCCACTGTGCAGAAGGCCATGGTCGCAAAGACGAAGAAAAGCCGCACGACACGCCGCTCTCGGCTAATCGACACGGCAAGTCGCTTCTGCATGGTCGCAGAGACAAAACGTCCGAGATGATTGCGATGCGCTAGCTCACCGTAGGCCAAGAAGATCACCAAGGCGGCGGCTGGCCACATGAGATGTACTAGCTCGAGATGCGCCCAATTCAACGAACTCATGGCAATCTCCTAAGCACGGTGGCCATGAGGAGCCAAGCCAGTGCAGCTAGCAGCAGCGCTAGAGCGGTAACATGGCGGTAGTACTCGGTGTACTCACGAAATCGCTCTTCGCCGATCTTCGTTCGCTCGAGGTCATCGATCTCACCATATACGTTGCGCAGGCCTTCGGCATCCGTGGCACGGAAGTAACGCCCCTCGGTTCGCTCTGCGATTGCTTGTAGCGTCTCTTCATCGATTTGTACTTCAACTTGTTGGAGTGTCGGTCGCCCGGTGAACGGGTCAGGCACGCGAACCGGTGCGAACCCCTTGCTTCCAGCTCCGATGGTGTAGACCTTTATGCCCTCGGTAGCCGCGAGTTCCGCCGCTGCAAGAGGGGTTTCCTCACCGCTGTTATTCGCACCATCAGTGAGAAGAATGATGACTCTTGATTTGGCCTTGCTCGCGCGCAGACGCTCTACGGCCAGACCAAGACCATCGCCAATCGCCGTGCCGCCTTCGCTCCGAGACGTTACGATTTCGAGCCTCTCCGCGACCTGCATGAGAATGTCGTGATCGAGGGTGAGAGGGCATTTCGTGTCGGCGAAGCTTGCGAAACTAATGACGCCAATCTGGTCGTCAGGACGCCCCGCAAGCTTGTCTGTCCCGCGAACAAACTCTGCGAAGACCGACTTCACGGCGTCTAAGCGCGTCACCTCTCGCCCACCTTCGCTCAAATCCAAAGCTTGCATGGATCCAGAGATATCCACCGCCATCATGATGGCGATGCCCTCTCGCTCGATGCGCTGCGACCTATCGGGCAATCGTGGGCCGGCTAGTGCAATGCCCAGCAGTATCGCAGAGAGCGCCAGAAGAGCGGTTGGCAGCCAGATCATACGAGTGCGCAGGGTGTGAGAGTGGCTGGGAAGAATCTCTAGCGAAGAGAAAAGCACTCGACCAGGGGGCGAGAGCGACGAGAGCACGATAAGCAGCGCCGACGCGCAAGCGAGTAGGTACCAGGGCTCGCGGAACTCCAGGGGAGCGATGAGGCTGGCCAGTGTCATGCGGCGTTCTCCTCGCTAGCGGCAGTAGAGGATGCGAGCACGTCTACACGGGTCTCAAGCAGGAAGCGTCGAGCCGCTTCCAGAACGCCTTGAGACTCTTCCTCGCCTGGCTCGTAGCCAGCAAACTTGACCCGATCGCAATCGGCCAAGAATTGCAGCAAGAGCTTCTTATGTTCGTCGCTAACCAGGTCGGAGCGCTGCGCCACGCGCAAGAACTCTTCTGTAGTCAGTTCGGGCGACCGGAGCCCGAAGCGATCTTCGAGATAGCGGCGCACAATGCCGCTGAGCTGCACGTACCAATCATCTCGCATCTCTTCATCGGGGAGCCCTCGCGACTCTAGCTGTGCCAGGGCGACCGAGGCTCGCTCGTACGGTGAGATCGTGGGTTCTACTCGGCCGCGCCGCACGAAGAAGAGAGCCCCAATGAGAGCAGCCAAGGCTCCGCCTCCAATGAAGGCCCACCAATAGCGCCGCCACAGGCTTGGCCCCAATTCTTCTTCGAGTGTGCGCCGTATCGGTCGCAACTGAGCGTCGCTTGCCTCATCACCGGAGAGAACCGGCCGAATCTTGATAGCAATCTCCTCAGTTAGGAGCTCTTGCTCTTCTCCCCCCTGCTCACTCTCTGGCCTCTCATCGAAGAAGACCACTCGCAGTGGTGGAACCCTGAGATGACCGCTCGTTGAAGCATGCAGCCGATAGCGCTGTACGTATCGTGTCCCACTGGCCTCGGGCAGTGCTTCGTTAGAGTATCCCTCGATAGAGAAGCGAGAGAGTGCTTCCTGAAACCGAGGCATTTCGACTCGGACGCCCTCTTCTACAGAAACCTCCAAACTCAAATCCATGACATCGCCGATGAGTGGAGAAGAAGGCGACAAGGTAACGATTGCGCTCACCGGACCAAGATTCGACTCGGCTTTCAGAGGCGCGCCTTCTGCGACTTCATCCGGCGCAATCTCGCTCTCCTTCGGCCCTGTTTCAGAGCACGCCAGAGCCGCACAAGACGTTAGCAGCAATGCGATGAGAATCTGCCGACTCATCGCCTCTGCCTCCGCTCGCGCATACGGAAGAACTTCAGAAGAGGATCGATGACCGGCTGTGCCGCATCAATTTGCAGAAGATCGACCTTTGAAGCGCGCAATGAGCCTTGAAGAGCGTCGATGCGGCTCTCGCTATGTTCTGCGACCGATTTTCGAAACGCCGCAGAGCGAGTGTCAACGCACCGCAGCTCACCAGTTTCCGCATCCTCCAAGGTGATGAGACCTGCCGGTGGCATTTTGAGTTCGCGCTCGTCGTTGACCAAGGCGCAAATCACATCGTGGCGTTGATTGGCGTGGCGCAACATTTCTATGTAGTCGTCGTCGATGAAATCGGAGATGAGGAAGAGAACCACCTTGCGAGGCAAGACTCGACGACAAAACTCCAGCGCATGCGAAATATTCGTAGACCTATCGCGCTCCCCTCGTCTGCGCGAAACTAGCTGTCGGAAGCGGCGGATCACGGCGCTTGGCAGGCCTAGTGGATTGCCGGGACGCAGCGCGCTAGGAGTCTCGTCACGGCCTCGCGCCAGAACTTCGCGCACCACGCGCAAAGCGTGTTTCTGGCCACTTCGAGGCGGTATGTACTCCTCGGTATCTCCGCGAAAGAGCAGGAGGCCGATCTTGTCCTGATTGCTAATAGCCGAGAAGGCCAGCATCGCCGACAGCTCGACAGCCGCTTCACGTTTCGACCGCTCTGCAGAGCCAAAGTCTTGCGACGGGCTAATGTCGACCAGCAGCATTACGGTGAGTTCGCGCTCTTCGACGAAGCGCTTAACGAATGTTTCTCCGGTGCGTGCGGTGACATTCCAATCGATGGTTCGAACATCATCACCGGGCACGTAGGGGCGCACCTCGTCAAACTCCATACCACGGCCTTTGAAGACCGAGTGGTAGGCGCCCGCAAGCACATCACTCACATCACGACCAATGGTCATCTGCAAGCGTCGCACTTGTTGAACGATTTCTGCGCTTAGCACTTACCGCAACTCCAAATACTAAGGCACTTCGACCGAATCGAGAATGATGTCGACCAAATCGTCTGCCGTCTTGCCCTGGGCCTCGGCCTCGTAGCTAATGAGAATTCGGTGACGGAGAACTTCTTTGGCGATGGACTTCACATCGTGGGGACTGATGTAGTTGCGACCACCGAGAAGGGCATGCGCCTTTGCTACCTTGATGAGATTGATGGAAGCGCGGGGAGAGGCGCCGTTCTCGAGCAGATTTGCGAGTTCTGGAACGCCGGCTTCCTTGGGATTTCGAGTCGCAGCTACGACATCAACCACATACCGCTTCACTTTGTCGTCGACAAAGATCTGCGAGACGGCTTTGCGGGCACTCAGTACTTCCTCCAGTTGCATGACGACGTTCACAGAGGGGATGGGTGCACTGCCTGCCATGCGATCGAGGATCTTGAGTTCTTCATCCTTGGTTGGATAGTCGACGACCAACTTCATAATGAAACGATCGAGCTGTGCCTCTGGAAGTGGGTAGGTGCCTTCTTGCTCGATCGGATTCTGCGTGGCCATCACTAAGAAGGGCTCGGCGAGTGGGAACGTCTGATCGCCAAGCGTAATCTGCCGCTCTTGCATGGCCTCCAAGAGCGCGGCTTGCACCTTTGCCGGTGCCCGGTTGATCTCATCGGCGAGAATGAGATTGGCGAAGATCGGCCCCTTCTTGACGGAGTAGCTGCCTTCTTGTGGGTTGTACACCTGGGTGCCAGTAATATCGCCCGGCAACATATCCGGTGTAAACTGCACCCTCGAGAACTCTGCGTTGACCGCATCACTAAGAACTTTGATGACAAGAGTCTTTGCGAGACCGGGAACGCCCTCAAGCAGGACGTGGCCTCCGGCAAGGAAGCCGAGGAGAAGCTTGTGCAGCATGTCCTCTTGCCCGACAAGCACTTTGCCAACCTCGGACTTGAGCGCGCCGAAGCTCTCCTGATATCGAATGATCTCGTCTGAATTCTGCTCTGATGACATCTCTTCTGTTCCTTAACCCTAGTTGAGGGAGCGAAGATTCCCGAAAAGCACGGTCAGATACAAGCCTGGGTGACCTTTCTCAACTCACTGATATCTAGGCGAGCAATACACAGAACAGGATTCAGTTCGAGATATGAGATCCTTGGGCGTGACCTCCAACACCCTCCTGGCTCCGACTCGAAACCACGCTCTCCAAGCACTACAGAGGCTTAGCGGCAAGGTAGTGCCAACACCAGTTCTGCGAAACCTGGATCTCGACGCACTTTGCGGTGCCCAGCTTTGGCTCAAGGCGGAGAATCTGCAGCACGTGGGAGCCTTTAAGGCCCGCGGCGCTTACAACGCGATCTCTCAATTGCCGGCATCAGACTCGAAGACGGGGATCACCCACACACCATCGAGGGCCAGGCAACCGCCTCTCTCGAAATGCAAGAAGAGGTTCTTTCTCGCTCTGCGGGCGCAGAGCTCGACCAACTCTTCGTACCTGTTGGCGGTGGCGGGTTAATCGCCGGGGCTTGCCTCGCCTTTGAAGGCAGCTCCACAGAGATCATCAGTGTCGAGCCGGAAGGCTGTTGCAGCATGCAGGCGAGCCTTGCGGCGGGAAGGGTCACGGCTGTGGAACCGGGTCCCACGCTCGCGGACGGTCTCAAGCCAACCCGAGTCGGTGAGCTGAATTTCGCCATAGCCAAGGAGAGAGTGAGTCGGGCCATCACCGTGAGCGACCAGGAGATAGGTCGGGCGATGGTAAAACTCTTACTAACCACCAAGACTCTGGTCGAACCCTCAGGAGCCGCTGCCCTCGCAGGCGCCATGCGAGAGGCTACGAAGGGAGCGCGCGTCGGCGTCATTCTCTCTGGCGGCAACATCGCCCCGGCAACGCTATCAACACTGCTGGCAACGTACGGCTAGCGCGAGACCATATCAATCGATTGCCCCCCGCAAACTAGCCATAGTGTGGCTTGCCTTTGCAGCACCGTCTATCGAAACAGCCGTGCACTTTCATCGCCTCGGTCTTGGCCTTCGGCGACAATCCTCGCGCACTCGTCAGCATTCATACTGTAGACAGAAGTCGCGCACTCGATGAGCGCATCGATGGTTTCGCCGCCATGCGCCCCTCGAATAAAGCTGACAAGGCGAATCGCGGGCTCTGCCACGATGTCTCCGTCTACAGCCCCGTGGTGTGCAGCTATGTTCGAGGCAAGGGTCTCAGGAAGGCTCCATTCCCTACACATCCAGCCCGCAACTTCGGCATGATCCCTGTTGTAGCGTTTGCGCTCTTCGGCAACGATGTCAGCCTCCCCGCACTGCCACTGACGAAAGAGACTCGCGTAGTCCTCCTTCCTGGACTCCATCAAGATTGGAATCGCCATATCCTGCAAGAGACCGGCTGTGTAGCTCGTCGCCTGTGACGTTGGATGCAGTCTTGCTGCCAGGCCACTCGCAATGGCTGCGCGCCGAGACGCAGTCCTCCAAAACTCCGTCATATCGAGGTGCTTTGATTTGGCAGGTAGCACGCCCGCGACGGCAACCGCGACCACGAGAGACTCGACCTGACTGGTCCCAAGTAGCGCCGTTGCTTGAGGGATACTGTTTACTGGATGGCGCAACGCATAGGCCGCCGAGTTCACCATCGTTAGCATTCTCGTCGAGATCCCAGGGTCGCCCATGATCACGCGTGCGACGTCATCTAGGGATGTCCCTTCACGGCGCAGAAGCTTCATCGCCTTCATTGCGACTGCCGGAAACTTCGGCATTTCGTAGTCGCCCAGAGCACTCTGTAGTGCCTTTTTGGAGCTCGCAACTTTCCTCTTTGCAAAGAAGGGCATGCTTGTACTAGTCCGCTCTGCGAGCCATCTTGTTGGCGAATATGCTTATCAGACCGCCCAGCATTAGGTAGCCCGTACACACCTCCATCATGACAACCACCTGCTGCAGGGCCGTCGTGGGAACGACGTCGCCGTAACCAAGAGTCGTCAGCGTGACGATGCTGAAGTAGAAGGGAGAGATGGCGGTCTCATTGTCGCCAAAGGGGATATCAACCAGTATGAAGGCGCACCCGAAGAGCGAGGCGAGAAAGAACGTAAGAATGCTCCAACGCATGAGGCTTCGTCCGCAGTCTGAAGTGAGCCACCACGCCCAATACAAGAGCTCATTGGTGCGGCTCTGATAGCGAAACTCGTGCAAATAGTTCTGGTCTGAAATGAAGCGACGCACAGCGAAGGCGCCGCAGAAATCGACGTTCATAATGTCGACACCGAGCCATGAGGTGTTCTGGAAACCCTTCAGTCTTCGGAGACTCGCACCGCGAAGATCCACTTCCGCAAATTCAGCCCCCGCTACCGAGGCTCCGGTGAGGTCGGCATCGCGAAGATCTGCTCGCGTCAGATTGGCCCCCAGAAGCTCCGCTCCGGTGAAGCGGGCACCGCGAACACTGGCCTTTCGCAAGTCGGCGTCAACTAGCTTCGCGCTCGCAAAGCTGCTCCCCGACAAGTCGGCCAAGAAGAGATTCGCCCCACTGAGATCCGCGTGGGCAAAACCTGCATTGGTGCCGACACAAGCGCTCAGGTCGGCATCATTGAGTCTTGCCATCAAGAATTCAGCATCCGTGATGTCGGCCTTGTGCAGGAGTGCGCCTGTCAGATTTGCCCGTTCGAAATGGGCTCCGCTCAGATTCGCAAAGCTAAAGTCGAAGCCCGAGAGATCCTTGTCGGAGAAGTCAATTCCCGACAAATCGGCCGATTGGTACTGAGTTCGAGAACCGGTTACTTCTCCAGCACTAGTCTCGGCATCCCGAGCATCTGAAACCACGTGCTGCTGGCGCGAGGGCTGCTCTCTACCCTTCGCCGAGTCACTCTGAGTGTGCTCTCCCATCCCCAACTCCTGAATCGACCAAGTAGCGATAGCCATTAGGCGTCCGAGCCTATGAGATGCACGGGGATCTAGCGCGCCCAGAGCCGACCGCCTCTGGCTTGCCCCGGGACCTGTTCCAACAGCATCACCAGAGTCCAGAGTCCTCGGCGGTGCGCGACCTATGGTGGCGGTTCGCAGTCGACGCCACAGGTATCGATCTCACTCGTCACGCAAACTCCATCGCCACAGATCTGTGGACAGTTGGCGCCGCACGACGCCTCCGCCATATTGAATGAGGCTAGTGTGAACTGCGATTTCAGCAATGCAGCGCTTACCGATGCGGCCATGGATGGGATGCGCCTCGAAGGCGCCGTGTTTTCACAGGCGATCTTAGAAGGAGTCAGCCTAATCGGGTCGTCCTTTTCTTTTGCCAGCGGCAGTTGGGGATACACGGATCTCGATGAGCAGTCCTACACCGTCAACTACAACGCGACGGTCTTGGACACGGACACGACGATGGCTGTGTGTCCGAGTAGCTCGCCAGGGCCCTGTGACACTGTTGAAGAGCTTACACCAATTGTGCCCCCAAATCCGGTTGTTCCTGCCTGCGTGCCCTCCGAGGAGTACTGCTGCGACCTTACGACCAATCAGCCGGTCAGTTGCCTCTTCTGAGATAGGCAAGGTCGGCTTCGGCGCCGTTTGAGCAAGTCGTGCTTTTATGTGTTGAGGAGCAGCACGCCTCCTACCTCTTAGTTCTCGGGTATGAGGTGGGGCCAGTGCGCTCGCCGTTGAGCAGCAGCCTCACTGGTCTCTTGTAGTTGTTCGCGATTTTCTGCGCGGCCTTTCGTGCGACTGTGAGCTTCATGGTGCTTGGAATGTCATAGACCATAGTGGTACCCGTGCTGTCGTTCTTTTGCTTGCGCCAGGCCGGCTGAGGCAGGGCTCCTGGTTTCAGCAGGTTGCGTGATTGTTCAAATGAACCTGCGACGGTGGTCCTTCCCTGTCCTCCTGAAGGTGCGTCGTAGCTAGACAAAGCTGAGTCGCTCTTACCCGCTGGACCGATTGGAGAGACTTATGACCACAGTAGCAATGCCAAAGAGGGCGCCAAGATTCGCAAGAAGGCCCCAGCATGGATCCAGCGCGGAGCCGACGAAGATGGGGGCTTTCGCGCAAGCAAGCTAAGAGAGGCCATCGCAGCTGGCTTCACCGATCTAGGCGGGGCCCAGCTCGTGGATCTCGACCTCTCCGAGATGGATCTATCTCGCGTGGACTTGAGCGAAGCTCGCCTCGAACGAGTGTCCCTGCGCAAGGCAAATCTTGAAGGCGGAAGCCTGATGAGGGCAGCGTTGGTCGACTGTGATCTGAGCGGCATGGACTGGGCGGAGACCACGGTCTGGGAGACGCGCTTTGAAACCTGCAACCTGTCGGAGAACGATTTTTCCGCTCTAGCCTCCAGATCAGGCGAAGATTCAGATCCTCCCTCGGTCGTTCAGAGTGTGTTCATCGGCTGCAAACTCAATTCTTCAGACCTATTGGGGGTATGTCTATTTGGGGCCACTTTCGAAAACTGCATCATGCAGGGAGCGGATCTCGGTGTAGCTGACCTGAGGGAGGCCCGATTTGATGGAAGCGATCTGCGCGGCTCGCACCTACAAGGAGCGAGGATCACAAAGAGCTGCTGGAAGGGCTGCGATCTCACCGATGCCAAGTTGGGCAAGCGTAAACCCTCGCGTTTCAAAGGGGCGCGCTTTGACAGCGTTGGCGAGCATCTGTCCGCCGACGCCGTGCTCGCGCTTCGTGAAGCCCGACAGATTGCTACATTTGGTGAGGCAACACAGTTTCTGCGAGAGTCGAGAGAGATTTTCTCATCGTCGGACAAAGCGCCTAAGGCGCTTAGTGATGAGGTCAAACAAGAAATCGACGATGCATTTCTGCGCCTAACCCCTCCTGCGGCGCACCCCGATGACAAACGAGGCGCTCTCAACAAGAAGATCAAACGCTACGGCGAGGCACTGAGAGAGCTGCACAGTGTAAAGCTCGGAGACGAGGTAAAGGCGGTCGTGTTCACCGAGGATGGCAAGACAATCAAGGCATTTGCAAAAGACGGCATCATCTCCGCTGTCGCCACTGGCGATTATCGCCGCCACGACGACGCATCGGTTGACCTTTCTGGAGTCGAGGTCCATGAAATCTTGGGACTCAGCGTTTGTGTGAGTCCGAAGGGACGATATGTTGCGTGGTCGGGCCTGCATACCGTCCGTGTGTTCTCTGTAGTGGACTTGGAATGCATCGGTAGCTACGAATTCGAAGGACTGGTTGAAGTGGCAGTATCCGACACTGGTGAGCTCGTCGCGGTATGCAACGATTCTGTTGGGTTCGTTTCTGACGAAGGCAAGCGTTCGTCGATCGACCTGCCCATCGACAGCATCTGTGCGGCATTTTCTAGCGATGGAAGCCGAGTGGCCTTTGCTGGCGAGAAATCCGCGATTGTGTATGACCTGGCGGCGGAGAAATTCTCTCCTCCGATGGATCGGGCGAAGACAAAGTGGCCCGAGACTTTAGAATTCTCGAGTGACGGCACGAGGCTCTCCTTAGTTAGCGGAGATGCGCTCGAAGTGTGGCAGCTCGGGGAGGGGAACAACGCTAAGTCGCACGGCTTCAAGGCGGACTCCCCGTGCTTCGTGATCGCGGGGGATGTTGCACTTGTTGCGACAGGCTCCGATATTCGATGCGTTAATACGCAAACAATGAAAGCTGCCGCCAAGACGGCGTGCAATGGGCCAACTTTTGACGCGATTGCCTTGTCCCCTGACAACCGTACCATCGCGATTGTGACTACATCCTTTGATGGGGCCACGCTGCGCGTTTGGCAGGCCCTCGAAGAACGGCCGGCAACGCAGGCCGCCGCCTCGCCAGCGGTCAACGAGAAAACCCGCAAGACCAAGAAGAAGGGAGCGACGGCCAAAGAGAAGCAAAGTGCGAGTAGGGCGCCCTCGCTGGCTGCGCAGAAGAGATGGGTTAATAGCCTCCAGTACAAGAAGAAGCTTGGTCCTCTGGATACGGGACTCGGGGCGAAGTATGGCACGCTGGTTGGCGATAGGGTTCTCTACCCCAGCGATCGAGGCATTGTCGTGGTCGACAAGTCCACCTTCGAATCCAAGGCCTGGAAAAAGACGCCCCCAAAGTCAGTGCAGGTCATGGTGGAAGGGGCGTTTCTCAAATCAGCTGTGAGCGAGGATGGGCGCTATGCCGCGGTGGTTCGAAGCATTGACTGGGAGGCTGGCGGCGAATGCGCCGTCGTTGATTTGCAAAGCAACAAGATTGTTGCCGAGTGGACAGGCGCCGAGGAGCTTCAATCTTGCGCTATCTCCGCAGATGGCGGCGCGGCTGCCTTTGGCACCGAGAGCGGCACCGTATTGCAATACAGCCGCGCAAACGGGAAAATCGAAGCCGCGAATTTACACGATGGTCAGGTTCGTTGCCTTACCATCGGACCTGATGGCGATACGCTGATCTCAGGTGATTTGAGCGGATCGATTGCAGTGTCGTCCCTGGCCAATCCGGGCGAACTGCAACGCTTCGAGTTGGGACCCTTTCTCGCAGCACACTTCCTTTCCAATTAGCTCGTGGTCTTGGGTTGTCGTGATGGCGCGAAGGCCGTTGGCGTACGCGACGGCATTGTTCGCTGGCACAAGAAGATGAAGAATTATTGCTCAGCGATCGGTGATACGCCGCATGGGGCTCTATGGCTGGCCGAGCAGTATTCGACCAAGGTCCCCTTCGTTACCCGGGAAGGCAAATCCCTCGGTTCCGTGGACCTACCCGACAAGCAATCTAACGGGTCGCCAAACCAGATGCTTTTTGTCGATGAGACGACGGCATTCGCCATGTATCACAGCAATTTGACACTCATCGTTGGAAAGGCACTGTAGCGGGATACATTCGAAGAGGAGGCTAGGCAAGAGCGACATGCTTCGAGTCAATAGTCTTCCTCTCGATGGACCCCTAGTCATGCTTGAAACTTCGAGGGACGCAAAACTCTGCTCAAGGAGCGACGAATTAGTCGGCGGTGCCTGGTCGTGGGAAGTTCACTGCGTTCGGCTACGCCCTCAGTCTTTGCTGCGCCGACTAGCGTTCGTCTACTCAGCGCGTGCCAAGTAGCCTCTATCAACGGAGCTGATTATGAAGAGTGCAAATCAGAGCCGTGGGATTGGCGACAACCAGAAGCCGAGCTTGCTATGGGCGTGCGCCCTCGACCATTTTTGAGCGGAAGATGACAATCAAACTTGCAATAGGTAGAGCTAGGCTCGCCGCTGCCGCAATAGCCCCAAGGCCAATGCTGTTGGCAATGTCGATACCACCGGCGCTTGTGCCGGCGATGTCCCGCCACATGAGCGCCCCCGTCGCAATGCCACAAATTGCGTAGAGCCCGACAGAGAGTCGCATTCGCTTGGTTAGCCCAAGTATCTCAAGACCAGCCCAAACCTGGGCAAAGGCGAGGATGACGGGAAGCAGACCCTCCAGAGTCAAATCCAAGCCGTGGGTCAAGGCGATTGCTAGGCCAAGGCCATACGAAGTCGCCTCATGCACACCCAAGAACAAGAGTAACCACCCAACTGCCGTTAGCCCTAAATCTCGACTCTGTACTGTGGCACCCGCATCGGCACGAGCGTGGCGAGAAAGAAAGCCACGGACGACATATGGCCAAGAGGAAAGTATGGCTGCTCCACCCAGCAAGAAGATGAAGAACTGTTTGTCCCACTCGACTACAATGTTGACCAGGACGAATGCACCTGCACTCGCAAGTCCAAACATTGCATACAGACGGGATGCCTTGGTGTCGTTTTCCTGTATTCCGGCGGCAGCGAAAACCTGAAGGACAGCGCGAGTAGCAAGCAAGCCTGCAAGGACAAGAGCTGGCACTGTTGGGAATAGCTCATGGGGCGCGGAAACGCCAAACCAAAGTGCACCAGCTGCCGCGACGAGTTCAATCGCTGCTGCCGGTATCATGAGCGTCCTGAGGCCCGACAGGCCGTTATCTGCGGGTAAAGGGAATCTGTGAGCAAAGAGCGGGTCGGTCGATTTTGGACGCCGCCAAACAGCTACCGCGATGAGAGAGGGCCAAGAAAGGGCAACTGCACTGGCGCTGACAAGAGTTGTCATGTCAGCGCCCTTTCCTACTATCAGCGTGAAGGCTACGCCTGCTAGTCCACCGCCCACGATGTAGACTCGTGCTGCCAGAGCACTACCCGCCGCGAGGCCGCGACCCGCGAACGCCAAGAGCAGGGAGCCCACGAAAAAGGCGATTGCAGCCAGAAAGAACCGATTTTCAATCTCACCGACTGTTGGTCCATTGCCCCACATATCGGGCCTCGCAGTGGCTGAGACAAACAACGAGATGAGCATTGTGGCCGCTGTCGCGGTCTGAGCCCAACCGGCGGCCTCCGTCACCAACCCGAGGTGGGTCAAACCTCTATCTTGCGGTGCGAGCAGCCGTTTTGCAGTAGTGTTGCTGATGGGCGGTGTCTTAGCATCAGGCCACAGCGCCAACAACGCAAGAATC
>JAAEPE010000167.1 GCA_024222395.1 Myxococcales bacterium
AAATGCTGCGTGGTCCGCAAGCAGGCGAAGCTTCGGCAACAGAGTCTTGAGAGACTTCTTGGTCGTCTCGTTGGGTGTGAGGTTGTCGATACTGATTTGCATGCCGTAGAGACCTGCATCGCCGAGAGCCTCGATGCGATCGCGAGTGAGCAAGTAGCCATTGGTATTCATCAGCGGCGTCATGCCGGGTAACGATGAGGTTGGCAAGGACGGGGCGGCGCGGATCAATCGCAGCACCAACAACTCCCAAGAGTGCACGGCCATCGCCAACTCGGTTTCGTCGGAAGAGCCTTGTGAAGGACATGTCCGCAAGAAGTGCAAGTCGACAGCCAGTCTCAACGCCCCGGATTTGTGTTGAAGAGGCTAGTCGGCTGACGAAGTGGAAGCCGTGCTGGCGCATGAGCTGGGTCACTTCAAATGCAATCACATTAGAAAGTCCCTGCTACTATCAAGCGCCATGTCGTTTCTCGGCTTCGCGCTGCTGGCCTGGCTGATGCGCTCCGACTG
>JAAEPE010000168.1 GCA_024222395.1 Myxococcales bacterium
GTTGCCCAAGACATCCTTGCTCTCGTCTAGACCTGGCTCCTGTTGGAGGAATCCGATCTTGAGGCCTTCCATTGGGAAGGCTTCCCCCGTGAATTCCTTGTCAACGCCCGCCATGATTCGCAAGAGCGTCGACTTGCCCGCACCGTTGTTGCCGAGCACACCGATCTTGGCGCCCGGGTAGAATGAGAGCCAAATGTCTTTGAGGATCTGACGTTTGGGAGGCACGGTCTTGCCGAGCTCTTTCATGGTGAAGACAAATTGCTGTGCCATAGCTGCGGACCTTACAGCAGCTCTCTGTGCGGGCCAACGCCGAGGGACGCCATAGCACCTCCTGCTATTTCCGACTATGCTAGTGAGAGTGGCCCCGTATCGAAGAGCAGTCTCGCAAAGCGAGATGGGTGCGGAAACAAGCCTGGGGCCCGTCAAGTTGAGCTTGGGGCCAAGGAGCACCAGGCTATCTGTTGGCCCTCAGGTATGGACGATCGCCGATGATCACCTAATGGTGGCCACGCCAGCCAAGGGCAAGCGCAAGGCCAAGAGGCGGTCGATACGTTTGGGGGATTCGAGGCTCTACGTGGCTCGCGCCTGGCCAACCAATGAAGTGAGCCTTTGGCTCGAGCGCAAGCCAGGAGTCGTGCAGCGCATGCTCGGCTTGCCTCCGATGACGGGCATGCATGAGGAGACTATCAAGGCATGGCGAGACCTCGAGCGCCTCGCCACTCGACTGCAGGATGCGCTCATCGACTATGGAGCCGGCGCACGGGCCTTCGAAGTCGGCAACGGGCAGCACAGGGTCTTTGCGCTTCGCTATCCCGCTAAGCTCGTGGTCTACGCCCGAAAGGTCTTTCGAGAGAAGCCGAGGCGAATTGTCGAAGTTCGTGAGGACGGGGCGCTGGCTCTACCCGGCTGGCACAAGGACCGGATAATTCCGATGGACCGGGGGATGGAAGTCATCGCAAGTGGCGATCGCATAAACTTCTGTCACCCAGATGGGGAGCACGCTGCCGGCATCTTTCTTCCTTGGATTGGAGACGCCGACCGGGTCGAGCTCACCCGTCGATTTCAAGCTCTCATACGAGACTCCGGGCGATAGGCTCAGAGCACGCAGGTCCGACTACTCAGCGATAATGAGCATGTCGATGGAATGACCGAAGTCGTAGTCGAAAGACGCGGCGTACTGGCCAGCAGGAACGTTGAAGTAGAGGTAGCCCTCGCTCAAGTCTGTCTCTATGAGTCCATCCTCAATACCGATGTCGACGGTTGCGGTGTAGACGGCGGGGTGCAGACTGTTCCTAGGAGGGATTCATAAAGTCGCTCTCACGACAGTTGAGCTTGGCTTCTACGATGCTATCCATGTTGAGCAGGCAGTTCGCCCAACCGCGAAAGCCTGCGCGGAGTACCTCACTGCGTTTGCGAAGCTCTGTGCGGCATTGGTCCATTGTGAATTCGCCAATCTCCTCTTTCTTGGCAACCTGCATTGCATGCACACAAACCCTGTCAACCAAAGATTCGTCCGTGTCTGGCTGCTTGGCGCCGCAGCCGAGTATCATCGACACAAGCATCACTATCAGAAGCCATCGGTTCACCAAGACACTCTACACCTACGGAGTTTCGATCGCTGTTAGGCCGACAACTGCTCGATTCTGCACTCGGCTCTCCCCCAGGTCGACGCGCAGTAGGAGCGCCCAGTCATGGTTCTCCTCCGGATCTGAGAGTGTTTGCCGAAGTAGCCAGACACCGGGTTCGGAATCATCGATGACGAGACGCCCGAGGCTTCGGGCATCGCCATCGGTGAGCATGGCATCGTATTCCTCCCAGTAAGAGGCCATCGACTCGGCGACTCTTTCGCTGGACCAGAGCTCGCCGACAGGATCCCTCGGCAGCTTCTCGTCATCCACCGAGAGGGTCTCGAGCGCATCGACAAAACGCTCGTGCCTGCGAGCTGCAAGAGCCTGCACCAAGCGAAAAACACCATTGCGGACCAAGGCGCGGAAGCTCCTCGTATCGCGAGTGATGTCTTGGGCGAGCTCCGCAGAGGAAGGCTCTTCATCGCGAGGTTTCTCCACACCGGATTCGAGCCGCTCCCACTCCTCGATGAGGCTGACATCCACTCGGCGCAACTCCGCCCCGAGCCAATCTTCGATTTCGAGAACCTCTTCGGTCTTGCTGACCTCGGGCACGGTCTGACGCATGGCCCGATAGCAATCCGTAAGGTATCGCAGCAATACGCCTTCGGAGCGGGCCAAACCATATTCCTTGACGTAGACGTTGAACGAAGCGCACTGCTCGAGCATGTCCCTCGCTATGGATTTTGGCGAAACCGTATCGCCCGCCACCCAAGGATGATGATCCGAGAAGATTGCGAAGCTGGCGTTTAAGAACTCTTCTTCTGGCTTGACATAGTCGACCTCCTCCAAAGCCTCCATGCGCTCGTCGTATTCGACGCCTTCGGCCTTGAGCTCAGCGACTTTGCGCCCCTTCAGCACCGAGATCTGGCTTCGCAAGATGACGGATGGGTCTTCGAGAGTGGCTTCGACGACACTGAGCAGGGCAAGAGCGTAGTCATCGCGACTTGCGTCGAGAGCTTCAATGGCTTCGACGGCGTAGAGCGATAGAGCTTGATTGAGTGAGAAGTCGTCTTGCAGAACATCACTGATGCGTACAGATCGCCCAACGACTTCTACGATTTCGGCTGAGAACAATGACCGAAAAAGCTGCATGCCTTCGCGAAGCAGAGCGCGTTTCCGAGCTCGGGATTCGTGGCTTCGTCGCAGGATGCGTGTTCCCTCGCGCCAGCCGCCTGGGCCGGATAGGACGCTCAACAGCAACCCATGGTTGACGCTGAAGCGCGAGACCAAGGGCGCAGGATTATCGTTCTGCAGGCGCTCCAGCGTCTCCGCATTCCACGACTTGTAGCCACGGTCTGGTGCTTTCTTAAGATGTAACTTCTTCTGCTTCTTGGGATTGTTGGCAGCGCGCTTGCGCAGTTGGAGGTTCTCGATTTCGTGTTCGGGAGCCTGCACGACGACGCTTCCCGCACTGTCAAATCCACGCCGACCCGCGCGTCCTGCGATCTGCTGAAAGTCCCTTGTCGAAAGCACAATCATCTTGCGACCGTCAAACTTGCAGAGCTGCGTGAAGAGAACCGTTCGAATCGGTACGTTCACGCCGACGCCAAGCGTATCCGTGCCACAGATCACTTGGAGAAGCCCTGCTCTAGCCAGCCTCTCAATGAGACGTCGGTACTTTGGCAGCATACCAGCGTGATGAACGCCAATGCCGTGGGGAATGAATCGAGCCAGTTCCTTGCCAAAGGGGCTATCGAATCGAAACCCTGAGAGTTCTACCTTGATGCGCTTCTTGTCCTCCTTGCTCGTAAAGTTGAGGCTCATCAGGTTCTGGGCTTGCTCGGTCGCGGCGCGCTGCGAGAAATGCACCATGTAAATGGGAGACCGCCCATCTTCCATTAGCTCGATCACCGTCTGTTGGAGCGGAGTCTCTCCATATTCAAAGTCGAGCGGCACCGGGCGCTCCACTGAGCGCACAAGGGCAGACTCCGCGCCGGTAAACTCACAGAGAGCTTGAGTGAAGAACTCCGGGTTGCCGAGAGTTGCGCTCATCAACAAGAAGCGAGCGTGAGGAAGCGTGAGAAGCGGGACCTGCCACGCCACGCCGCGGTCCCTGTCCGAGTAATAGTGGAATTCGTCCATCACGACCCAGTCAGCTTGTGTCTCGCTGCCCTCGCGCATCGCCAGATTCGCAAGAATCTCCGCGGTGCAACACAGCACCGGTGCGTCTCGGTTTACCGTCGCATCGCCAGTCATCATGCCGACGTTCTTTGCACCTAAGACTTCACACAGCTCAAAGAACTTCTCTGTAACCAACGCCTTGATGGGCGCTGTGTAGAAGGCAAATTTTCCATCAGCGAGTGCCTTGAAACACGCAGCCAGTGCGACCAGTGATTTGCCTGAGCCGGTCGGCGTATTAAGAACGACGTTGTGCTCCGAGAATATTTCTAATACCGCTTCCTCCTGCGCTTCGTACATCTCAAAACCACAGTCCTCGGTATAGGAGAGAAACCGTTCCAGGAGATCGTCTGAACTCAGTCGGGTTCCGGGGCTTGGCAGCTGTGCTTCGAGTGGGGCCTTTGGCAACGACATCGCTTTGGCGCTGAGCATAGCAAGAAGCCAAGGCTCGACGATGCTGGACTGCTCTTCACTCGCTACAGGTCGAACTGATTGGCATCAACGAGGGCAGAGCGAGGTCGCTCGCTCCTCCGATATGGGATTTACAGAAAACGGATCGTGCATTGGCCATGGAATCTCAGGGCAGACACTCGGAAGCCCTAGACCTATACGCAAGCAGCAGCTACAACTGCTCCGCAGGATCCCCACCCGTTTCTCGCCTTGCGCCGCATCTACGAAGATCGCAATGAGAAGGAGAAGCTCAGCCGGGTTCTGGAGCAGCTCACGACACTGAGTAGGTCTCGACAAGAGCGAGCTATGCCTCGATATACATCCATTGCCGACGGCGTTGGATGTTTTTGGGATGGTCGCGATTTTGAGCAAGTAGCGGTGTGTCATCGATCGATATGAGCTGCGATGCGCGAGCGCAGAACGAAGCACGTCGAGGCAACGCCGCTAGAAATTGGGCCAATCTCACCGTTGCACACCAGGATTCGGCTCCTCGTAGGAGCCTGCGAGGCTGAGAGTCTCATAGTCAGGGTTACCCCCTTTCTCTTGTGGTGAAAGTGAGGACGAACCATGGCCTGCGGCTCACGCCGAGGCCAATTTTGCAGAAACAATGATGCACTACCCCCTGCGCAGCTCAGGAAATCCCCGCACGCACAACAATCGAATCGAATCCTTGTTGGCCCGGAGTAAGACTAGTTCGCAAGTGGGACTACCTGGCTAAGAATAGGAGAAAGCCCTAGTTCTTCTTTCGCACCGAACAACAAAGCCTGCGTTTTGCCAGACCACTGACGCAATGGCGACCTGACAGCCGTACCGTCCATGTGGACGGTTGATCCAAGAGGAATGACGAAAACCGACTTGAAGATGTCGAGATTCCGGTACCGACATGAGTGAGCATCTATGCCTCCTCATCCTAGTCGATTACAATAACCACCTCGTTGATCGTGGTTGCATTACCGCCTGCGGGATAGGCATAGGAGGCAAACTGAGCCAACCCCCATACGGTAATCCCAAAGGGTAGGTCGCTCCTTGCTGTTTGGCTTCCATTGACACAACTCTGTTGGCCAACGCCTCCTAGCACAAGGTCGACAGTCGCTACCTCGAACTTTCCTTCTGTACCAACAGCTACCCACCCAGTTACAACTCCGCTGCATCCAATCGTCACATCAGCGAACTCTCCCTGGGAGTTTGCAACCCGCGTGAGAGAGAGCGTTGTATCCACGTAGCTGGGATCGGTGAAGAAGACATATTGTCTGAGAAACTGTGCTGGCGGAAGCGTGTTTACAAACTCTTCATCACCATGATCTTGACCGCTGCCCGCTACGAAAGCACCAGACATTGTCTGGGCCAAGTGGATGGGATGATCGATGTCCTGAGTGGAGACTGCAAAAGCAAGCGTCGATTCGACGTCGACCACTTCTCCCCGGTTCAGTGTTGCAGGAGCCCCAGCGATGGGCGGATCGTATGTGAGCATCGAACCATCCACAACTCCGGTAATTCGATACCATATGGATTCCGGTTCAGGCCCACGGCTCTTGTGGGGTGATGCAACGTACTCCATTCCCATTGCCGATACAGGGGGAATCACCTGATGTGAAGAGTCACATCCACCGCCGGCGGAAGTTGCTGATGAATAGCAAATGTAGGTATCTCCACCAATGGTCGCAATAGGTTTATCACTGTTGATGATCGCCCCTGATGCATTTGAATTGACCGGGAACTGCCACTGAAGATACTCACCGGCCTGAATTGTGAACGTTGAAGTGGTACCGCTTATTGCAGCTGGAACGATGCCTGCAGGAAAGTCTATCGTAGGAAGAACACTGATCGTCGTATCATTCTCTGAGGCCACTACCTGCAACCAAGGCGACCCATCAATAGAGCCCGAGTTTGAAGGCTTGGGAAGGCTAACGACAAAGGTATCGCCAAGCGCCGAGGTTGGCATGACGAGCTGTGCACTAGGCAAGAATGATGCAGCTCCTCCATACGGTAGAATATCGTACAAGCTCACAGGAACATCGGTTTGAATACGCCAGGCTTTTCCCATGGTCGAAGTGGCAGCAGGGGATCCGAATCCTGCGGCAGTGCCACCACCGGTACTAACTGCCGGAGGCACGGGGCAAGTGAGCGGTGTAAAGTTCACGCTGCTTGGGTCTTGCGAGAGAAAGAGTACGGCGACTTCATTCTCCGGCAATCCAGTGCTGGGTACGCTAGCCCACTGTGCTTCGGTCGTTGCGCCATCAGCGATACGTCCAAACTGTGCAACGTCATAGACCAGACCATCTCGGGTCATCGTGATTCCAGCAGCACTTCCCCAGTTGTTTGTAACAAATGCTGCAAAGCATGGAGGTGCGACGGGCGTGTAGAAGTGTGGCGTGCTCACGTAAAAGTCACAACCGACATTGCCTTCGCTCTTTGCAGCCGCCTCACAGGCCGGGATGCAAGCTCCCTCAGAACAGCCCTCGTCAATAGGGCACGTCTCGATCACATCTCCGTTGGAGTCTAGCAGGTCATGTAGGTCATCGCTGCATACAAGTACTGTGGCATCTGGTACTGGAGTGCCCCCGTCCATAGTGCCCCCGTCCATAGTGCCCCCGTCACCAGCTTGCGATCCACAAGCAAGGACAGCAGAAACTAGAAGTAGATTCATATATCGCAGCACATGCTGCGTAGCGTATGTGATTACTTTGGTTTGTGTCAATCAGAGCGGGGGCAACGGGTGCAGTTCCTGAAAGTGGGGGGCTATGCCGGGCTATGCCGCCGTCTGCGTCTATGCCTGCAGAACTCGCTCTCGTAGTGCTCTTTTAGGGAAGCGCGCAAGAGGTCTTCGAAGGAGAGCATCTCGACCCTGAGCTGCTTGGAGAGCGAGTCAACGAACTGCGAGTGGTGAAAGCAGCGAGCAAAGATTCGGCACTCCGTCGATTGCTGGCGGAGCAGCATTGCGGCTCGCAAGTTGGTGACCTCAGAGCTACCGCACAGCAAGTAGACTGGGGTCGCTTGCTCTTCGGCCACAGCTTCTTCGATTGACTTCCATGTCGCAGGGTCGATTGGGTCACCATCGAGCACGACGACACGATCAAGGGATTGCTGCACATCAACTTCGAAGCGGCGCACGTAGAAGGATGCGTTCCTATCGACAATGATGATCTTCTTCAGATTATCGGCTTCTTCGGCGAGCATGAGCTCAAGCAGCGTCTGTGCGAAGCGGCCAAAGCCAACCAGCACGACGATGTCTTTGTAACCGGTCGACAAAAAGTGCTCGGCGAGGTGATTGAGATAGAGATGCTGGGCGCCGATTTGATGGGTGTTGAAACCGACTGGCGCGTTGCCCTCAGTCGCCACGCGCTCGACGGGCCGAAGCAGGGTTAGGTCGGCCACATGGGTTGCGATGGGCAATTGCGGGCTCTCTTGCCAGGCGGCCCACGCAGCTTCCAGGTTGATGAGGTCGTCTTCGGTGAGGACGACCAAGGCGTGGGCGCGCCCTAGTTGCATCGCCTCGAGTGTCACCGGCCGACGCACATCGCCCTGCAGAAAGTGAACGCCGCGATGTCGAAGTGCTTCGGCGGTTGTCGCAAGGCCGGCGTCGCGGTCGACAAGGAGTATCGGCCGCGATGGTTCGAGCGCGCGCACGGATTCAACATAGAGGCTGCCGATTTGGCCGGCGCCGACGATAACCACGTGATTGCGAAGCTTGCGTTTCTGGAGCCAGCCGGGCTTAACAAGGCGCGTGAAGGCTTCGGCTACCGCACTCGTTGTGATGATGGGAGCTAGGAAGAATGCGCTCCACATGGCCGCTTGGCCGACGGTTGGACCGCCTGTTGGCGTCCCCAGGTCGAGCCCGCCAAAGACGAAGAGCCCGCCGGCGTAATAGATCCAAGCGAGGGGGGATTGTTGGGCTAGATCCGGTTGCTCTGTGGTGCCTACGCCGCTCGCAAGTGCTCCGAGCATAAGGGTAAAGACCAAGAGGATGGCGCCGCCTCGGAGCAGAGTGAAGAGGCCCGCGATGGGATAGCGGCGGGGCGAGCTTGTGGCGTGGGGCATTGCGGCGGTGTCTATGGGGCGGGTTCGGTCCTGAGGGAGTTGATACTACCCTGGGACGCAGCGCCGGTCGAAGCCGGTTGCACTCTGCTTCACTTTGAGCGCCCCGTGCGAGCATACCTCTTCATAGCAACACTTCTCCATAGCAACACTTCTCCATAGCAACACTGTATCCGGATCCCCCAGTAATGACAAATTGCAAGACTGCGATCCTCGCGACCTCTCTTCTTCTAACTGCAGGATGTGAATCCAAGAAAACCGCAGGCAATGAGGCGCCGACGATGCCATCAGAGCCAAGCGTTGCGACTGAGACCGTCCCTGCGACGCCGACAGAGATGCCGACGGCGACACCAGTAGATGAGACACCGGCCGCGGCAATTGCTGCTGGCGATCCTGCGCCTTTGGTGGCTGCGAGCAATGCCCTAGCATTCGATCTATATCAAACCCAGAGCGCCGAGTCCTGCAACCTGATGTTCTCTCCTGTGAGGATCTCGCTGGCCTTCACCATGACCTATGCGGGGGCTAATGGTGCGACCGCGGACGAAATGGAGCGCGTGCTGCATCTGCCGGAGGATGCTGAGCTGCACGGCGCGGCCGTTACACTACTCAACAAGTGGGGCGCCAAGGATGTTGGCTACGAACTCAAGGTCGTCAATCGCCTCTTCGGCGAGGCGGCCTACAGTTTTGAGAAGCCCTTTCTAGATGTAACCAAGGGCGCCTACCAAACACCTATCGAGAGTCTCGACTTCAAAGGAGATCCGGAAGCGCAGCACCTACACATCAACAAGTGGGTTCTCGAGCAGACCAATGAGCGCATTGCCGATCTTCTACCCGAAGACTCGATCAAGAAGGACAGGCGTCTTGTGCTGACCAATGCGGTCTACTTCCTCGGCTCTTGGGCGAACGCATTCGACGCAGACATCACCACCAAGTTGCCGTTCTTTGTTGGTGGGACCAAGAAGGAATCTGTTCCGATAATGATGCAGGTCGACAAGTTTGGCTTTGCTCGTGTTGATTGAGCGAAGGTGCTGCGTATGCCGTATTCGGGGGGAAGTCTCGCGATGACCGTGGTGCTTCCGGATGCCAAGGATGGCCTCGCTGCGCTTGAGAAATCCTTGAGCCTCGATGTCTACAAAGGATGGAGCGCGGCGGTGAGCAAGCGAAGGCGCAAGGTCGAGGTTGCCTTCCCGAAGTTTGAAATCGCCAATGCGAAGTTGCCCCTCAAGGATGCACTCAAGACTCTTGGCATGAAGCTAGCCTTCGACCTGACAGAGGCGGATTTCACAAAGATGGCGAATCCCGCCAACGACGCCGAGAAGCTCTACATCTTCGATGCATTTCACAAGGCCTTCATCAAGGTTGATGAGAAGGGCACGGAGGCTGCTGCCGCCACCGCTGTGGTTATGGCAGTAAAGGGAGCAGCACCAGCACCGCCACCCAAGTTCATGGCTGACCACCCCTTTCTCTTTGCCATCGAAGACACCGAGAGTGGGGCAATCCTCTTCATGGGGCGTGTGCTGGATCCGCATTAGCGAAACTCCATGCAGCCATCGTCAATCGTACTGTAGCGGATGCTGGCGATGTCGAATATGCTTCCGCATTTCCTGGGGCGACCACATCTCAAAGTGACCTTCATCGAACCAAAGCCCACCGGTCGCAGATGGCACAGTTTCGCCCTCTACGGTCCAGCCATGCTCCGGGAGTCTGGACACAAACAGCTCCCTCTCTCTCGTCGTGAACGGCATCATGGATGCCTGTCCAGATGCGGATCTCTGTCGCTATCAGATCTTTCGACTGCCAAGTTCATCGACGGAAATCGCTTCGCTAGTTCCGCTATGTACTCACGGAAATGCTCCGTACGGTCTACTTTCTCAAGCATCAGGCAGGGTAGGTACTCAGCAGCATCGAGAACCTCCGCAATGCTCTCGTGATCGGCCTTTTCGTAAGCCATCGTTCGAGCCGCAACAAGTATCCAGTTCAACGACCAGAGAGCCTGGCGATGCTTTGATGGAGCAATCATGGCATTTGTGTACTGCAGGTCGTGTGCCCGTCGTAAGACCAACAAACACTGCAGGCCGCTACGAGCGGTGAGCCAGAAAGGCAGCAACCAAGCTCAGAGTGGGATAGAGTAGGATTCGCAAACGCCAGGAACGACGAGTGCGAATTTTTTTGGGCACTGAATGCTCATTCCTCCGAGTCGAACAGATCGTCGCGAAATTCTTCGAAAGACTCTTGGAAGCGATCCTCGGGCACTAGGATGGATTCGCCATCACCGAGATCGATGCTCATCTCCGTTGGTGCCGGCAAAGAACGGTCTGTGATGTGGTGGGGCTCTTCGCCGTCGAAGAGGCCCGCCAGGCCGAAGGTGGAACCCTCTTCCAGATCGGTTGAGTGATACGCGATGGGAACAGGCAAGCCAACATGGCGCGATTCTTGTTGTGTCTCTAAGAGCTTGACGTATTGCTCATCGTAGACATCCTTTGGTGCAGGCCGGTCAAGCATAATGCCTGTCGCATCTGTGCGTTGCTCCTCCTCGTGGGTGCGGACCCACGTCGTGGTCGCGCTACCTAGGGGAACCTGGGTGGGGTACATGGCCATGTTTTGCAGATCGTCGCGGTTCACGGCCTCTGCAAATTCACCGGCCTAGACGTGTCGGAAAGTGGTTTCCTCGATGGTTCCCAGTTTCCTCAGTGGTTCCCAATAGTTTCTGCTAGTTCCGATCTGAACGAGCAGCAGAGCCGTTTTGCGGCATAATCTGGCTCGCGAACTAACGCGAGGCTAGAGTTCTCGGTCCGAGGGGAGTTCGGCCAATCTCTTTCGCCACGCCTCGACCGCTGGTTCATCGAGTAGCAAGAGATTGCAGTGTTTCGCTGCTAGTTCGGACGCGATGACCGCAATCCGTTCGGACAACAACTCTCGGTCCGGAAGATATTGTTCTTGGTCAAGATTTCGACCGAAGGTACCTACGACTCGTTACGGCGCTCTCTCACAGACTTCTCGACCGTCGAGCGAAAAGAATGACCGAGGATGGTGAGTTCTGATTCTTGGAGTGCAAGGCGCGAATGAGGATTATGCCGGGGCAAATGACGAAATGAGCAACGCTGCAATCGGGAAAGCAGGAGCATCAGACCGATCATTGTTTACGCTCGGCGGTCTAGTTTCTCATTCGTCTTCGCCGCGGCGATGCACACGGTCGCTCTCTTCGTCGAATGGCTGATGCACGACGACACAACTGTATCCAAGTCGATATTGCTCTTGATGCCGGTAAGGCGTTGTACGTTTTCAAGAGCGCCGCGACATTGCTCTGGGGTCGGACTCTCGACGTCCGCGTCCTTCTCGGAAACGCTGTCCACCGGCAAGGTGTCCGTGCCATCGGGGAATTGGGAGCGGTACAATTGTTCGATGGCTGGCCACGCTTCATCGACGGCGGCAATCAACTCCGCGACCTGGGGCGAGGCCAGTGTCAAGTTAGCGATTGCGTCCTTTCCGCTACCAGTGACCTTCATGCTCTGCGTCATCAACGAACCCAACGAGCCAGGTATGGGTGCAGATGCCCAACCATTTCGCGCCTCCGCAGCGGACTGCTCGTCGTAGAAGCGCATCGTCATGTGCATTTGAAGGCCGTCCTTGAAGTCGATGTGAAGACGAAACGCCTCCGACCAACGGTTGGCGTCCGACGGTTGCTTGTCATTGAGCGAAACTCCACACACCATTGCTCGGGTATCGATCGGTTTCGCGAAATCGGCGAAACGTTGTTGCGCCACGGCCGGGTTTTCTGCGCTTAGTACGCGTCTCATCGGTTCGGGATGCGCGGTTCCGGCGAGGAACGTAGCGTCGTCGAGCCACGCGATATGAACGTCGGGAGTGATTCCCGAAATCCGATAGCTGTGCAAACGGCCAGCCGGACCCAAGTCCTCGTTATGCCTACGCATTCCGCAAGGCATAAAGCACAAAGAGCACGAATCATGTGCAAGGGTGACTGGCTGAGTGACGGGAACCAAGTGATAACAACTGTCCACGGTTTGGGGGCGAGCTCACATGTGCCGGACAGTTCCCGGAAAACATGTGCACATTTGCGATACGTAGCAAGGATTGGCAAGACATCCCACTCATTCGCCCAAGAGCACAGTGTTCTTATCATTGGGCAGCCGCGGAAGAGCATCTCATGGCACCTGGACTGTGCTACCATCAAGCGAGCTGCGCGCTTGGTGATGAATGGGGCCGGCTGTTTCTTCTTACCCTGCCAGAGAAAACAAATATGAAGAATGGAATTGCTCTTTTTCTTGTTGGCGTCGGCTTGGTTGGCTGTTCCTCCCCCGCTCCTCAATCCAACGTAGACGCTGGAACGTTGGCTGATGCCGGCCCTGATGTGGATGGTGGTGCCGAGTGCGTCAATGACAGTGACTGCGCAGCGGGCACATGCACTGGCGGTCAATGTTGCGAGGCCATCGCGTGTGGCGATAGTTGTTGTGACGAGGGCAACGCGTGTCTCTTCGAGTCTTGCGTAGTTCCAGGCGACTCCTGCGTGAGCGCAGCCGACTGTCCACCAGAACACTACTGCGAGCTAGCCCTTGGCGAAACTGCGCTGCCCAATGAGGACCCCAATTGCACTCAGCCTCTCCAGGGCGGCCTGTGTGTCGCACTCCCTCCAACGTGTGAGGGGCTTGCGACGGATCCACCGGACTGCGTGGAGAGCTGCGAATACGTTCCCGAGGTCAGCCAACTCGACGCGGTCATCAAATGGCAGTGGGGTTACAACCCAGCACCACTCGAATTCCCCGCCCAGGCTGACGTGTGGTCTACCCCGGCGGTTGGACGGGTCGCCGATGCCGACTGCAATGGCGTTGTCGACCTCGCGGATCCTCCCAATGTAGTGTTTGTGTCGAGCGATAGCCTAACCGAGTACTGCAGTTCCTCTGACACCAACGGTGCGTGCAAGAACGGCGTGCTGCGGATGCTCGATGGGCGTAGCGGACAACAGGTGTGGTCCCTCGATGTGGCCGAGGTAGGCAGCATGGGCTTTGCTGGAGTGAGCGTCGCCCTTGGCGATGTCGATGGCGA
>JAAEPE010000169.1 GCA_024222395.1 Myxococcales bacterium
CCCCCTACGAATCGATCTGACTATGCACCGACTTCTCCCCTCTCTCCCTATTCTCGTGGCTCTCTCCTCGCTTCTCCTCGGCTGTACCGGCGGGAGTGGTGAAGGCGACCCTGATGCCAGCAATGATGGCATTGATGATGCCAGCAATAATGGCATTGATAGCGGCGGTGGAGGGGCAGATGCCAACAATGCTGGCAACGGGCTGCTTGATGCTGGTGACGTCGTTCTGATGGATGCGGCCTCCTTCGCCGACGCCTCCCCGCCGGTCGGTGGCGCCTGCAACCCCGTGACCCAGGTCGGCTGTCAGGCGGGCGCAAAGTGCGCAGAGGTTGTCGTCTCGGAAGAGCCCTACTTGACCCAGACGACCTGCGTTCCCGACGGCACCGTCACACAGGGCGGCGCCTGCACCAAGGGGGCTCCTGGTCCCTCGACTGGTTACTCCGACTGTGTAGCCGGCTACGAGTGCATTGGCGGCCTGTGTGCGGAGATATGCACCAGTGCCGGCGGTGACACCTGTCGAACTCCAGACCAGGGCTTTGGAGAGGGCGGCTACTGTACGATCTACGCCAACCTCTTCTCAGATGACATCGGGCTCTGTACCGCCGCTTGTGATCCCGGCGATGACAGTGTTGCAGGGGGAACGGTGAGCAACAATGATTGTGCTGCGACCGAGGGCTGCTACTTGAACGTCGGGCGCGAGGTAGCATCCTGTGCCTCGGTTCCCGTGTCCGCCACCGACGTCACCCAGGACGACGACTGCTATGGACCTGCTGCTGGAAGCTGCTACCTCAACGGATGTGCCTCCGGATATTCGCCCATCTTGCCAGACGCGGTGGGACAAGCCGCCAGCACGAACACCTGTACTCGCTACTGCACGCCAGCAGAGACTCACACGAGCAGCACCGGATCGGCAGCCGGAACGCAAAACAAGTGTAGCTCCTCGGCGCTCAGCGCAGCGGGAAGCTCGACTGCGGGGACGCATCAGTGCCGCTTCGTGCAGAGTCTCTACGGGCAACCCGGGCTACCCGACTCGGTCGGGATGTGTGTGCCCACCTCGACCTGGAGCGACTGCACCACCCTGGATTGGGACGGAATCAACGCGGCGGTCACGGGGGCTAGCGATCCACTGGCTGCCTTTGAGCTCTTCTGCTACGGCGTCACCGATCCGCCGGATGATGCTCCCCTGGACCCAGAGTGCCAGGGCCTTGTTTTTGGCTGCATCGACTACGCTGCCGAGCAAGCCCTCTTTGACTTGCTGTAGAGGCTAGGCGCTGAAAGAAGTGATTCCGTTGCGGGTGGGCTCTGTGTGAACTGATTGCGAGCGCCGATCGGGTTCAGTCAACGAAAAGCGGTTCTTCGGTTTGGATTCACATGAGCGCGCTGACGGATCTCTATTGGGATTCTCGCAAGGCGGAAGCTGTTCTCAATCAGGGACAGGACTGAATCAGGCGAAGAGCGACTGTTACTTTTTGAATTATTTCAAGGCTCACTGTCTTGAACGAGCGATTATGTACGCAATACATGCTAGGCCCAGATACGAAATTAAGATCGCTCCGAGACCCACAAGGGAAATAATCGGCGGCGAATTGAACCAGCGAGTTCCATCCGACAAGGCTGATGTAATTACAAGTGATGCCAAGAGTGTGAGTTCAACTCCAGGCATGAGTGAGATTCCACTTTCTGGTGGAAGCTTCTTCATTTCAAATGGAACCATCATATTCCACAATAGTTTCAGTCCGACCAGAGATCCCAAGATGAGGAGTATCGTGTTCGCGATCATTTGATTTGGCGTTGCCCAAGCAACCCTTTCCATTTCTCAAAGCCTCTTGGCCACCGAAGTTGACTGGTGGGAATTTTTCCGGGAGGCTAGTCATTCTGATCCACTACGACGCGGCTTGGGGTGATACCAGCGCCGAGCACCACGGTCGGCGAGTTCTCGGTCAACCGCGCCGCCACCTCGGCTAGCCTCCTGCCGCAGCCAAGAGAGGCGACTAGCGCCAACAGGAAACAGCAGCGTAGGCGGCTTTGTTTTGTGGGACTGTTTAGTTGCTAGCCTCTTTTCTCGGCAAAGACTTCGACTTCCCTCCACTTTTTTCGCGAGCTCGTTCCGCGTCGTTCCCCTCGGTTCCGCAGCAATCGACCCCGGTCTTGGAGACATATTGGAGACGCAGGGAACGTTGGCAACCCCGGTAAAGGCACTGTGACAAGAACTGGCATGCGCCTAGCCATAGTTCTCCTTGGAATTGCCGCACTCGTTGCAATCATCTGGGTTGCAAAGAAGGGCCGAGGTCGTTCTATGCCAGCCTCAGCCTCAGCCTCAACCTCAGCCTCAACCGACGACGGCAACATTGTATTGTCTCGTTTCGTTGCTTTTTCATCCTTGAAGGGAGGTCACTGGCAAGGGCCGATCCCAAGCAACGTCAGCGATTTCTCGGATTGGCCAGCATCCGCGCCGCCACGAGCCTTCGTCGCCGCACAGTTGCGACGAGGTGACGCAAGCACTCGGAAGAGATTTCTAGATGCGCTTCAAAAAGCCATGGAAAAAGGAGCAGACAAATCGGAACTATGGCGCACGTACCTGTCCTTTCTAGAGTTGTCTTCTTCGCCCGAGACAATTTCGTGGTTAACAAGAATGATCACGGATTCCGAGCAGCGACAGAGCATTTCACCCAAGACTGCTGAGCTCTTGGCCGAGCTTCTTAGCGGAATGGGAGCCTGGGGCCTAGAAGTGAATGCGACAAACGCGGTTTCGCCTGCGCAAGCTAGAGACTACCTCTTGGAGATCTTGGAGGGCGAGGCAGATTCTCGTGAATATGATCTGAAATACTATTCGAAGAGTGATCACGGAAGCGATGCTGAGCTCATAGGTCCGGTGGTCACACGGGCGATGAGTGAAGTAACCGGCCCGCAGGCATGGGAAGAGGTTGAGGCGCTGGGCCAGCTTCTCAGGGGCAACCCGAAATACAAAGACATCGCCGACAAGAACGAACTATCGAAAAATGCACGAGAGCACCACAGCTAGCCGATTTTTTCGCCTCTTGAGTTGGATGATACGGACGTGCCGATCACCAAACTTACCAACCAGTCTCGATGCGGCGCTAAAGCCCGGGAAAGCAAACAGCGCTCGGATTGACCTGGGATTTTCCACGGCGCTAGCTTAGCCGAAAACTGGACCGCTCTTCGTATCGGCTAAAAGCGTCAGTATGGCCTCGCTGGCTTTGAAAGAGCCTCCTCTACAGGAATGCTAACCCACACGTTTCCGCGTAGACCCAAAGTTCTTTTCCCAGGTTCGCTGGCGCAGCTTGTTGCGCAGCCACATTCTGGAGAAATGCAGAACATCACGAGCCGACGGCTGCATCATGAGTGCTCTCCTAATTCACGCATGAGCCCGGCCGTCAGAGCCTCAGCACGCTCCCTCGAAAGCGCCTTGGTTCGATGGGTTACAAAGAGCTGAAGACTCTCCTTCCAATTGACAACCGACAAGGCGACACCCATGTGCAAGCAAACGGGCGTGTACACAAGCTGGCCGACGATCTTCAGGCGATGCTGAGATGCTTCCTCTACCTCACGATGCGTGTCCGATTGAATGTCGAGCCAAGTAAAGTGACTGCTAGCGCTCCCACTGAAGGCAGTATTCGCTGCAAGCCGCCGAAAGAGAGTCCATGGAAGGTACCTACCAGGGGCAGTAAGTAGCGGCATGGACAAGTGCGATCGAGATCGGATGGCGTCTCTTGTCTGCTTCTTGAGTGCCTTTGCGATCGCAAGCAATGACAGTTCGGGATTGGCGAAGAGGAGGATGGGAGACACCCCATTGCTAACGGAAACCGACTTGCGACTCCTTAGGCTCACGGGTACCTCGAGGCTAATGTCGTGCGTGTCGGTTCTACCCTCGCTCGATTCGAGTGTGCCGAGAGCACGAATCCAGCTCGCAGCAACAAGGTTTGCTGGCGTAATCTCATTGCGCTTTGCGTATTCGAAGAGTGCTGCTCGTGCATCGCCGCCAAGATTCAACTGGCAAACCTCAATTCCACCTGGCTCCGCGGAATCCAGAGGAAGCTGGCGCGAGTCACGCTTGGCACTTGCATAAAGGGCGCTCGCCTGACGAAGTAGTGAGCGAGTACTCAGCTTCCTTAGAAGTGGCACAAGCGCGAAGGGATCCGAATCGTTGACCTTCACCGAGCCGAAATCCCCTGCCCCTGCGGCTAGCGAGACGACGACCTGGCTAAGCGCGAGAAGCGCTTGCCCATCCATCACCGAGTGATGGGCGCGGAAACACAGCCTGTGACGATCACCACTCTGCACCCAGAGTACCTGGAAGGGGGGCTCCACAAATGGGTTGATGGGGCCATTACGCCACTCACTCAACTCACTATCTCTTCGAATCATCACGTCGATGTCCGTCGCTCCATCCCAACGGAGACCCAGTGCGGCCGTTCGCAAGGTCTGGCCCAAGCGCGGCCAACGCTGAACGACGCGATCCATTGCCTGGTGGAGAGCCTCGGCAGACAGACTACCCTCTAGCTCTGCCTCGGCTCCCAACTGCATCGAGGCACAAGAAGCCTCTTGATAGGCTACGAAGAATGAGTCGACCTGACTTAGTGGATGACTCATGATTTGACTCGCAATACGATCTTACCCTGGCTCGCTCGGGATGCGATGAGCGCGTGTGCCTCTTTGACTTGCTCCATTGGAAGGCAATGCCCGACAATGGGTCGCACTTTTCCACTCTGCAAATACCGTCTCAGCGCCTGCATGCCTTCCGCCGCCTTCCCAGGATGTCGAAGCAGACTGGATAGATGAAAGCCGATGATTCCCCGAGACCGGTGAATCAGATCCGCGTGGTTAAGAGGGGTGTCCTCCCTGCTCGAGTTGCCAACGCAAACCACCCTACCTAGTGGAGGCAAGAGTCGCACGCTCTCAGCGAGGACACGCCCCCCGACCGAGTCCAGAACTAGATCTGGGCGCTCGGATCGAAAGCCCTCGTAAGAGTGAACTCGCGCTGCTCCTAAGCTCAGAGCAAAGTCTCGCTTGCTTGCTGTCGAAGCCGTCGCCACGACCTCGAGACCAAGCACGACGGCAATCTGAATTGCAGCGGAACCGAGACCTCCGGCTCCGGCATGAATAAGGACTGTCTCGCCTGGCTCTGCTCGAGCGCAATCAACCAGAGCATGATAGGCGGTGAGAAAGGACAAGGGAATCGCAGCTCCGTCTTCAAAGCTACATTCGGGATCGAGGGGCAGGCACATGGATCGCTGCACCGCCACGACCTCCGCGTGGGCCCCGGGTGCCAGAAGAGCCACCCGAGCTCCCGTCGAAATGATAGTGCCCGCTGCCTCCAGACCACTTACGAATGGGGGGACTGGACCGCCTGGGTACACTCCCTCACGCTGAAGGATGTCTGAGAAATTTACGGTGCTCGCATGGACCTCTACAAGCACTTGGTCCTTGGTTGCCTTGGGTGTCTCGACATCGGTCAGGTGAATGACCTCGGGACCTCCGAACCGCCTGATCTGTACGGCTCTCATGTCCTTCTGCTAGCAATGCGATCTGCTACCACCTGCGCATCCCTCGCGATGCCCCGCAAGAAGGAGGAGGCCAGGTTCCTCGAGAACTTGGTTCCCAATACGAAGAGATCGGGTAGCTCCGTGCTCTCACAATTGGAGGTCAGAGGTCTCTTCTTTGAATCACGCTTGACGGTCCGCCCAAGGTGCCAAGCGGAATGCTCGAAGCCGGTCGCCAGCACGATCAAGTCGGGATTCAGTGTACGACCGTCAGTCAGATAGGCCTTGTCTCCGTCAAGCCTTTTGACTTCAGGCACCACCTTGACAACTCCCTTCGCGAAGGTCGAGAGTGCCCGCAAGCCAATCGCCTTTTCATTGTCAAACAAACGATGAACCAATGGCAGATGGGCGGGAAGCTTCTCCGGATAGTAGAGCAGGTAGTGAATGTCAATACCTAGGATGCGATGCGGCACAGCTACTGGAAAGCCCCTCGTCGACATCCACGCCTTCGCGTCGTGAGGACGAACCTTGTCCCAGAACTCAATCACTTCGAACCCTGAGGTACTCCCCCCAACAACCAAGAGGCGTCTGGCCGTCGCCAGGTCCTCGCTGCGCACATCAAGACTGTGTACACATCGGGTCGTCGGGGCATTGAGCCAACGCTCAAAGATCGGCGGAATATGAGGTGTATCAATCATGCCAGAGGCATCCACCAAGTAGCGGCTCTCTAGCTGTTGACCGCCTTGTAGCGTTACAACAAAGTGCTGCCCGCTGCGCTCCACCTTCGTTACTTCTGCTTGCAGCTGAACCTGAACGGCCCGCTCTCGCACGAATACTTCGAGCTCGGCGATGAGCTCTCCGAAGTTCAGGTAGTCGCGGCTTGGCGTCTCCACCCTCATTCCGTGCAGGGTTGACAGGCACACCGGCGTGAGCAACTTCATCCTCGGGTTCACCTGTCTTAGAGCACCGAGCACGCGCGTACCCTTTTCGAGCACGAGGACCTCGATGCCACGGTCGCCCAATTGGGTGGCAGCCGCGATACCGGCCGGTCCCGCTCCTATAACTATGACTTCGTACACCAGGCCTGCTTCCAACGTTCTACACGTTCGCCCCTGCTTGCAAGGGCAGCTGTCCACTCTGCGGTGGGTTCTACGAGCGACATGGTCAAGTGCGCGGTGGCAACGCTTTGACGGTCGATCAAAACGGTACAGCGCGTTGTCACGCTATCTTCTTCATGTCGAGTCACGCGAGCCTCGATGGAGGCTTGCATGGGTAAATACACAGGCTTCAGGAACTTCGCATTTCGCACCATTGCCAAGAATGCATAGCGATCG
>JAAEPE010000170.1 GCA_024222395.1 Myxococcales bacterium
GCCTGCGGTGACCTACTCGTGCCCTTGAGTAGGTATGTTCGAACACGACGAACGAATTACTTTCTTCAAGAGACTGCTGGAGATGTGCCTCGATGAGCGCTGCGTTGCGGAGTGCGCTGATACGTCCGGCCTCTGCGGCACGTCGGACGAGCTTTGCTGCGGGGGAGCAAGAGGCATGCCTCCAAGAAAGCTGCGTTCCTCTCGGCGAGGGATGTGACTTCACCGAAGAGTGCGAGATTGGCGAAATCTGTGAGCCAACCCTGGGGCGCTGCATTCCCCGTGATGCGGTAGCCGTGTCTGAGTTTGTACCTCCTGTTGGCGTTCTCGAGCCCTAAGTGGCTTGTCGCTGGTTCCCAGAAGCGACCGACCCGTACCCGGATCGTTCCGACGTGGTTATGAGCTCGACTGTCACGAACCTAAGCGATGACAACGGAGACGGTGATACGAACGCTCAGGACATACCAGACATTGTTCTTACGAGCTTCAACCGCGACGACGGCTGCTGCACAGCCACGGCTGTCATTCGAGTTGTCAGTGGCGCCTGCAATGCGGATGGCTCGATGAACTTGCTCGCAACCATGGGCAACCTCTTCATAGAGGCTAGTTCCCGCACTCGTTGGTGCGGGCGTGATGACCGCAGCACTGGTGACGGCCTTCCTGCTCTTGCGAGGCGGATCGGAAAGCAAAATCCAAATCGAGTCTGCGCCGGAAGCTGCGACTGCAGAAATTGTCTCGCCTGATGTTGAGGAGGCTCAGGTTGAACCCGATGGTGCCAAGGTAATGCCTCGCCCTGGCATAGCTCAAAGGCGATCCACATGAACACCTCCTATGGCCTGCTTGCATCCTCCCTTGCCCTCCTCCTCTCCTCCGCTTGCACAGGAGGCGCCGGCGATGACGTCGTTGCTGAACCTAGTGAAGTGGCAGCCGCGATTTCGCAAGGAGTCGCCGGCAATGCCATCGTCGCGCCGACCCAGGTCGCCCTGGCTGAGGGGCTCTTCAGTCTCGCCGGAGCCACGGAGGCTAGGAGACCGACCGTGGAAAGAGCGCGTCCGACGTCGATGAAATGACGAATCTAGTCGGTTGGGCAGTCGGTGTGCTCAATCCGATTGATGGTGGTACCGCTGAAAGTGGTGGGCAGGTGTACCAGATCGTTGGTGACATCGATGATCTCGAATTAGCACTTGAAATCGCAGAGAATCGTGATCGACTACCGCCCGCCGAACTTGAGGAGTTGCGGGACGTGCTCCAGCGTCATTGCGACTAATCTGTTGAGCGTCCCTAGAACTTGCAGGGAAGTGTTGCCCAAATCCGGCGCTGTTCGGCGAAGTCCAAGACGGTGGCAAGCGCCACTAGCCTCGCCCGAGGCTAGCCTGATTTAGAGCGCGGCACGCAATGACACCAGAAAGGACTCTATGCGGGCGGGTGGCACCTGCCCCGCGGGACCTTCAACCGAAGCCACACAGCCCCGCCCGGCGATGGAGAGAACGCGCATCCGTACATGCTTGTCCGGGTTGTTCAAGACCAGCCACCGCCCGGCTTGCTCCGATTCCTCAGCGACGAGTCCCATCTGCATGAATTGTGCAGCAAGCGCTTCCTCGGTTTGACCATCAAGGCACACTGCTTCGAAGCGAGAGTCACCATGCTGCAATTCGATCCTATGCTGCACAGAGGTGCTGCCATCCGGTTGGTCCAGTTCTACTCGACTCGCCAGTCCACCTGGCCCCAGTTCCACGCTGAACTTCCCGGTTGTCGACACGACGGTCTCAAGCTTCGACAGATCCAGGGCTGCCCGACCAAGTCCTTGGTATGTCACTCGCCTGGACGATGCTGATTCACCCCTCTTGCCGTACTCAGCGGCGATGACCGAGCGAGCGCTCTTGTATCGTGTCCGCAAACCGGACGATCCCGACTTGATGAGCCCGTCCAGCGTGGCGAGGATCAACTGAAGTCCTTCCCGAGAGTGAAATGAATACGAGCTAGGCTGCGCCAATCTGTCAAATGCGGCAGCCTGAAACTCATCGGAAGCATCGATGACGAGGTAGAGCAACCCGCAAACGCCGATTGCTGCCCCAAGGCGTACTTTGTCCAGCCCCGCCTGTCGGTTGCTCTTGGTCGCGTCGCCCGCTGGCAGACGGGCGATGAAGTCCGTGCCCGAGTGGATGAATGCCCTGTAGACATCCAGATTGTTCAAGCTCAGCGCAACAATCTCATCAATAGCATTCAGTGACATGAACGTCATGGTGAGCTTCTTGATCGTCGGAAAGAATCGCATCAAGTCGGCAGCACCGTCGCCCTCGAAGATACGCCAATCATGATTGAGCCACGCGTCGGTGGTGATTAGCTTCTCAAACAAGGGCCGAGAAGCTGGGTTGTTCAGCCGAGGCATCGTTTCTGGCTTCGCCAAGAAACCATCTGCGGCCCGTAGCCACTCCGCACGGGTCCAATCCTCACTCGTCGTCGCGTGCAACGCATTGCTGGGACTTGTGGGTTCGGGACTCTTGGTCGCAGAATTGGACTTGGCGGGAGAGCCATTGCACGAGGCGAGTACCAACCCGAGTAGGGCGTGCCCCAATAACACGGTGCCTCTTGGTGACCTTGGTTTGTAGACTCTCATCACTGCGCAGCTTCACCTCAGGCCGACCTCAAGTCAACGTGAACAACGCCGGCTGAGGCTAGTCGGCGTCCTCCACTTGCGGCGATAGCTGAGGCTAGAGTGAACGGCAAGTAGATCGACCCCCACTCACTCGAACCTGTGCTTGTCCGGGGGGAAAAACACGGTTTCTTGCAGGGCGTGGCGGGCTTCTAGAAAGCGAAGCTGGCACCAATCGATGGTTCAATTAGATAGCCTCCTAGATCCACTGTCTCGTCGAGGATCGTGGGCGCGAACATCATGCGCATGACCGTCAGCTCAGCCATGATCTGGACGGGGCCAGCCCGAAGTCGCATGCCACCTGTGCCACCTAGATTGTGAATTTGCTCCTTTACCGTCGCCTCGGAGGTGGCCTCCTCCGTCATGAGTCGTTCGAAGTTGGTCTCAAGATTCACAAAGCCGACGACATAGCGAAGGGCTCCATAGAAACCGAATCTGGCTCGCGAGTCGCCACTGAGCAAGATGGCAAGGTCGGCATCTCTACGTGAGTAGTCCACAAGCTCCAGGAAGTCGAACACTTCAAATGCCTTCTTGGCGACCGAGGAGCCAACGCCGCTATGGTGCGTGTATCCAAAGGCCACCGATGCATCGAGACCACCTTCCTCGTGATGCAGCCAGTACTTTCCGCCGAGTCGAACTGCAGCCCCCGCCCACTTAATGCCGAGTTCAAACCTATCGGCAAGCCCATAGCGCCCCTCCAAGATGTAGAGGAATCCGGGTTGGAGAAGCAGTATCGCCGCCGCTCCCTCGACTGCTTCACGTTGCTCGTCCTTTGTTAGCGCAGTGGTGTCGGCGTCGCTTAGACGATCCGCGGTCACACCGAGAACGTCCGCAATCTCCTCAACGTATCGAGTCGACACGGGAACGGACATGCCACCTGTGAGCCGTATATCGCCCTTCTTGACTGTAGGCGCAGTCTGTAACGTAGTGGAGGTTCCAACGCAGCCGGCGCCGCCAAGAGTCAGAAGTGGTAGCAGGATTCTGAGAATTCTCATGGCTGTCGCACCAGAGCAACCACCATGCCAAGAGTGAAGTCGGAGCTAGCTACGTCATTCTGACACCATGGCTGAGACAAATACTCAGCGTGAACAGCTCTTCACGCCAAGGGTGGTCCGCTTGCTAGACACGAAGCGTGACAACTGCATGCTCTAGTTGCAGTGCTTTGTTCTCTCTGCATCGAAGACGGGATCGGCGGCCTCGAGTACGTATCCCCGGCGCGTGGTTGGCGATGGAAAGAACTCCATCGCTCGGCTTGTCGAGATCGTAGAGCACATGAGTCACATGGCATAGCTCGCGACGGGGACGGCTTCTGGCGGGGTGGTGTCGGGCAAAGCGACTTGCTCATCGGAAACAGGATTTGGCGTGACGAGAGTCGGAGTCTCGGGTTTTTGAATCCTCACTTGCGGCACAGGAGCCAACCAGGAGAGATAGGGGAATCGCTTGGAATCCGCGATTCATGAGCTCAATTTGGCGCTGTGGCTTCCGGTAGGCAAGGCGGTTGTCGTCTGCGTTAGACTGCTAGCGTCATGACAATCCGCTTAAGCGCACTCTGCATCGCACTGCTGGCCACCGGTTGCTCCGAAGGCACGACTCCCGCTCCCACAACTCCGCCTGAGGCAGTGAACTCAGCCACACCAGAATCCACCGCCAAGCCCCCGACACGACAAGAAGAGGTTCTTGTGACAGCAAAACGAGAAGGTAGGTCACTGCACTTTGCCGATGGCAGTGGCAACTCCTATTCATTTGTCTCAACCGGCGTCGATGGTAGCGGCCAACTGGTCTACAGGCCTATGACACCCGGGATGAGTTCGAGCGGAACCTATAGTGGTGGAGAAGCGGCCGATGTTGGAGTCAGTGCTGAGAAAAACACCGAGCTGTGGACTCGGGTGAAGGCATTGCAAGGTAACCAGGCGCTGCGAGGCTAGGTAGAATAGTGCGACCGGGCTCTGCTGGTCGAGGAGGAGTAAAGATGCGACAACTTTATGAAACTTCGTTTGTCGTCTAGCGGGTGCGAATCCCGCCCGGAGAGTGGTGAGCCCGCCAGTCCGGTAGTCAGCCTTGCGACGGTGTCGGTAACGCCATCGGCGAAGCGTAGGTAGACGAGCGTTTGAGCCGTGTCCAGTTGGCCACGAAATCTAGGCATCCCGAGTGCCCAAGATTCTGTTTTATCTGAAGGCGATCATATTGGCGACGTAAGTGGGCAAGTCGTCAAGATACTCGGCGGGGTTTGGAATCACGGCGCGCAGGAAGAAGACGGCCCAGTAACCCGGGATACCCAACTCGTTCCC
>JAAEPE010000171.1 GCA_024222395.1 Myxococcales bacterium
GGACGGGTGGATGCGGTGGAGCGCCGTCTTGGGGAACGGAACATATGATGTCAGCGGGAGGTTTGAAAGAGAGAGCAGCGATGCCAGTAGCTTGGAAGCCTTGCTCTTCTTCACCCGAGGAGTCGCCTCTGACGCCGATGCGCTCGCCCACGTGCCCACGGGCCGTCTTTGGCGTGGCAGCGGGGACAAGGCACGCAAGGAGACCATGTGGGTTCCGCCCTCACTCCCACCCGCTCGCCGCCGGCACCAGGACGGCGGCCCCCGGCGGTACACCTGGTGTGCGAGCATGTTGGACTCGGCTTTCTTCTTCCCGCGATGGCAGCGGCGTCTGAGGAGAACAGGCACACTGCCCACGCACGTCGCTGGTATGGGGCTCAACCCGTGCGCGTGTACCATACTCGCACGAGGCAGCGATGACAGCGATGACAGCGATGACAGCGGGTTGCAGCGGGTTGCCTCGTATTTCAAACCGAAGTGAGTTTTTTTTGTCACTTTTCTTGACAACGCGTGCACGCGAATCAAAAAGCATTGATGCAGCTCCAACACACCCTCAGGTGCCATCGA
>JAAEPE010000172.1 GCA_024222395.1 Myxococcales bacterium
GCTCAAGGCCGTGTTTGCCCGCTATGCGGAACGGCGCCAGCTTCTGTCCCGCACGAGTTCTTGCTCGGCTCTCATCTGGATTACAAGCGCATGTCGGGCCATTCTCAATCCTTTTCGTTGACCAGGAACCACCCTTATGATCTCATCTTACAGAGTTGGCAACTTTTCCTATGAGCACTTCCGCCAGGGACATCTAGCTAGCCGGCGGGGGGCGGGCTTCCAAGCGTGAAATGATCGGTGCGATCAGCATCACGAGGAACGAAGCACCAAAGACGAACTCCGGCAAGATACCGATAACGATGAAGACGGCGCAGGTAGCGACAACAGACATGCCAAAGTAGTTAAGCCATCGAGTCGACTGCCCACCGACTTTCCCGTAGCGGATCCACGTGGCGTTCATCGCGATGCCAAAGGCCGAGAGTACTCCGGCGAAAAGCCAGAGAGCGTCGTCCCCCGTGGCTCCATTGCTCAGAGCCGTGTTGATTCCAGCCGCATAGACACCACCGGCCAGAGTGCTAGGTACCCCTCTAAACTCTTTGCTGGGTTCGAGTAGTGAGAAGCGCACAAGCCGAATACCCGAGCCCGCGATGTAGATCGTCATCGGAGCCGCGAGCCAAGGCTCGAAGCCACCGGGGCTTGCCCCCAACAAGAGGAAGCCGGGTGCTATGCCGAAGGCGACAAAATCGGACGTCGAGTCGAGCCACACTCCGAACTTGCTGGTGGCCTTGAGCGCCCGTGCAGCAATGCCATCCATCCGATCGAGAATCGTCGCGTAGAGCACGAACCAGCTACCTTCGACTGGCTTGCCCTGGGCACCATAGACCGCCGCCACGACACCACAGGCCAAGGCTAGTGCGGTGATGCTCGAGGGCACCAGGTAGCGGAGGGACTTCATTTGAGACACCGGGATACTGCCATATGGCGACGGCGATCGCCTGCTTAGGATGCCGATGGCAAGGTGAGTTGGCTCCAACATCCTATTCCCAGGGCACTAGATCTCCTCGGCATAAGTGGTGATCGTTATTTTTCATGCTTTCAGAGGCTTTCCGGTGTAGGTCCAGGAAAATGGTTTCGCCAGGGTGGTGTTGAAATAGTTTATGAAGCTGTTTAGCTTGCTCTTGAGATCATCAAGTGACGTAAAACTGCCGCGCTTGAGCACACGCCTAGCCAAAATACTGAACCAGATCTCGACCTGGTTCATCCAAGAACAATGACGGGGCGTAAACTGAAACCGAATTTGGTGTGACACGTCCTCAAGAAATTCGCGCCGAGTATTCATCGATTTGAGGATTCCGTGTTTCCCCTTCACACCCAGGTCCGTGTCTAGCTTGCCATATTTATGGACGAGTCGAACCAGCGCTTCGGACTTGTGTGTATTGAGTTGGTCGACGACGAAGAGCCATTGTGCGGTGGGATCAGAAGCAACGGTATTGAGAATGTGCTGAGCGAAATCTGCTTCGGTGCGGGTCTCTCCGATCGTGGAATACAGAACGGTGCCTGTGAAACACTGGTTTATTCTACCTAGCCTCGAACCCCGGGGGAGATCAAATGCAAGTTCGTGTCGAGTAGCTTGTGCTCGCTGGTGTCGGCTCGGGCTGCAGGGGTGAGGAGGAGAGCCAGAGGGAGTGCAAGAAGACGGGAAGTCACGCATGGGTATCAAAGCAATGCCCGTGCCTGTGCAAGCTCCTGATGCATGGCGAAACAAGTCCCTCTTCTGTGGTTCTAGCGCACGCCTGTTGCGCATCGGCAACGGTGGAAGTGTGTGTGCACAGGACGCAAAAGGGGCACTCTCATGCAAGAGCGCCCCTTCGGCTGCAAGTATCGCTAGATCAGCAGTACTTGATCATCAGCGTGTTTGCGATGTTCTCTGCCATCGCGTCGGAGATGGCGAGGGTCTCTGCCATTGAAGCGAGAACGGCTTCTTCACCGTCGTCGATGTCACCGCTGGAGAGAGCGATGTCCATGGCCAGGTAGAAGGCCTTCTGCTTGAGTTTCTCCGAAGAGAGGTTGCCCAGCTCTTTGGCTCGACCCATGGCACCGTGAAGCTTCACGTTCTTTTCTGCGGCCTCGTACACTTCGTACTGGTCCGACCCCTTGAGCTCTGGAAGAGTCTCCATGAAAGCGCGGACGAGATTGGTCTCTTCCCACTGGTCGTCGCCGTCGGCGAATGCGACGCAGAGCATGGCTTCGGTGAGAAGTTGCTGGTCGTCTACTTTGAGTACGCTCTTCTTAAGTTTGTCGAAAAATCCCATTTGCTTGTCCTTGTTGAATGTGGTCCAGAGCCTGAGGGGGATGGCATCCGGATGAATGCGCCCAGGCTCCCGTTGTCTAGAGCACGCCGTCTTGTGCAAGTCGCAACGAAAGATCGAAGATCGAGATCGCTCCGAGCAAAGCGCTCCGAAACGCAGTGTGAGGATCATTCCGGAGGGAGGCGGTTCGCTTGTTCGCTTCCCGGGCTTCTGAGATGCTTGTGCCAGAGCATGCCTCGTTGCGTTGTCTGTCACCGTCGTCTTGCTGCGGAGGCGCTTTGCCCCGCGGATGGCGCGCGTGCACCCGCCCTTGCGGTGGAAGGCTATGTGGGATCTCGTCCGCCCGGGTACTCGCAAGCTCGTGTTCTCGGCGTCGGCGGTTTCGCAACCACCTGGAGTGTCGATGCAGAGGGAGGGAGGCAGGCTCTGAAGTGGGCACGTCGATCGAGTGCGGCCGCCCAGCAGCGCTTCGCTTACGAGGCCCAGGTGTTGCGTGCTCTCGGAGGTGGTCAGGCTCCATCCCTTTTGGACTCGGGAGTGCTCGAAGGACGGCCCTATCTTTTGATGGAAGAGATCGCTGGTCAGACCCTGGGCGCAACGCTGGAGAGCTTACCCGAGCCTCTTTCAAGACCTGAGTTTCTCCGCTAGGATTGCCCCATGAAGAGACGACAGACGATGCTTGCAGTGATGGCTCTTGGCTTGGCTGGAGCTTGCGGCGGCGGTGAGGGAGATGGTGAAAGCGCAGCGCCCGTGACACCGGCTCAGGCGTCCTCCTTGTGCTCCCAGAGCTGCGCCTTCGAGGCCGAGTGTTTTCCCGATGACGTCGACGCAGAATGCCAATCGGATTGCGAATCCCAGATTGTCGAAATCTACTCCTTTGGTGCGGTACAGGGGTTTCTTGACTGCAGCACTGCCAGTTGCGATGCCAGCGAAGACGCCTGTCTTCTCGACATTCCGCTACGTGAAGTAGATAGCGAGTATCAGTCCACCTGCACCGCCTACCTGACCATGTGTGAGGATTAAGGAAGCCTGTCTCTCTGCGACGTGAGCGAGCCTGAAGGCGGGGCATTTCTGCGGCTGCTAACGTCCGACACGGTAGCTGCTGCGACGGCCTGTTTTGACGCGAGTTGCGAAGAGATTTCCGATGTGAATCGCTGCATCGACGCCGTCTTTGGCTTCGGCGACGACGCCTAGAAGCGCAGAGGCCCTCAGCTCCAATCCGCGTGGGAATCCAGCACGCGGATTGTGTCGGCATTACGTTCGTTGCACGAATCTCTTCAAGGGGCCCATAGCCATCTTGGAGTCGTTGGCACTTCAATCCGCCGGGGCCTAGCGACCGAGTTCTCAGAGTCAGTCGTCAACCCTACCCGGCGCTACACCTCGCTCACACGCGAGTGCCTGGGCGGAGTCCACCGAATTCACGAGGGCTCCGTGGTCATAGGGTTTCTTGAGAAACATGACCTCTCCTAGCCTCGAAAGATTTTATGAAAAAGATTGGTTCAACGAACCCAGACATTGGCATCAACGCGGCAGGAAACATTGTGTTGCGTAACCCTAAAACACGTAAGGAAGTCGTCACGGATTTATCAGCAGATTGGTTCACACCGTGACCGACGGTCCGCTTCGGATACACGCTTTACTGTTAGTACAGGGGGATACTTTTTCTCCTAGCCTGGCTGAAAATGAACTATCGGTCATATTCTCAGACAATAATGAACCTGGCGACATTGGGAGTATTGGAAGATACAGAGGCGAGCCAACCCCCTATGGATCCGGAATTATTAGGTTTCCGCTAAACATTGCCTCTTTAGGTTTTGCAACCCCAGAGTTCATTGCAAGTCTGCGTTCTAGAGGCGCGACAGATATAATAATGGATATCCATGTCGAGCACGGGGTTCAGTGCAATTTTGAACTCAGCACAGAAATTCTTACTGCCCTAGCAGCGTTGGGCATTACTGTTGGGATTTCTTGCTACGAGCGTGATTAGGAGGCGTACGTAGAAAACGAATCTTCCGGACCAGGAATTCCATAATTCAACATTTTCGGAGAATTAGAATACTATGAGATCGAAGTAATAAAAATCCTCATTCTCGATCACATACCTGAAACCCTGATCATGTCGTTGCAGATGCAAATTAGGTCGATTTAACCATGACTTGGTTGAGAACAACTTCCGCCTTGCGAGAATCCCAATAGAGATCCGTGAGCGCGTTCTTGTGAATCCAAACAGAAGAACCGCTTTGGGTCGTCCGAACCCGATCGGCACTCACAATCAGATCGCGAAGTGCGCGCCGCAGCGGAATCACTTCTTTCAGCGCCCGATCTCGCTCCTTTCTGATGTCGGAGATTATAGCAACTACAGTATCCGTGAGTTCTCCAATGGGAGGACTGTTTTCGCTCATCGCTTTGGTTTCTCCGATGAATCATCAGAATAGTTCCGAGGTAGCGACTCCCATGCCAGGTTGGATGCGATTTTGCGCAGCACCATAGCGATTTCAAACAGCTTTGACTGCTCTGGGGTGCGGACAAATGCGCCAACTTGTTCCAGGGCAATCTTGGTGGCCATCATCGTGCGCCCATCTTTGACTCCGATATTGTAGTAGACGGCATTCTGTATTGCCCTTTGGGCGCTTTGCATTTCTCGGATGGCTGGCCATAGAGCGCGTAGCTCTTCCGGCAGTGCATCTTGGAAGGAGCCGATGAAGTAATTGACCTTCTCCTCTTGCCGGCGCAATGCATCCTCTTGCGTGATGATCTTCGCGACGGCCGCATCCACTGGATGCTCTCGTTCTCCTTCAGGGTATTGTAGCTCCCACCAGTTTGGCGAAACTTCGTCCACTGAGACAGGCAGGTCGAAAATGAGAGTTGGCAAGGCGACCTCCATGTCGCTGAGTAGATCTGCCAAGCTCTGAGGAGGCCCTGTCGGCCTACGGTACGCTGTGGAGTGTGCCGACTTCTTGACGCGGCGACGCGCCCGGTGCTTTGATTTGCTCACGGTTCATGACCTCGATTACAGGTTGTGTGCCGAGAGGGCCGTCGTTGTTAGTCGCAACGGCGGTCCTCGCTTTTTTAGTTTTGTCACAGCACCATTGCTCAACCCACCTTAAGAAGTCGAGTCTCTTTGAACGGAATCGAAAAAGAAGCAATCACTCCGCTTTCTTGGCCTTGCCACCAGTGAACTCTTCCCACCGCTGCACGATGACATCGCAGTAGCCCGGGTCGATTTCAATCGCGACACACCGCCGATTCATCTCCACCGCCGCCAACAAGGTCGACCCGGAGCCTCCGAATGGTTCGTAGACAAGCTCTCCTTTCTTGGTGGAGTTGAGCAACATCTTCTGCACCAGCGCAACCGGCTTCATCGTCGGGTGCTCGGCATTGCGAGCAGGCTTGTCGACTTCAAAGACCGAGTCCTGAGAGTTATCCCCATGCCAGCCTTCGCCACCGCGACCAAGCCGTCCCGTCTCCGTAGGCTTGTAGCCAAACCAAATGGGCTCATGACGATAGTGGTAGTCACTGCGGCCGAGCGCGAATGTGTTCTTCACCCAGACAAGGGCTTGGCGAAGTTTGAAGCCAGCGTCTTCAAGTGATCGATAGAACTCAAGCGAGTTCGCACCAGCGGGATGACAGACATAGACCGCAGCCCCATCACGAAGGGCGTGAGAACAGGCATTCGAGAATGCGCCATCAAGAAGAACCCCGAGTTCACTTGCCCCATCGTTCTTGATTGACAGCTTGTCTTTGGTTTTCCCTTCGTACTCGACGCCATACGGCGGGTCGGTCCACATGCTAGCCTCGAGAATCCCAACGAGGCACAGACGTGGAGTGCAGTGACGCCGCTATCATCCGCTTGATCCAATGGCGCGCCAATATCGGCTACTGCCTGGCAGATGGCTACCGGATCCTTCGACCAGATTAGCCCTACGGCAAACGACAGTAGCGACTGATTTGTCCCCGGCCGCGCCGCCACAGTTGGATCGGCACCGAGCTTCTAGCCTCAGCCTCGAATCCGGCAGTCTGACAATCGCATCGAAGTACGCGCAGAGGCCCATGCCGAGTGCACAGCAATCGCAGACATGGAACTCAGCCAGGAGGAGGCAGTGCACCACCTGTTGACCAGTCCCAGGACCATCCGACGCGCCATCGAGGCCGGGCTGCTCGACCTTGACTCGGTACGCGCAGCCTTGACTGCCTACGGGAGCTATTGGCTCTTGCAGCGATAGCCACTGAGAGTGAATAGAAGTCGCTAGCATCATGGTGAAGGTGCTGCGCGAGGTCACGGGGGTACCTTCACACGATACCGAGGCGAAGACCCAGGAGGGGCAGCCAGCTAGAAAACTCCCACAATTTTCATAAAACGACTCGTGCCGACCCTTCATATTAGGGCTCATGGCAGGTTGCAGGTCGAAGCGTAATCGTACAAGGTGGCGAAATGATGATGCAGTTCCGCTATCTGTTAACACTCGGGCTTGTTGCCACGCTTGGCATCGCTGCAAGTGCCTGCGGCAACAGCAAATCCAAGAAGTCCACTGACTCAGTCGGTGGCGCGACCGCAAACACCGAGCAGGCGACCACGCAAAGCTGTGCACGTTGGACAGGAAAAGCTACAGAGCCAGCGAACTCCGCGCAAATCAACACCACGCCAGTCACCGCGATGGTTGACCTAGACTCCGAAGTTGGTAAATCGCTCCTTGGGGAATTGCAAGCTGAGCTGGATGCAAGCATGCCCCAGTTTGCAACCTGCGGACTCCGGGCTGATGACCTTCGCTCGGTACGCTTCGTGATTAATCATGCGGGCGTTAAGCAGGGCCGAATCATTGGATTGCCGCCCCTTGCAAAGCTGCTTCAATGTCCGTTTGTTCCCAATATTGTAGAAATGGCCAAGACTAAAGGCTGGGTCATCGAAGATGGTGGCGATGGTGAATTGTTGGTCCGACAAGAAAGCGCGAGTCCGCTTCCCTCCAATGTCCTCGACTTTGCGACTCCGGAAGGCCACTGGCTCTATGCGAGAGCCAGCGCTGGGCCTAGCGACAGGCGAGTGACCGCGACTCTGAGGGATGACCCAGAAC
>JAAEPE010000173.1 GCA_024222395.1 Myxococcales bacterium
AAGACCTGGTGCGTATGACCTTTTGATCTCGGATTCACTCTAGTTTGCTAGCCTCGCCAGATTCAAACAGGATATGGAACGATTGGAAGGTTTGGGTACCAAGGCGCAAATCAGAAACACAGGTTTATTCTACCTAGCCTCCGCGTGGGCCTCTCATCAGCTCGTCGAAGCCTTTTCATTCAAGACGACTCTTTGGTGTCTTGGTCGCGACAATGACTCCGTCTTCCGCTGCGAAATTTCGAACTAGGGAGAATCGCTTGGAATCGAGGAGCTCAAGACCGCGATTCGATCGACGTGGCAGAACTCGTCTTGCGAGGGGCTCGTCTGTTCAATGCGTAGCGAGTGCCTTGGCATCGGTATTATCCTGAGTGAGTAGCACCATCATAGTATCTTGCGGAGCTGCGTCTGGTGCTCTGAGGCTCAATCCGCGGACCCAGTAGTGATCTGAGGCATGGCAAGCGCCAAGACCAAGAGAGCGGGTACTGCGACCACGATGGTGGTGGCAAAGAAGAGAGGCCAACCCACTGAGGCCTGGAGCACTCCCGACAGGGCGCCTAAGGAGTGAGCCATGAGTGTTGAGGCGCTTGTGAATAGGGCGAACTGGAATGCGCTGTAGCGCTTGTTGCAGATACTCATCAGGAAGGCGACAAAGGCGGTGGTCGCCATACCGCCGAGAAACTGATCCAGCGAGATAGCCAGGCCAAGGCCGACGATGCTCTTGCCAGTCAGCGCTAGTACTAGGTAGCCCAGATTGGCCAGAGACTGCAGGATCCCGCAAACCAAGAGCGGGCGAAACGTGCCCCATCTAGAGATGACACTGCCTCCAGCAAAGGCTCCCAAGATGGCGGCCGTCATTCCTACAAACTTTCGAACTGTTCCAAGCTCAGTGCCGCTAAAGCCCAGCCCGCCGCCTTTTTTGGATCCGAGAAAGGGGTTGAGAAGCTGGCTTGCCAGGCCCTCACCAAACTTGAAGAACAAGAGGAAGAAGAGAATCGCCGTCGCTCCCTTCCAGCCATAGCGTCCAAAGAAATCGCGAAGCGGATCTACAACAGCCTCTAGCAGCGAGTTTGGTGTCGGAATGCTCTCGGAAGGGGCGGGGGCGATGAATGTGCTCACCACGCCTATCGCCATTAGGCCAGACATCAGCATGTAGATACTCCCCCAGCTCATGTAGTCTGAGAGCACGACGGCGAGACCACCGCCAAGGATCATCGCAACGCGAAAGCCAAAGGTATATGTGGCTGCACCAGCGCCGCGCTCTGAGGGTGCCAAGATGTCTGTGCGAAAGGCATCGACGACGATGTCGTGACTGGCCGAAAGGAAAGCGACCACCAGGGTAATGATGATAAGGGGCGTCAAGCTCTGCTCGGGCCCCACGAGGCCCATCGCAAAGATGGCCGCAATGAGGCCGAGCTGAGCCATTAGCATCCAACCACGTCGTCTCCCCAAGAAGCCCGGTGTGTAGCGGTCCAGGGCGGGTGCCCAGAGTAGCTTGAAGTTGAACACAAGCGCTATCAATGCGAAGGCGCCGATGGTCTCGATGTCAACGCCTGCGTCTGCGAGCCAGAGACTCAAGGTGCCGCGCAAGAGATCGTATGGCAGGCCAGATGCGATTCCCAAGGTGACAAAGACCAGCACGCGCTTCTTGCCGTAGACACCTAGTAGTCCTCCCACAGGCTGAGCATACCCGGAGACGGGCTTTGATCTCCTCGGAGTTGCGGACTCTACGGCATTCGGGAGTCACTTTCCGCCTGGTGGCGGTGCTCACCCGATCAGCATCGCAGTGTCGCTCATGTGGGTGTCAAGAACCGGTCCGTTGCGAAACCATGAGAGTGCCTCCTAGCCCGATAGGAGACTGGTACTAAACACCAGTCTCTACGTGAACCCCTTACCGACCGCCCTCTAGCGGCAGACGCCAGCCTGCTGCAGAGTAGAGGCCGATGTCCACCGCGATGGCACTACTGATCGGGCTCACCGGCCGCGCCAAGCAGCCCTCGATCTCTCGCCCATTGGTCGGGGATGAGCTCGCTCAGGCGGCGGAGGGGCCAG
>JAAEPE010000174.1 GCA_024222395.1 Myxococcales bacterium
AGCTGGGCACAGAGCAAGCGTTTCGACAGAGCTTGGGCACTGATTGCCGCCGACTACCGCATGGAGGTCACCACGCTAGCCAACGTAATCCAGCTGCCGCTCCGGAGCTGACGTGTCATAGCCAGAGTTACACCCAATCGAATGCCTCCAGATTCCATCCGGCCATGAAAGTCAGGTTGGGAGCGAAGCCTTGGAGTTTCGCGGCGAAGAAAGCGAACTCTCCGAGCGCCAACAGGAAGTACTCGCCATCTACCGCCGTCTCTTCAAATCAGAAACAAAGGTTCATTCTACCTAGCCTCCGAAGCATCACGCATATTCTCGAACTCATTGCGGACGAAGTGCGAGCGGAGCGTCAGGGGGCAGCGGTGGTCTTGAAGAGTCTGGCCGAGGTCTTGATGGTGCACGCCCTGCGGGAACACATCGAAAGCGAGGGCGAGAGCCCGGCCTGGCTCTACGCGCTGCGCGACGACAAGGTGGCGCGCGTCTTGTCCATGATTCACGAAGCTCCTGCCAGCAAGCATAGTGTCGCAGACATGGCGGCGCACGTGGGGCTCTCACGCTCAGAACTCTTCGCGCGGTTCTCGGCGCTCGTTGGTGAGCCACCGGCCAAGTACAGCACGCGCTGGCGTATGCACCTGGCTACCCAGGCTCTCATTCGTGAACAAGCGAACCTCGCCGAGGTCGCAGAGCGAATCGGCTATTCCACCGAGGCGGCCTTCAGCAAAGCCTTCAAGCGCTTCATGGGAGGGGCTCCGGGGGCCTACCGCGAGCGTCACCCTGCCCCGCAGAGCTAGAGCCGACGACGAACACAGCAGCCGACGCGCCCATCGTCAATGTCATGGGCGTCAGTGCCGATACGCACAGGCGATGCTAGTCGGCCTGCTTTGCCTTCAGACTCTTCTTGCGCTTCGAGTCGTAGATATTGGCCCCGACGACCCAGCCTCCAATGGCCCCCGCAATGCCGTAGTAGACCCGGGTGTCCTCTCCGCTAAGGAAGTAGGCAATTCCGAAGGCGAGGGCTGGAGGCACCATCATGAAAACGATTGGGTGTAGATCTGACTGTGACAGCGGCTTCGTAGTCATTCCATGGGCCTAGAAGGCGCTGGTGCCCGGAACGAAGCACGTCGAGGCAACGCCGCTAGAAATTGGGCCAATCTCACCGTTGCCACCAGGATTCGGCACTTCGTAGGAGCCTGCGAGGCTGAGAGTGTCATAGTCTGAGTTACACCCTATCCTTTATTACCGGCGAGCTTCGGTGGCCACACGAGGACGACGCCGTCTTCGTCATGAAGTTCGGCATCGGCTAGCCTCAGGACCCAAGTGCACGCGATACATCGCTGCATCAGCGTTGCCCAGGAGCTGTTCGATATCGCTGCCATTTTCAGGAAAGACCGTGATACCGATGCTGGCGCTAATGGAGATTACGTGTCCCGTGACGTGAAAGTCTGGTTCGAGAATCTTGAGGATTTGACGTGCCAGCGCCGTGGCCTCGGCCTTGCCATTTCGCTGCTCGAGGATGATGGCAAATTCGTCGCCACCAAGGCGTGCAAGTGCTTCAGCATCGCCGATGCACTGAGTGAGCCTTACGGTTGTGAGGGATTCTAGAAGCTCCCCAACGGCACCTGTAGTGGGAGAATTCGGAGCGGCTTCGTCATCGACCTCAGCGAGGAGGCTAGGCCCATGTAAGTGCTGGATCTTTCTGGGTGATCGCATTTACTCGGCCCCTATTGGAAGGCTTGGGTACCAAGGCGCAAATCAGAAACACAGGTTTATTCTACCTAGCCTCCCGAAGCCTGAGACTCAGCAACGATCGCAATGGCTCCTCCTGGAGCCGAAGCAATTGCCGATTCCTCGTGTCTCACGTGTGGCGGACTGGGCTCATAGGAGCCGCCACCTTTCCTGCAGTCACCATCACTGCCAGGCTGGAATAAGCAGGTGTCACCCTCGGCATCGGTCCAACAGCCTGCAACCAGAACAGCCAACGCACAAACCAGCAGGGATGACGCACGAGTTGCGATGGGGGAGGGGCTGGAGGTCATGATGTGACAAGACAGCAAACTACAGGCCAACCACGCTTCTTCCGGTGCTTGCCATGGCTTTCCAAGGAACTCCCACCCTTGCCAACTCTCGCCAGCGTCTTGCCCGTGTCACAAAGACGACAATGAAGCTGTTTCTTCACACGCACGCGCAGTCATCAACTCTGATAGCACCACCGGCGTCAGTCTCATTCCGTTGGTCAGACAATGCTTCGTTTGAGCATGTAGAATCCGTTCTCTAGACAAATCGCCCGACTGTGTGGTCTTGCTCGGCGAGGGATCCTTGCAAGGTGTGGCAAGAATTCACACTTGACGCACTCAAAGAGCCCATAGCATAAGACGTGCATGGCCACGCACGAACGCAAACAGCGCATCCATACTCCCATCCTATTGCTCCTGGTATTTTCGTTCGGTGGTAGCTGGGCCTGCATGTCCACAATCCCCCCCGGGGCGCAATTGCGCGCAGAGTTCACGAGCTTTCAGCAAGGCGAGCAAGACGGGGTCACGAGACAGACGCCCGAAACGGTGAAGGTGTACTACAAGAGCAGCCCAAAGGGCTTCAGCCTCGCTCAAAACGAACTGACCGTTGACGATGGCTATGCCCACCTCGTGCTGGGAGAACTCAAGGTACGCACAGGCATCTCAAAGAACGTCAAAACGGGAAGCGAATACGACTCTGTCGAATGCTATCGGTCCGAGCACCGCCCAGGGCAAGAGCATGTGCTTGCGGCGCTGAAGAAGGAAGCTGCTGCCCGCGGCGCGAATGCAGTTGTCTATGCCTACTCCGAGCTGGCCCAGACTTCGAGTCGCTCAGAGTGTGACCGTCAGGCCGAGGCCAACGAGTTTGGTGGCGGCTGGGCCGTGTTGGTTGACACAGAGCATGGGGCCCATCTCGAACAGCCTCAAAACGAAGGCACCTGAGGGCCAGCTCTGCCTACCTCCTCGAATTCAACTTCATGAGATATGTGCGTCCGAAAGGCCCCGTTGGTGAGCCAGCTCATCCACGGATTCTGACAATGGAGCAGGACAATCTCTTTGCTCCTCAAGCGTTCCTTGAGGGAAGAGTATCCGCCAGCAAGCTGTTTACGATGCTCTGTTCGGATGAGAGTATCTTTCGGACATCGACTGGACCGTGACACACGGCTCCTGTTTCGGGCAAGGCGCTCGCGGGAGGGGGGCCATCGTTCACCTAGCCTCTGCAGTCACGGTGGGCACCTCTCCTTCGTACAAGAGCGTTGTTGGTACTCAGAGAGTCTACTCGGTCTCCTGTTCTAGGGGTCCTCATCCATTGGGTCTTCTGGGGGCATTGAGTCTTCTGGCGGAGCTTCTGCTGGCTGCGCGATGGAGGACGATGGAACGATCTCAAGCACCAGAGAAGAAGTCTGCTCTTCTTGGTTGGCCAGCCAAGAAGTGATCTGACACGTGCCCTCTTTGTTGGGTGCGATGAAGGTAGCCCGCGTTTGATCCCTCCTGTCAACGCTCAGTTCGCCGCACTCAGCCTTCCACTCCAACAATCTCGGCTGCGGATTGAGCGCCTAGCCTCCGTTGTTGCTATGCTCGCGCAGCGTGTCCATCTACCGATTCCTACCGCTTTTGTTGATGGCGCTGTCCGGGTGTATCAACCCGGGGAATGATATCCCCGAGCCCGACCTATGCGATGGTGCGAGCTCGAACGGCGTTGACAGTATTGAGCTCGGCTGGCCGGCTCTCTCGGGTACCGTCGAGTCGCTGGAGGATGGCGATGTCTTACCCTTGGTGATCGGTGGCCAGGGAACCGCCATGCTCGAGCTGCGCCACATCGTTCGCGGCAGCAATGTGCGCTGCGTTGAGCGCTCGATCGAAATCGTAGTCCCTAGCGGTCTGGTCGCCATCTCTCAAGAACGTCCCCTGCGCGTGTACGAGCAGGATAGCGGAGAGTTCGTGAGTCGATCCGACTTCGTCTTCGTTGACGACGACTTGAACCTCGGAGGAGTGCTCCTCGAGCTCTCCCTTAGAATCGGAGAGCACGTCGACACCGCAAGCGTCTGGTACGGGCATCAATACGATGGACCGGCACTTGTAGAGCCTGCGACCAGCATAGAAATCCCGCTCGGTCGTGAGCGGAATCTCAATCTCGACCTCGTGGAGCCAGCCGAAGAATACACACAGGCATTCATCGCCATTGATGCCCCGATGCCTGCGACGTCAGTGCGAGGCAGCAGCTCCTTCTCACCAGGAGAAACCCGCACGACGGTTTCGCTTCAGGGCAACGCGCTGGGCACGGGCACCATCCATGTCGGCTTGGGTGAGCAGTTCTACCAAATCGCATTCGAAGTCGTAGACGGATCATGATCCAGCCAATTCAACTACTAGCGCTAGCGGCGCTTTGCAGCTGCACGGTGCCTCTCAGCACCTCATCGCCGCAGAGTCCCCGCACCGCGGGTGAAGGGAACGTGCGCGTGCGCGGCCACGTCGATTATCCCGCCGTCGACACCCTAGCCACGGTAACGACGTCACCGGATCCTCGATCTCCCTCGAGCTATCCGAGCCTTCCCGGTGCAGCATTCGACGCGCAACTTGGTTATGGCGTCGATAGCACTCTCGACATCGAGGCAGGGTTGGGCGGCGAGGTGGCTGTCATCATTCCCGTGCCCCACGCGGTGTGGCTTGGAGCGCGTCGTGCGTGGCCCCTATCCACTACGACAACTCTCGGCGTTGCTGGACGTCTGGGCTACGCGGGGTTCTGGGCTGCGCGTCGCGAGCAGCCTCGCGAAGACAGCACTGTCTCTATGTTCACAGGCTCGTTGGCCGTATCGGTGGAGAGGACACTGCCACACGAGTTTCGAGTTCTTGCGGCAGTCGCAGCGATGCCGGCCTGGGTGCGCCCTCGATTGAAGAACAGCGTTGACGACGTCGACGATTTTCTCGCCTCGGCATACACCGCAACGCTCGCACTCACGCGGCGCGACATTGGGCCCTTCGTGAGCGGCGGACTGATCGACGGAAGCGACTCGCGCGGCTTTGGCCTGTTTGGTGTGTTCGGCTTGGCGAAGACCTACTGAGTCACTGCATTTCAGCTCATACGTCAACGTCACTTCCTCCGACACGGAGTGCTAGCATCGGGCGCATGAGAACCCTCGCCTCATCCCTCGCCCTTGCCTTTGTATTCGCTTGCAGCGGCGGTTCCGGCCCTTCCGGTTCCGTGGGAGGTGAAGGCGGTGCCTGCTACGAGAACGGAACTTGCGACGATGGTCTGCAGTGCCAGGGTGATGTCTGCAATCGTGAACCCCTTACCGACCGCCCTCTAGCGGCAGACGCCCGCTTGCTGCAGAGTAGAGGCCGATGTCCACCGCGATGGCACTACTGATCGGGCTCACCGGCCGCGCCAAGCAGCCCTCGATCTCTCGCCCATTGGTCGGGGATGAGCTCGCTCAGGCGGCGGAGGGGCCAGCC
>JAAEPE010000175.1 GCA_024222395.1 Myxococcales bacterium
AATCGACTGGAAGGTGGTCGTACTCCCATCCAACAAGCCCGAGGCGGCTGCCATCAACAGCGCTGCGGACGCCGAGGAGGCGTACCCAGGAGAGCTCGCTGACATTCTCGAGTGGCTCAAGTACTACAAGACGGTGAAGAACGTGAACGGCACCCTTGAGCCCTCGGGCGACCCGCCGATGGAGTTTGGCTACGACGAGGCCTGCGTTGATGGCGACGTGCTCGCCTCCGTCATCGAGTCGAAGGCCGCGCTGTACGACGCCCTCGCGTCTGGGCAGAGGAACAACACGGAACGGCTGGCGCTTCAGTTCTTTTGAAGCCCCCATCGAGCAGCAGTAATATTGTAACCCATTATTTCGACCCAGAACGTTGCCGATACAAGCGCGACGGGCGCTCCGAACCCAAAGCGTTCTTTCAACCCTCATGCGGAACGTCCATGCGCGCATTTCTCACCACCGCCACGCAGCGACGCCTCTCCCTCGTCAGCGCCAGGCGGATATACCAGAGTAGGATATCGACGTCGGTACAACGCGGACTAGGATCGCAAGTCCGCGCAAACACCTCCGATGCGTCCACGGGCAGCGAGGGTGCCGGGCGGTCCGAGCGATCCCCCGAGCGATCCCCCGAGCGACCCCCCGAGCGATCCCCCGAGCACCAGGGGCGCGGGGAGCGGCAGCACGCCCGCTTCATGGACCAAGCGATCGAGCAGGCTGGAATCGCGTATTCGATCGGCGAGGTACCCGTGGGCGCCGTGCTGGTGAACCCAGGCGGTG
>JAAEPE010000176.1 GCA_024222395.1 Myxococcales bacterium
ATGGCCCCGAGAACAGCGGACGACGAACCCAGTTCCTAAACCGAATGGTGAGCTTTGCTGACCGCTATCAGCTCAATATCCGACTTGCCTATTACCCGCCCTAATACAGCAAGTATAATCCGGTAGAACGCTGTTGGGGAGTCCTTGCGAACCATTGGAACGGAGCGCCGCTCGACACCTTGGAAGCGATTGTGGGCTACGCCAAATCGATGACCTGGAAGAAGCAGAACCCTGTCGTGCGACTCGCTACCCAAAACTACCAATTGGGCGTCAGTCTATCCAAGCACGGTTCATCGATATCACTGTCAACCTGCTGCATGAGCCGTCTTCTGTAAATCCCTTAGCATGAAACCGCTGCGTATCGAGTTGCGACCTATTGGAAGGAAAACTCACGCTTGCCGACTTGGATTTCGGTGAGCATGTTGCGCAACGTCTTGGTCGCGGGGCCAGTCTCGCCGGCGCCAACCAAGTGATCTTCGCCACCAATAATGATGGTTCCAACGCCTCCGAGGATTGCCGCCGTGCCGGCAAGTGCTGCTTCGGCATTGGGGCGTGCGCACCATTGTTGAAGCTCTGAGACGTTGACGGGGCGTTCTTCGACTTTCCAGTCGAGGGAACGGGCGAGTTGCAGCAATGAGTCGCGGGTAACGCCGTGAAGGAAGCTATCGGAGAGTGGCGCCGTGATGATGTGTCCCTCTTCGAGCAGCATGAAGTTGGCTGCTCCGGTCTCTTCGATGTATCCGCCTGGAGCAAAGAGAACTTGATCGGCGTTGAACTCCGCTGCCGCCTTCTGAATGACCCCTAGAGCCATGGCGTAATTCGACCCGCACTTCACCCGGCCAAATTGCGGCGTGGTTCGGGGCGTATCAGAGTCGACCTTGACGCGCAGCATGTGAGGGGGCAAGTAGGCACCGACAGGGCTTGTGAGCACGTAGAGAACTGCGGACTTGGAGGGCCTGGAGGCTGCTCCAATGTTGAGGTCGGTTCCGAGAATATTTGGGCGAAGGTATAGAGAGCCTGGCGGATCCGGGACGGCCGCCACGTTGGCCTCGATGGCCATCGTGACCATCTCTTCGAGAAGCTCCGTCGACGGGACTGGTAGGCAAAGCGCTTCAGCACTCTTTCGAAGCCTCTGGATGTTCACATCTGCACGGAAATCTCTGATTGAACCGTCTTCTTGGCGATGTGCCTTCATGCCCTCAAAACACTCGCTACCGTAGTGGAGAGAGTGGGTCGCGACTCCAAATGTGAGCGATTCGGTCGGCACGACTTCCGCGGCGCTCCACGTGTTTCCGTCGAATCGAGCGACCGGAAGGTGAGGGCCAAAGACGGTTCCGAAGGGAGCTGGTTTTGCGTCTGTCTTGTTGTCGCTCATACCAGTTTATACTGGCTGGCGAGCACACTTGCCAAGCCGCAGGGAAATACCAAGAACGGCAATGTTTGCTGAGGCATGGGCGGACTACCCTACTCTTGGAGGCGGGCAAGCGCGCAGAGCGTCGGTGACGGTGAACATGCCCGAGAGCCTGCCCGAACTGACCACAATGGCACAGCCGATCTTGCGCGCCGCCATCTCCGTCGCCACCTCTTTGAGTGGCGCCCCGGGATCTACTATGTATGGATCTTCGACCATGATGTGCGAGATAGCTGGCTCAAACTTGAATTCCTGTTGCAGTTGCCAGACTCGCAGGCCTCTCTCTGATACCTCGCCAACGACGACGCCGTCTTGGAGCACGGGAAGGTGCCGAAGGTCGTGCTTCTGCATGACTTCCATTGCGGTCGCGACTGGCTGATGGGCCTCTACCGCGTGAGTGCCCACGGTGAAGTAAGAGAGAATGGTGCGGCTGTTTTGCATAGAAGAGGTGGTCCTATGAAGAGGTGGAGCATCGCGCCCCACACACCATTTTGGAGCCTAGGATTCGCTCGTTGCAAGTGCATAGACTTCGCGATCTTCATGTCGCCAACAGTGAGGTCAGGGCTCCCAGCTCATACCTCTTAGTACAGCGCCCCGGAAGAGGGGCCGGGTCGGCCCGGGTCGTTACCTCCCCGGGGCTCCCACAGGCTCCGTACGTGCGGAACTACCGCATACGGCTCCTCGGATCAGGAGTTCGCTACATGATGAGGACTGAGTGGACCGGAGTGGGCTCAGGGAGTGGAAAGCGCAAGAGCAGCGCCCGATACCATTCCCATGTTCTACGAGCCTTATGCGAGCGTCTCCGAAGCCACTTGAACCACATATGCATCGTCCGATACAGAAAGCCCGCGAGGGCGGATCCGTTGCCGGTGATCCCATAGTAGTTGACGTGGCCGCGTAGCTTCATGCAAAGAACC
>JAAEPE010000177.1 GCA_024222395.1 Myxococcales bacterium
GCCATGGGCCAATGGCAAGCACCAGCTCACCACAGCCTACGCCTGGTTTCTCGCGAGGTGGGCCCAGCGTCTGAGCTGGAAGGAAACAGCGGAAGCCTTTCATACGAGCTGTGAGAAGGTGTTCTCGGCCGTTTCCCAGGCTGTGGAGTGGGGGCTGGCTCACCGAGACCTCAGCGATATCACGGCCATCGGCGTGGACGAGGTTCTTTGGCACCGTGGGCACAAACACCTCACGGGCGTGTACCAAATTGATGAGCACTGCAAGCGCTTGCCGCTGGTCTCTAGATCTAGATGCCACCCTCGATGCCCAGACCTGCACCCTCGATGGGTACCGGCAGGGGATCTGGGGCCGAATTTTGAAGTCACGGGACCGCGGGAGATGTCGGTTGATTTCGAGCTGGTGGGCCCGGAGCTGCGCGCCACGGTCCAGGATGGCTGGCAGCCCGAAGGCGCCACGACCTGCAACGCCAGCGGCTCCTTCACAGCGCAGCGCTTTCGCAAGACCCAGGAGGGTTCCACGCTCATCTATGCCTCCATTCCTAGGCGAGCCGTCGTGACGGCAATCACGGAAGCTTGCGATATCATAGCTCGATCTAACTATCGTGCGGGACGGTGTAGCCAACCGGAGCACACTTCCCTGGGTTTCAGAAACTGCCAACTGCGATCTATCGTCTATAATGGAGCGATGCGCCTAGTGCTAACAGTCGGACTGCTCGTGGTGAGCGTTGCGTCTGTCGATGCGCAAGCCGACCCCCTCGTCGAGTCGCCAAAATTGGGGCCTCGACTCAAGCTTTCTCACATTGTGCGGAGCAACGTAAACGACTACGCCAACGACTTTGGAACGCACCTAGGGCAACTAACGATTGGGCTGTTGGAGATGCGCTGCGACATCAAGAATCGTGATGCGAGGTTCCACCTAGGTGGTGGTGATCCCGACGCGTTTCGACTTCGCCTAGACAGTTACATCTCCGTGAACAGGAACCAGGCTCGCGTACAGGCGAGGCTCGACCTCGCGGTGGCTGGATATGGATTTGCGCTCAAGATACCGGACTTCAACGTATCCACCGAGAACGTCTCAGGTGACCGTGCAGTCGCTTTGAGCATTCCGTTTCTTGAAGGCGACTTCTAGATCCACGGCGGCGTCTAGTTCTACGGCGTCTAGAGCACCGACCGGTTTGAAGTGCCAGTAGTTACGCGGCCCTCCGCTGCACGGTTTCGAGATTCTGAATGGTGGCGGCTCGGCGAAGATCGTAGAGATTCTTTCGCGTGCCGGTGTATCGAGCACTCGGCCCTTGTCGTTGCTCGATGTGTGCAAGCCGATGTTCGACCAGCACTCGCTCACGAAAGCGCTCGCGGCCTTTCTTTGATGTAGATGCGGTATTGGATGACGTCTAAAGACAAGCAAGAAGACCCTGTTGCCTTCCAAGAATCAGTGGAAGCGATCTGCACGACCTACCACGCCGCCGCTTCGCTAGAAGCCGATGGCGTTCACGTAGTTAGCTGCGATGAA
>JAAEPE010000178.1 GCA_024222395.1 Myxococcales bacterium
GCAGCATCCGATCAGGAAAATAGCCGATGGGTCCACGATTCGGTTGATTCGCTGAGCGAGTCAATGCAGCAGGTCATCCATTTGGTTTACTACCAGGGCTTGAAGTACCGCGAGGCGGCCGATGCTTTGGGGATACCCGTAGGCACCGTCAAGAGCCGTTTGCATGCTGCTGTGCAGCGTCTGGGCCTGCTTTGGGACGAAACTCGGCACGAGATGGACGAGTAGTAGTCGATTTCCTCGGAAATGATGAACCCAAGGGCACTTGTGCGCGTAGAAAAACCGTTGCGAGAAGCTGCGGTTTTTGCCTCGGCATGAGAATACCTTCCTCCACGCTTTTGTTTCCCGGTGATGCACGAAGACCTGATCGGCTATCTGCTAGGCGCCCTTGAACCGCACGAGATGCGTCGAGTGGCGCAGTGGCTGGAAGAAGATCCAGAAGCACGGCAGGAGCTCGAAGCGATCGAGAGGTCCCTTCGACCGTTGGAAGAAGCTTACGAACCACCTGAGCCACCTCCTCAGGACCTCGTTGCGAAGACACTTGCAGCCCTGCCTCCAATGCCGTCACCCGATAGCATCGGGCGAGATCCGACCCTGGGTGGGGTCGGGGAAGAGGCGGAACTGCCGGAGTCCGTCAGTCGCGACATCGTGGAGCTACCGAAGCTTGAGCCCAGCATCGATAACGTCCGTGGTCGCGGATACGGTTGGCCAGATGCGCTGGGTGCAGCGGCTGCGCCCACCGGCCAGCCAACGGCCACCCTGCCGGCGTGGGCGCGAGGCCGCACGAGCGCCCGAAAACCGGCACGC
>JAAEPE010000179.1 GCA_024222395.1 Myxococcales bacterium
TCCGTTGATACTGGTCCCTTACGCAACCGAGCCCTGGTATGGGCAGAGCTGCTCCGGCGCGTATTCGCCATCGACATCCTCAAGTGCGACCAGTGCGGTGGCGACATGAAAATCATCGCCATCATTCCAGCCTCAGAAGCAACCGAGGCGATATTGGACCACCTTGGCATCGACACGCACCACAACCGAGCCACCGGCCCGCCTGCCGATAAAAGCGCGGCGTAGGATCAAGTGCTGCTGGCGGCCAAGGAGGCGAGCTGGGGCCGCGCCGCGCCTGCCCCACAGCTCTTGCCCAATTTCGAGGCGAAAAAGTGACGCCCCGGGGATCTGAGGAGCACTCATCTCCTCAGAAAGTCTCGAGCTCACCCAATTCCTAGTAAGGCACTTTTTGGAAACGCAGCTTAATGACACCTATGCTTTGTTGGCTCTCTTGTCTTGCTTTCCCTCTCAGCGGCAATGAGTCTGTCTTCAAACACGAAGGCATCTCGTGCAGCGAATATTGGGGAGCTCGAAAGCCTATTGGCAAGCAATCGAAATCTTCAAAACAGGTTGCAGCGTGAGCTCTGGATCGAAACCGCGATGTTGCGAAAGCACTCCGGCGACACGGCGACTGCACTCCGTCTCTACCAGCGTGCTATGAAATTTGGCTTGGGCAGACGCAGTGTTCGAGACTATCTGCAACTGGCCGAAGCTGTGGAGGGAGCCGATGGGCGCAAAGAACGTATGCTAGCTCTTTGGCGTATGTATCCGCGCCATCCAATCCTGGCCGAGCTCGGTGACGAGAAGCAGAGCAAGTAGAGCCGAGGCTAGTCGTTCGAATAGAAACGGCGCATCGGTGGCGGAGCTCGACTTCCAAGCACAGATTCCACTGTGGCCCGGCAGCAACCGCGTGACCATTATCGCTCGCGAGAGTGATGGCGTGCGCTCTGCTAGGACACTCTACTTGCATCGCCTGGACAGCGCCGCAACAGCCTCGCGATAGGACAAGGCCAGAGGGCTATCCATAGGATGGCCACCCGCCTTGTGATGTGGGCGAGATGGCCAAGTTCAATTGTATCCGCATGGGCAAAGGTCGAGCTGCTAACTTGCGCCTGCTCGAGTTCCCAACCGGATGGATCTGACTTGCATGACGCGGCGAGCAATACTGTGAATGCAATTCAAGCGGCCGCCTCGGCGAGCGGAGGGGCAAACTCGTTCCAATATTCTGGGCGACGACAAATGATGCAAAAATGACTTCAA
>JAAEPE010000180.1 GCA_024222395.1 Myxococcales bacterium
GACACACTCACACCGCTTGAACGAAAGATAAAGCAACGTGATGTGTACTACCTAGACCCAGCAACTGGGCAGCGCGAGAGCGAAGTCGCAGCCAAGCTACGCTGGACCTTCTTCAAGGCTCTGGAGGCTGCAACCCCTTATCACAGACACAAGGTGTATGCGCCTGGTGATGTGCATGGCCTGTTGGAGGCAGTGTGCAAGAAGGTGCACTACGGCATCACCGCGCTGTTTGAGAACATGCTAGCGCTGTGCACGAGGGTTACCTACAATCCGCGCAGCGGCATCGACGGAATGCTCGACCAGTGCCGCACTGTGAAGAAGAAGGCGAATGAGATGAACTGCGCCGAAGTGTTCAGCGACAAGCTCATGGCAGGCGCCGTCCTACACGCGTTGCTTAAGGGCGGTGGCGAGAAGTGGCAGTCAGAAGTGACAAACATACAGCGCGAGTACGAGAACACAAAAGCTGTACCCGACTTCGATCAACTGTCACTGCAGCTGCACACACATGAAGAGAACCTGCGCATCAGCTCCACCAGGCATCCCCCGAGAGGCAAGCCTGCACTGACAGCGCTCTACACCCCTGCGGCACAAGGCAAAGGCAAGGGCAAAGGCAAGCCTAGAGGCAAAGGAAAAGGCAAGGGCAAAGACAAGGGCAAAAGGAATGACTCACCGGTTGAGTGCTTCAACTGCAAAGGCCCCCACTACATCCGCGACTGCCCGAAGCTGAAGAACCACGCAAACCTAGCATTGCCTGTGGATGCGAGTGAGAAACACGCCCTCATGAGCCACCGCCACTACGCCAACCTAGTGCGCCACCGCCGCGGTCGCACTAAGATACTACCAGGCAACTATCGCCGACCCACACCGCCAAACCCGTTCATAGCTACATACTCAAGCGCATCACCTGTGCGTGAAGAGGAAGAAGCCAAGGCAGATGCCGAGAGCCCGCGGCAACAACCCCTCTGCTCCGCGCAAAGTGCGCCAGCAGAAGACCTGTCGCCCCGGGCCCGCGGAGAGGAAGCAAGTAGCGATGAGTCGGAATCCAGCGAAGTGGGCTTCGCTGATCAAGATGAGCCAGTGATGTGTGTGGATTGCAAGGAGGTCATGCCACAACAGCAGTGCCACACACACCCCAAGTGCCGTGAGCACCGCACATATGTCGACGTGCAGTGCCAGACGTGCGGTTGGATAATGAAGGCGCGCCACGCAAGAGAGCACGAGTGCACTCACCCAGAGTTCCAGGATTGGCGCAAGCCCGGGCCCAACAAGAGAGAGTTGGGAGAGCTCA
>JAAEPE010000181.1 GCA_024222395.1 Myxococcales bacterium
CAATGACCGACACGCTACTGGATGCTCTCAAGCGCATGGACGTGGTTCGTACTGGGTACGTTTTCCGCAACCAGGAGGGCGAGCCCATGACGGACAACGAGGCCAAGTACCACTGTTATCGGCTGTGCCACCTAGCAGGCCTCCCAGAAAAGGGCTGGCACATACTGAGGCATACCTTTGGGACTCACGCCGCAATGTTTGGCGCGAACCCGTGGAAGCTGATGACGTGGATGGGCCACAAGCGGATCGACGAGACTATGCTCTACGTGCATGTCGCGGGAATCCATCTGCGGCCCCACCCTGCCCCGGTGCTGGAAGCGCAGCGAGGTCACGATGATCCCGACCTCAAAGTGCTCGCCATGCTCTCGGCTCGGAGGCTCTGCCTCCCAGTTCGTGGCAAAAACGTGGCAAAAAACGGGGAGAGCCACCTCCCGAAAATAGAAAAAGCCTGAAATCACGATGACTTCAGGCTAGTTCAGTTGGCGGAGCGGACGGGACTCGAACCCGCGGCCTCCGGCGTGACAGGCCGGCGTTATAACCAACTTAACTACCGCTCCAGATCTTTGGTTTTCAGAGTGTCTTGCGATGGGGTGCCCCGGGGGACCATCCTTAATCTAGTGGGCGAAACAGGGCTCGAACCTGTGACATCTGCCGTGTAAAGGCAGCGCTCTCCCAGCTGAGCTATTCGCCCCACTCAGTGAGCGAGAAGCTGTTTATGGGATCTGGGTTGGGTTGTCAACGGAACGTGCGGAAAAGCGTAGAAAATTCGGTTTATGCGTTTGTCGAAAGGCAAAGCTGCGGCTGCCCCAGCTAGCCCGCGCCGGGGGGCCGGGCTAGCTGGGGCAGCCTGCGGTTGGCTCCTGCGCGCTTCTTCACTTCTCCCCCGCTGCTACTTACCTCGACCGAATGCTCGCGCGCCTCACCGGCCTCCAGCGTGATGCTCTGTATCGCGATGCTGCCTTCGCCTTGCAGCAGGCAGGTGCGCAGGACGCAGGCGCCAGCTCTGGCGTTGGGGATTCGGTAGGAGCCGTCGGCGGTGGCAACAGCACGATGCGGACAGGCGGCATGCTCGTTGCGCTCACAGAGTTGCAAGACCGCTGCGATCCCCGAGCCTTGCCGAGTGACGCGGCCTTCGAGTGTGGCGCTTCGGGCAATCTCCAACCGCAGCGATACCCCCGATGTGCCAGCCTCGACCTTGCTGACTTCCCCAACCCTGGTGTCTGCGGCGCCCCATATGCCCACGTCGCTTGTGCCTACGCCACGCAGGGAGAAGTTGCCGTAGGCATCGGTACGAGCTATGCGAGCGTCTGTCTTGATGACTTCCTCTTCGCCTCCCATGCGTCGCAATTACGGGAGCATTGCGATCGCCGCTTCGGAGAAGTCGAGAAACCTCTTCTCCATGGCAAAGACGTGGGCACCGACAGCCACGTCGCCCGAGGCGTCGTAAACGGTGCCGCTGATGCGTCGTCCGCCATCGACCACAATGTTGCCAAGCTCGGTCGCCTTGCCAGCCTGTACCAGCACGTTCTTGCGAAACGTCGACTGAAACTCCGGCCCGAAGAAATCTTGGACGTATGTGCCAGGTGGCAGCTTCTCAAGCTTCACCACCCCGTTGAGTGAGCCTATCGGTGGTGCGAACGAGGCCGCCTCTGCCGCGAATCTGCCTATAGAGAGCCAGGCGTCTTTGGGGGCCGTGCCATCCGACAATCGAATGCGAGCGCGAACGCTGCCAGGGGGCTCGATCTCGAATCGCAGCTCGTCGCCTGTGCTCGCGGGCTGGGCATCACCACTGCGCAGGTAGTAGAAGGCGCTGCTTTCGCCGGGCCATCTCGCTAGCACGGATGACTCTCCGCTTGGCACTCCAGCGAGCACAAATTCGCCAGTCGCATTGGTGGTATCTGCGACCACGGCCGTCGCACTACCTACGAGTTTTACCTAGCCCCCCCGGCAACAGGCTCGCCCCTTTGGTCGACGACAATGCCGCGAATTGTGTCTTCGGCAGCCTCGCTATTTGCCGCGTGCTCGGCGGATACGCCTATTTGGATTCGCTTCTCGTTAACCGAGCCAATCTCGAGATTGACGGCCGACATGCCTTCAAGGCCCTGTCTTGTGTCAGAAGCTCGCAGAAGATAGCGGTGGGCTGCGAGGCTTGTGAATCGATAGGGTGTAGATCTGACTGTGACAGCGGCTTCGTAGTCATTCCATGGGCCTAGAAGGCACTGATGCGCAGAACGAAGCACGTCGAGGCAACGCCGCTAGAAATTGGGCCACTCTCACCGTTGCACACCAGGATTCGGCTCCTCGTAGGAGCCTGCGAGGCTGAGAGTGTCATAGTCAGAGTTACACCCGATCGATAGCGCCCCTTGGCATCCGTCGTGCTTTCGACTTCCGCATTCGTCGCTGGGCGTATGGCCACAACTTCTGACGCATAGCCGGCAGCTTAGACAACGAGCTCCGTTACCTCAGGTGGCAAGCCATCAAATACCGCATGGCCCTCCTCGTCGGTGGTCACGCTTCGGCCAAGGACCGTAGCTCTCGCCCCGGCAATTGGCGCTCCATCTTCGTCGCGCCCCCAAAGTTGCATCGACATGCCCACCTTGAGCACGAGCACTAGTTCCGAGTCACTGCTCCAAGCACTTACCGTATGCAAGGCAGGGATTCCATTGGCGACATCCTTTGTGCGGCGACTGGTTTTGCCATCGATGGCGATGTGCGAATTCTTCTTATCGAGTTTGAGAGCAACCCATGCACTCCACGCTCGAAACATTTCAGAGAATGCTGAGGGATTGAGAGATGCGAACACCGGCAAATACACATCTTGTCTTGGCACCCCATAGGGCAACTCCAGGATTTCACCCAACCATTCTTTGTCTAGCTCACCCCACAGCTCCATCGATTCGGCGTTGTCGCAACTGCAAACCATCGACATCAGAGCAATCACAACCACGGAGCGAAGTGGGTAGCTCAATCCTTGTGGGCGCCTGGGATCAGTCAAGCCCACCAGCATGCGCTCAAAGAACTGCAGCGCCGCCTGCTCGTTTTCGATTTCGATCTTCTGTGCTTTGGTAGCTCGGGCCATCCCCTGTCAGATCAGATCGGGAGGCCCGTGTCGTTCCCAGGAGACAACAATCGTAGCGCCGTAGGCAACGCTACAGAACTAAGCCCTTGAAATGACCTTACTTGCGAGAACTCGATCGCCCTGGTCTTGGTCCCGGGTGTGAGATCCATCTGAGATCTAGGCGGCGCGCCTGAACGCGTCGTAGAACTTTCGAGGGACCAATCCTGAGCCGATCATGAATCCCTCATCTCGGAAAGAACGGTATCTCATTCGGTGTTGATGATTCGAGTAGAACCGCTTCAGAGCTCGAACCGCCTTTCGCTTCTTGCCACAACACGAGAATGCAAATCCTTCTAGGTCTATCAGGATCTCGTCAAGTCGACCTTCTGCGAGCAAGCGCTCAACTTGCTGC
>JAAEPE010000182.1 GCA_024222395.1 Myxococcales bacterium
ACAAGGGCATGGTCCCAGAGGTTGTGGTCATGCACCGCGACCGGGTTGCTCGATTCGCAATTGACCTACTGGAGTTCGTACTCCGCCAGCAAGGATGCGAACTCCTGGTTCACCGTCGAGACGAAGGTTCCGGTTCACGCGAACTCGCTGAGACCCAAATGGAGGGCAGAGCAACCTCTGTGGCAAGTCATCACGGAAAACGAGCAGCGCAAGAAAGAAGAAAATGCAAACGTCGAAAACGCCAAGAAGAAGAGAAAGCTCGCGCGCTCGAGGGCCAAGAAGACGTACAAGCTGCCCCGCGCAAGAAAGGTTCGCGTTTACCCGCGCAAGGGTGAACGTGAGACACTCAAGCAGTGGTTTGGCGTCACGCGGCGCGCATACAACACTGCCACCGCTGTGCACAGGGCTGTGGAGAGCAAGGAGGGTGAGGTGTGGGATCGAGTCGTCGAGTCCGCCAACGAGGTGAAGCGGGACAAGCAGGGCCGCCCGATCATCAAGGTCAACAAAAAGAACGGGTTGTACCACCCTACGAGGTGGATGAGTGCCGCAAAGAAGGAGGTCGCGAGGCAGATGGAGCGCGAGGACAGTATCGATTGGGTTCTCAAGGTGCCACAGGTGGTCAGGGACTCGGCCATTCGGGATTTTGAGAAAGCCGTCGCGTCGGGGAAAGCCAAGA
>JAAEPE010000183.1 GCA_024222395.1 Myxococcales bacterium
AACCGAGCTTGTATCGCGTGACAGCGCTCGTCCTCGGCTACCTGCCTACGATCCTCGCCGCGGGTACGGCGAGCGAGTTTCGCAAAGTAGTCGAGCATTTCGAACAAGCACTCTGGCGCGAGGGCGTGAATCCGAACCCTGCTCGCCACTAGAAGGCGAGCCTGTACGCGCGAGAGATTTCAGGTGCTCGCTAACCGATCACCAGTGGAGGCTTGCCAGATTTGCTTCATGACGAAATCTCAAGAGTCACTTTGTCAACTTGTCCATCGCGCTCCTCAGCTAGATCGCACTGACGGTTTTTTGAAGCCATGCTGTGGCGCCCGCCCTCTTCGCCTTGGCAAAAGACAAGTCCGGGTTTGCCTCGTTCGTGAGCATCACTACCGGGACCTCTTGAAACTTTGGATTCCGCCGCACCTCTCGCTGCATTTCGAGGCCGCTTATCACCGGCATATTCACATCGATTAGGAGGGCCGCCACTGACTCCATTTCGTCAAGACGATCAAGACCATCAAGACCGTCTTGCGCCTCAGTGAGACGATAGCCAGCCGGGGTAAGTGCCCGGACCACAAGTGCCCTCGCATCACGAGAATCATCTACCACTAGGATTTCCTGAGACATTCCATCCTTGCGATAAGATTCTAGGCGCCATGCAGATAGTAAATCGGACCGCTCACGAGCAACTAAAGGCACAACTGACCGCTATTGCGGTCTCAGTGACGGTAGCGACCAAGGATCGGCGACTGTGAGCGTATCTGCGGTCATCACCGGCGCTAGTCAGGGAATCGGCGAGGCCATCGCCATGGCCTTTGCGAGCCAGCCCGGGTCCCGGCTCTTCTTGCTTGCCCGCAATGAGAGAGCGCTCAAAGCGGTCGCTGGGCGCTGCCTCGCACTTGGTGCCCACGCCGAAGCCATCGCCTGCGATCTCACCGACGAAGTTGCGGTGGCACAAGCAACCGGTGATCTCGCCGACCGCGGAGAAACTCCAGATCTGCTCATCAACAACGCGGGTAGATTCGTAGAACAAGAGTTGTTCTCGACCACCGCCGCGGAATTCCGCGACGCCCTCGATGCGAATCTGACCAGTGCCTTCCTAATGACCCGAGCGCTGGCGCCGGCGATGATGGAACGCGGCCACGGCACGATATTCTTCATGGGATCGGTTGCGAGCAGGGAGGGGTATCCTCTCTGCGGCTCCTACTGCGCCGCCAAACACGGGCTATTGGGTTTGGCTCGCTCGGTTCGGCTGGCAACACAGAATGCCGGTTTACGAGTCACGACGATCATGCCCGGTGCAACTGAGTCACCTAGCTGGAGTACTTCTGAGGTCTCCAAAGCACGGCTGATGCCTGCGGAGGATATCGCTCAGAGCGTGCTCTCGATCTATCAGCTCTCGTCTCGGAGCGTCGTCGAAGAAATCGTCTTGCGACCGGTCGGCGGGGACCTCTAGCCTGCAACAGAAACGACCGAGCCCTCGATAGGGCAGCCCAGAGCGCGTTTAGTAGCGTCAAAGGCGGCCTGCATTGCCAATACCCCACGCTCCAGATGGAAAGGGTTGGCCCTTGGGAGCTCCGTGATTCGCAAACTCACCATCGATTCCCTGGAGGGAATCTGCAGTGCCTTGCTTCCTGCGCGACGCCACGGCGAGCGCGAGGCTATGTGATGATAGAACGTCCGCTCGCTCCCCTGCATGCCATCGAGTCCCGGTCGGTCGGCTATACCACCGTCGGAGAGCAGCGAGCCGTCGCGACGCACGGGATGAAAGAGCACAGGGAACGCGCACGATGCCATGATGGCGCTCGCCAACTCTCCATCCTTGAGCACCAGTGTCTTCCGCCTGCCAAGATCATAGGCCGAGATGGACACAGGAGCACGGCACTCAGAGAATGTCTCAACAGGCAGAAGCTCTTCGAGTTTGGCGCGAAAGAGCCGTCCCCCCAGCAGACCCAATCCGGGTTTCGGATCCCAGAAGTCCGAGCGTTTGAGACTCTGTAGCTCGCATCCAAGTTCGTCGGCGGAGAGCCCCGCGGCCCACCCCCCCGCGACCAGAGCCCCGGCGCTCGAACCGAATAGACTCTTAGGAGTGAGCCCTTCTGACTCAAGGGCTCGAAGCATTCCGGTGTGCGCAAAGAAGCTAAAGAAACCAGACGACATCGCCAGGGAGAACGGAGCGGCCGAGAGCCATTCGCCTAGAGTCTCATTTTGCATGCCGCTTGCTACCACAGGCCCTCAATCCTCGTGACGAGCCTTGCTCCGGCCCTTTTTCACGTCAGATCGCTTGCGCTTGCCGTCGAGACGGCGCCGAACGGAGGCCTTTGTCGGTCGGGTTGCGCGCCGGTTCTTCGGCCGCACAAGCGCCTTCCGCACGATCGCAGCCAATTTGCTCCGAATCTCCTCTCGATTGCGAATCTGGGTGCGGTGCTCGTCACAAGTCACCAGGAGTTCGCCCCTATTGGTCAGACGATGTTCCAGAGAATGCAACAGATAAGTGAGTTCAACATCGCGGAATGCCGAGCTATACTTCGGCACCCATCGCAGTTCCACCTTGGTCGCGACCTTATTGACGTTTTGCCCGCCCGGCCCGGTCGAGGTGACGAACGATTCTCTAACTTCGCGTTCGGGAATCACGATGCAGTGACTAATGCGGATCTCTCTCATGCTCTCGTCGCTCCCAACACCCCGTCCTTCGCGAGGATGCGTTTACCATGCCCACCGAATCTCACATGAAAAAACTCAGAATCCACCGCCACGTTGCTGCTCTCTGCTCCCTACTCATCGCCGGTGCGGCCTGCGGCCCCACGGCAACGGATAGAGACGGCCTTGGAACAACGGATGGAGGAGGTGACGGAAATCCCCCCCAAGCAGATGCCTCGATATTCGCGGATGCATCCTGTGGAGCACAAACAGCCGAGATACCACTAATCGAGCTCGGCGATCCACCAGACCTGCTAATCGTGCTCGATCGCAGCGGATCAATGACCCTCCCCCCCGGCTTCCCGATCTCCTTCGGCGCGAGCAAGTGGGACATCATGGAAAATGCGATTGAGAATATCACCAATACCTACAACAACAACATTCGCTTCGGCGTTGCGTCCTTTCCCTCGGATGACGATATCTGTGGCGTAACCCCGGGTGCGGACGTGAGCATCGACATTGGCAACGCCCCGGCCGTCAACGCGTGGATGGGTAGCCACTCCCCCGACGGCAATACCCCGGCGCATCTAGCATTGCAGAATGCCTCGAGTATCTACTCGGGCCTCGCAGCAAACCCTGGCGGGCAATACGTGCTCTTTGCGACCGATGGCGCACCCAACTGTGGGGGAACCCCCGTCGATCCGGATACCGGGAGCGCCGACCAGACCGTCGCAGCGGTGACCGCACTAAACGCCCAGGGCGTGGGCACCTACGTCTTGGGATTCGGCAGTGTACTGGGCCTCGACACGGGCGTGCTCAACGACGCAGCGATTGCCGGTGGGCACCCCAAACCCGGCGGCCCCCCTCACTACTACCATGCAGACGATGCACAGAGCCTGGATGCCGCTCTCATGGCTATCGCCGGTGGCATCGTTGAGCCGTCCTGCTCATTCGACGTCACCGAGACGCCACCTGATCCGGACTTGGTAACCGTGACAATCGAGGGCACCCCCGTCCCCCGAGACGCCGCGCACAACAACGGCTGGGACTACCACCCCGACGCCAATACGATCACCTTCTTCGGCGCCGCGTGCGCTTCGGTGCAAGAGGGCGAAACCAGCGTGAGCTTCGTATTTGGCTGTCCCGGCCCCATCGTAGACTAGCCGCCCCACTCTTCACGTCTCGCCGACAAACAAGCGAACTTCGTGGTTGAGTTTCTGCGCCTCTCGTCCGCACACTAGTCGGGTGTCGCCCCCAGTCGTTACCACCCCCGACCAGCTGCGTGCCCTCGGCCAGCTCCTCAAGCTTCCGCCCCACAATAAGTTCCTGGGAATCGATCTCGAGAGCGTTGAGGACATGATGATCACGACGTCGATTCCCGTTCGCGAGGAGTTCGTTGGTGACGTACACAATGGGCTCCTTCACGGAGGGGTTGTAACGGCTATGCTCGACGCAACGTGTGGGCTCGCCGTCATGGTCAAGCTTGGCAAACTCACCCGCATCGCCACTCTCGATCTGCGCATCGACTACCTAAAGCCTGCGACGGACGAGTTCACTCTCTACAGCCGCTGCTCCTGCTACAAGCTTACGCAGCAGATTGCATTCGTACAGGGCACCGCCTTTACCCGCGACGAAGATAGCAACGAGGACGAGATTGCCAAGGCAACCGGTACCTTCATGATCATTAATCAGCAGAGGGTTCCCTCATGAGCATCGTCGACGCAATCTCCAAAGCCCGCGCCGAAGGGCAACCACAAGCCCTTGTTGAGCATATTCCCTATGCGCGCGCGCTGGGCATGAGCATGAGCATCAAGGAGGGACAACTCGTGGGGCAGATGGACTTCGCTCAGCACCTCATTGGCGACATCGGAGTTGGTGCGCTGCACGGTGGCACAATTGGCAGCCTTCTAGAGAGCACAGCCATCTTCACCCTGCTCTGGGAAGTGGAGAAGACACAGATGCCGAAAACCATCAATCTCACGGTGGAGTATCTGCGCTCTGGTCGGCCAAAGAGGACCTACGCACGTGCGGAGATAGCGCGCCACGGCCGTCGTATTGCCAACGTCCGAGCTACTGCCTGGCAAGAAGATGTAGACAAGCCGATAGCAGCTGTCTACGCCCACTTTCTCCTGGTCCCGCAAGCCTCCTGAGCCAACTCGATGCCCAGCGAAGACACGCCCCCCGCACGCTTTGATTTCGATGGCGGTAGTACGGGAATCCTCCTGCTGCACGGATACACCGGATGCCCATCGGCAGTTCGTCCCATGGGCGAATACCTGGCCTCGAGGGGCATGAGAGTTGCGGCGCCGCTCTTGCCCGGCCACGGCACTGGCACGGCGGATCTGAACACCCGGACTTGGCGAGAAGTTGCCGATGCTGCCGCCGAAGAACTCTACGCATTACAGGGGCAATGCGACCGCGTCTTTGTTGGAGGCCTCTCCATGGGGGGCTTGCTCTCATTGCACCTAGGCCAGCGCTGCAGTGGCATTGCCGGGATCATTCCGATGGCAGCAGCGATCTACGCCAAGAGCCCTTTGCGATTTCTTCTGCCTTTCATTCGGCACGTGGTGACCACGTTTCCAAAGAGCAACGACCCGCAACTCAGCGTCGAAGACCCCACCTGTGCCGAATTCCTGTGGAGCTATGATCGAGAAGCACTTCACTTCGCTGCGCAGCTACTCAGACTGATGAAGGAGGTCCGAGCGAATTTCTCGAAAGTTCATCAGCCGCTGCTCATCTTTCAGGGAGCGCATGACAGGACGGTCCCTATGAAGGCGGCCCACGCCATCGCTGACGAGTCGAGCAGCCAAGACGTAGAGTTGGTGGTGCTCCCCCATTCGGGGCATTGCCTGAGCGTCGACGGCGAGCGGGAGCAGGTCTTCTCAAAGTCGTGGCAGTGGATTCAGCGGTTGAGCTAGGAAGACAGGGTTTGGCGGCTGCGAGCGCAAAACGGGGCCTGACAGCAGAGGGGCCCATGGATGGCGCAGAAATGTTCCCTGACGCAGCGAGCCAAGTCGCGTTAAATGGGGCATAGGGACACCAGTTCGACCGGGGCCCAGACTCACCTATTCGTGTCTAGACCGCCGAGCGTAAACAATGATCGGTCTGATGGTCCTGCGTTCCCGATTGCAGCGTTGCTCATTTCGTCAGTTGCCCCGGCAAGATCCTCATTCGCGCCTTGCGCTCGAAAGATCAGAACTCACCATCCTCGGTCATTCTTTCCTCTCGACGGTCTAGTAGCGAGTTTTAAACCTCCTTCTCACGTCCAAATAGTGATTCATCATAGGCCCCCCTTCCAATCTCCCACCAATATCCCACTATGAAACCGTGGCGCCGTGCTCCCCTTCAACCTAGCTGCTGTCGCAGCCAAATAAGCGACCGCTGAGTCCGCTTCTCGCTACTCAAGCACTCCCGAGCCCCAGAGAGCCCCAAGTAGACGGCTAGCTGTCGGCCTTTTATGCTCTCCATTATGTGGTGGCAGAGCTTCTTCGATACGACTTATCTAGAGTTATGGGCACACCTCCACCCTCGTGAGCTGTGCGAACGCGAAGCAGACTTGCTCGTCGAGCGACTCGACCTTCGAAGGGGAGATACGATTCTCGACGCTCCCTGCGGATATGGGCGAATAGCAATCCCTCTGGCCAGGCGAGGCATGCGAGTCACCAGCGTAGATTATTCATCAGACTTACTGGACCACGGACAGAAGTGCGCGAGTTCAGAAGAACTCCGTGTTCCCATCACCTGGCGGCAGGAAGACTTGCGAACCGCTGAGCTGGGCTCGGCATTCACTGCCGCCATAAACCTGTTTTCAAGCATTGGCTACGGCAGTGAGGAAGACGATCTGGCCACTCTTACCAATTTGCACTCGGCCCTCACTCCCGGAGGCCAGCTCTTTATCGAAACCATGCACCGAGACGCCATCGTGCACTTCCGAGCACAGGGCAAGACTACGGGTATTCGCGGCCCCTCGGGCATCACACTCCGCGAACGCAATTCCTTTGATCCGGTGGCCGGCACCATCGAAAGCACCTGGACTTGGACCAGCCCAACCATCGCAGGCAGCCGAACGAGCACCATTCGCATCTATTCGACGACCGAGCTGGTGGCACTGGTTCGCCGAGCCGGATTCGTGCATGTCCGGTGCTTTGTGGGCCTCACCGGCGAGGCCCTATGCGAAGCAAATGCGCACGAGCGTCTAGGCCTCCTATGCGTCGCTGCTGGTGGATCGCCCCGAGCCAAATAGGGACAGAATCGAGGCCGGTTCTCGTGGTCCTCAGCCTTGTCCAGGAGTGGCAAGACTGCGTATTCTCTGCGCTCTTCTGCGAGCCATCCGTGTGAGCAGAGAAACCCGCGGAGAAAGAGAACCTCAGATATGAACAAGCCCATTAGACGTGTAGCCGTGATCGGCTCCGGTGTCATGGGAGCAGGCATTGCCGCTCACATCGCGAACGCCGGCCTCCCCGTCCTCCTCCTCGACATCGTTCCATCTGGCGTCGGCAAAGATGCCAGTGCCCAGAAGCGCAACACCATTGCCGCAGGCTCGGTGAAAGCGCTGCTCAAGAGCAAGCCCGCCGCCCTCTTCAACAAGAGCCACGCGCAGCTCATCGAGATTGGCAACATCGACGACGATCTAGAAAAGGCCGCCGAGTGCGACCTCATCGTCGAGGCCATCATCGAGCGTCTCGACATCAAGCGAGGGCTGTTTTCTCGCCTCGAGCCAATGCTCGGTGAGAGCATCCTTGCCTCCAACACATCAGGCCTTCGCATCGTCGACATGCTCGATGGCTTTAGCGAGGAGTTCAAACAGAACTTCCTCGTCATGCACTTCTTCAACCCACCACGCTACATGAAGCTCCTCGAGCTCGTCGCAGCCAAAGAGACCAGCAAAGAGACCGCGGCCCGCGTCGAAGAATTCGGCAAAGAGAAGCTCGGCAAAGGCATCGTTTGGGCCAAGGATGAGCCCAACTTTGTAGCAAACCGCATCGGCACCCACTCGCTGATGACCACCGTGCACCTGATGCTCGAGAAGGGCCTCACACCTGAGGACATCGACAACATCTCTGGCGTGCCCATGGCACACCCAAAGAGCGCGACCTTCCGCACCGCGGATATGGTCGGCCTCGACACCCTCGCTCACGTAGTCAACAACTGTTACGAAGTTCTCGTAGATGACGAAGACCGTGAGGTCTTCAAGATGCCCAAGTTCCTCGAAGGCATGCTGGAGAAGAAGCTACTTGGTCGTAAGACCAAGGCGGGCATCTACCGCAAGACCAAAGGCGGCATCGAGACCATAGATCTAGAGACCCTCGAGTTTCGAGCGAAGGGCGGCGACGACAAGATCAAAGCCACCTGCAAGGCTCTTGGCAAGATCGAAGATCCGGGCGAGCGAATCAGCAAGACCGTGGCAGCAGAGGGCATGGTTGGCGAATTCGCGTGGACGGTGATTTCTCGCAGTCTCGCCTACGCCGCACGCCGTGTCGGTGAAATCTGTGACGACATCGCAGCCATCGATAGGGGCATGTGCTGGGGCTACAACTGGGACATGGGGCCTTTCCAAGTATGGGATGCCCTCGGATTCGGCGAGACCTACGACCGCATGGTCGCTGAGGGCATCGCCCTCCCTGACTCTGTCAAGCGCATGCGCGAATCCGGCGCCGACAGCTTCTACAAGGCTGGCGAGATTTTCGACCTCAGCACCGGCATGTACACCGAAGCTGCTGTCGACGAGCGCGAGACAACCCTCCATGTTCTCCGCCGCGGAGATTCTCCTGTGCTCTCCAACAAGGGTGCAGAGGCTTGGGACCTTGGCGATGGCGTCATCGGCGTCACCTTCAAGACCAAGATGAATAGCATCGACGCAGACGTAATCGGCTTGCTCAATGACGCAACCGACAAAGCCGAGCGTGACTTCTCGTCCATGCTCATCACCAATCAGGGTGACAACTTCTGTGTTGGCGCAAACCTCTTCCTGGTCGCTGGTGCTGCTGCTCAGAAGCAGTGGGACGAGCTTCGCATCATGGTCAAAGAGATGCAGAAGACCATGCAGCGTCTCAAGTACAGCACTATTCCCGTCGTCGCCGCACCCCACGGCATGACGCTGGGCGGTGGTCTAGAAGTGTGCTTCGCCGCCGACGCGGTACAGGCCGCAGCCGAGACCTACTCGGGGCTTGTCGAAGTTGGCGTTGGTCTGCTCCCGGGCGGTGCAGGCAACATGAACATGCTCTGGCGCGCCCTCGAGGGCATTCCGCAAGGCGCGGAAGTCGACACTTCGGCCATCGTGGCTCAGGTGTTCAAGAACATCGCCATGGCAGCCGTCGCAACATCGGCCAACGAGGCAAAAGAGTTTGGCTACTTCCGCCACGCAGACGGGGTCTCCTTCGACCGCTCCCGCCAGCTCTGGGAAGCCAAGCAGCGCTGCATCGGCATGGCGACCTCCGACTACCACCCTGCCATTCCACGCTCCTACCGCCTCCCCGGCGACAGCGGCATCGCCACCATCGGCATGCTCATCAGCAGCATGGTTGCGGGTGGCTACGCGTCCGAGCACGACGCACTGATCTCCGGCAAAGTGGCCGAAGTTCTCTGCGGCGGCAAAGGTGGTGCATCTCGCAAGGTCACCGAGCAAGAGATGCTCGACCTCGAAGCCGAGGCATTCGTCTCTCTTTGCGGAGAGCCAAAGACCATGGCGCGCATTCAGCACATGCTTATGAAAAACAAGCCCCTCAGGAACTAATACCCCATAGAGAAAAGGACTTCAGATTATGGGAAACGAAAATCCAATTGTTATTGCCGACGCAGTTCGCTCGGCTGTAGGTAGGGCGCACAAGGGCACTCTCGCTCTTAAGCGACCAGACGAACTTGGCGGCGATGTAGTTCGCGGTCTTCTCGCCCGGAATCCTCAGGTCAAACCTGAGATGGTCGACGACATCAAGTTCGGCTGCGCTATGCCCGAGGGTGAGCAAGGCCTCAACGTGGCTCGACTTATCGGTCTGCTCGCCGACGTGCCTCAAGAGGCGTCGGCGGTCACCATCAATCGCTTCTGCTCCAGTGGGCTACAAGCCATCGCGGACGCCGCTGGTTCCGTTACCATTGGCTCCTGTGACATCGTCGTAGCTGGCGGTGTCGAGTCGATGACATCAGTACCGATGACAGGCTTCCACCTGAGTGCCTCGCCGGAGCTTATGGACAAGATGCCATCCGCGCACACGCCGATGGGTATCACTGCCGAGAACGTCGCCAAGAAGTTCGAAATATCTCGAGAGGCTCAAGATGCCTTCGCGTTTTCGAGCCAGATGAAGGCAAAGGCGGCTCAAGAGAAGGATACGTTCAAGGACGAAATCGTGCCTGTCCGCGCCCTTCGCTACAAAGACGGCGAGCGAGTCTACTCCGACTTCGTCAAGGACGAGCTTCCACGCCACGAAACCACTGTCGAAGGCCTGGGCAAACTCCGCCCAGCATTCTCAATGACTGGCTCCGTTACTCCAGGCAATGCATCGCCGCTAAGTGATGGTGCAGCTGCCGCTCTCGTTATGACGAAGGCTAAGGCCGACGAGCTGGGTATAAAGCCTCTTGGCATCTTCCGCCAGTTCGTCACTGTGGGCGTCGACCCGGCCATCATGGGCATTGGTCCTCTTCCCGCTATTCAGAAGCTGCTGGCCAAGGCCTTTCTCAAGGTCGAAGACATCGACCTCTTCGAGATCAACGAGGCTTTCGCCAGCCAAGCTGTCTACTGTCAGAAAGAGCTGGGCATCGCCGACGACAAGATCAACGTCAACGGTGGCGCCATCGCCCTCGGCCATCCTCTAGGATGTACGGGCGCAAAGCTCACAGCAACGGCTCTTCACGAGCTTAAACGACGCGGCGGACGTTACGCTGTCGTCTCCATGTGTATCGGCGGCGGCATGGGAGCCGCGGCCCTCTTCGAAGCAGCGTAGGAATACTGATGAGTCTCCCAAACCGAATTGAATACTCCGGTCACCTTCTTGGTGGCCAACCATCCGAGTCACAGTACAAGCAACTCTCTGTTGAGGGTTATAAGACTGTGATCAGCATTCGCGCCCCAGAAGAACCCGGTGCCACAGACAGCAAGAACCATGCGGAAAGCGCTGGGATGAAGTTCGTGTGCATTCCTGTTGCTGGCGCCGGCGACTTCACCAAGGAGAAGGCCAGAGCCTTCGACGAAGCGCTTCAGGGTGAAGGGCCCTTTGTCGTGCACTGCAAGTCGGGCGGGCGCGTCGCTGCGCTCTACACTCTCAAACTTGGGTGGGTCGACGGCAAGAGCGTCGATGAGGCCATGGCTGAAGGCGAGAAGATTGGTCTTGGCGGCATGGAAGCCGCCATTCGCAAGCTTCTGCGCTAGCCAGCTTGTAGCAAGAGTGTTGGCGCCAGGTAATTGGGCGCCATCCTGGCAGCGGCTGTGGGCGAGCGCCCATGGCCGCATTCGTCTCTGCAGTCGCAGCAGCCCTCTAGGAAGTTCTCCAGTTCGATGCGATGCAATTGGTCTCGCGCATGCTTTGTACGCGCGCGTACCAGGCAGCCGTTCGTGGGCGCTGCATGATGTCGCCAAAGGCTGGGAAATCCTGAATGCAGGTGAGGCAACCGTGGGCTTCGATATCACCAACGCTCACTTTGTCTCCACAGGCATAGTCCTGATCGCCGAGCCAATCCTCGAACTTGGCCATCTCGGTGTCGAGCATCTCCTGTGGCTTGCCCCCGCCGCGCCGAGCCGAGATGCGCTTCGCGACCTGATGCATGACAATGGATCCGCCGCCGCGAATGACGGCGTTTTGCGCGACACCGAAATTGGAGGTACGGGCAATGACCTTGGCTGCGCGAGCTGCGTCTCGCCAAGCACCGCAAATTACAGCGGGAAGGACTTCTGCCAAGTAGCTATCGGTCCATTCCTCGATCATGCCCGACTTGGCCTTTGCCTCGCCTTGGGGCGTTAGGCTGGCACCTCTGTCCTCGAGAAAGTTAAGGATGGTCGTCGAATCCGCCACAAGCTCGCCATCGATTGCGAGAACCGGCACCTTGCGGCACACATTGATCTCAAGCTCGGGCAGCTCCTTCTTGGTCATGGGATTGACCTCGACTGTCTCGAACGCAATGCCCTTGGCCTCGAGGGCCGCTCTCACCTTGTGGCAAAAGGGACAGAGGGCGAATGGTAGAGGCTTACGGTTTGCACCGGGCGCTTTTGGCAACAATCAGGGCGAAGTGCAAGCTGGAAGTGCCAGCGAGGCCCGACGATAGATTCGGGCCTCTGCGGGCGAGTACGGCGAGGTTTAGTTACACGACGTCAGCTGGCATGGCCTTGAGCCGCTTCAGAGCGGTGACCTTTACCTTGCTGCTTGCTGGCTTGGCAGCAACGTCCATGAGCTCTCCAGGCTTGAATGGATTGGGGACGCCGGTCTTGGCTGGGCGAGCAGGCTTAACCACGGTGCTGATCTTCAGCAGGCCGGGCAGAGTGAAAACGCCTGCACCGTTCTTGGTGAGATGGCGTTCGATGGTAACAGCGAGCTCCTCGAGCACGGCTTTAACCTCTTTGGGGCTAAGCTCAGTGTTGGTGGCAAGCTCGTTGATGAGAGTGGTTTTGTTCATCGCAGTGGCGATTGGCGTGTTCTCAGACATGTTGCAAGCCTAGCCCCATAAACGGCGCGGTGTGAGCGCCAATAGGCCGGATAATGTAGTTTGAATCGAACTCAGTGCCGAATTGAGGAGATCTTCACCGCCATTTCTAGCAAATCCGCATTTCTCCATCCTCAAATGGCCATAGTGATGGCGTACTCCACCTCTGGGTCTGTTGGGGCTTTGACGCCCACAAACCGCAGGGTGAACGTATCGCAACGCATCGCCGTGGCGCAGAAGAGCAAACTCCGCCGCCTTTATATGGGGAATCACCGTCACCGTGCCTTTGTGCCAAGCCGCAAATGACCTATCGACTGAATCATTGGCGAGCATCTGATCTCGGAAGGCACGAGTGTGCATCAGGGGCCATGCGGCACCATCGCCCTTCTCGATCGTCGCCAAGAATCGCACGATGAAATCACTCGCTAGCTTGCGCTCCGCTTCGCTAGCGGACGTTGGCTGAGACGGTGCGGTCTGAGTCGCAGGTGCTGGCGCAGCAGGGGCGGCTTCGGTGGGAGCTGGATCCTGGGTCGGCGGCGATGGTGGCTCTCCCTTTGCTTTGCCTGCCCAGAAAGTACAGGCGAGAGCGGTCATGCAAGACAAGCCAGCGGAAGTGAGTCGAGCGTTTTTCACGGAGACGAGCATACGGCACGGAGGCTATCTCAGCTAGGTTCTAGGCCATACCCAAGCCCACGCCATCGCTCCACGCCCCGCTCTTTCTAGCAGCTCTCCAGCTCGCTACTGGCTGCGTTAGTGATGAAGACGGCTCTTCGTGAACGACGGTATTGGGCGCGATGGAGGAGGAGGCGAGAACGAGTTTGCCGATGCGGCGGCAGCCGCAGCGTGCGAGAAAATGGACATCCTCTTTGTCATCGATAACAGCGGCTCCATGAACGAAGAGCAAACAAACCTCATAGCCAACTTCCCCAGCTTCGCCCAACTCATAGAGAACTACCAAACCACCACGGGCCAAGCGCTGGACTACCGCATCGCGGTCACAACCGCAGGTCGGGATGTGAGCTACACCCTCACGATTCCGATTCTCAATCAGAGCATTCCTTTCACGGAGAGTGGCGACAATGGTGCGTTCCGAGGAGGCTGTAGCTTGCAGCGGCAGTGGATCGAGAAGGCCGACCCAGATGTATCGGGCACCTTCGCCTGCCGGGCAGATGTTGGTACCGCGGGGCCTGGCGCTGAGATGCCACTACTGGGCCTCGAATGGTCTCTATGGAAGGCGCGTGCAAGACGGTACCAATGTGGGCTTCCTGCGGGACGATGCGCTCTTGGCAGTTGTGGTGATTACAGACCAAGACGATTGCTCACGAGAGGATGATGGCTTCGTTATCGATGGGACTCGGCCGAGCTGCTACACGCCAGGGGATTCGGGCCTCACTCCGCTTTCCCACTACCTGGGTTTTCTTGACGGTCTCAAGGACGGTCGCGGTCGTTGGGCAAGCGCTGTTATCGCAGGTCCAGGGCCGGGAAGCTGCACGTCTTCTTTTGGAGATGCGGCCGAAGCGGAACGCAAGATCGACTTTGTGGCGCAGGCCGGAAACAATTCCAGGCTTAGTTCAATCTGTGGCGGGGATCTAACATCCGCTCTGAGTGAAGCGCTAGACACCTTTGAGGCGGCCTGCAACATCTTTCCGCCTATCGACTAGCAAAGGCCCTATTCGAAGATGACCGTCTTATTTCCGTAGACCAAGACTCGGTCTTCGAGATGCCATCGAACCGCTTCGAGCCGAGCGAGTTCGATCTCTTCCTGTGCGGCCTTGGTCTCGCGAGTCTTTGACACGAGCTCGAAGTCGACACCGAACTGCTTTGCGGTCTCTTCGAGGTCTGGGTGATTGCTGACAATCAGAGCCAATTCGCAAGGGTGTAACTCTGACTATGACACTCTCAGCCTCGCAGGCTCCTACGAGGAGCCGAATCCTGGTGTACAACGGTGTGCAACGGTGAGATTGGCCCAATTTCCAGCGGCGTTGCCTCGACGTGCTTCGTTCTGCCCACCAGCGCCTTCTAGGCCCATGGAATGACAACGAAGCCGCTGTCACAGTCAGATCTACACCCATTCGCAATCAAGTTCGCCGCTGCGATGCCTGAGCAAGATGTCGTAGAGACAGTGATCGTGCTTGGATACAAACACTGCGACGCGCTTCTTCTTGTTGGCTTCCGCTAAATTCATGTGCATTGAGAAACGGTCGGCAACCTCCTTTAGCGCCCGGACCAGAGTTCCCCTATCCGTCGTCATTTCCACCAAATCACAGCGGTTGCGCTGAAAGAACTGCCCATCTTCTCGATCCGTATACTCCGGTACACGAACATCAAAGTTCAACAACACCCTTCCGTGTTCAACCAGCCCCAATGAACGAGATCATGACCATGAACAGCCAAAAGATCAATCCTCGCCCTCGGACTCACTAGCATCTTCGCCACAGGTGCCTGCGGTGGCCAAACAAGAGATGCCTCTTTTCCGCTCCCCGGCGTTTCGCTTCGCGAAACACCGACTTATCCTCCGGCGTTCTCGCTTCGCGAAACACCGGATATGGAACGCTACATAGGCATCGACTTCGGCACCACCAATAGCGCCATTGCCATTGCCGACGATGGTGCGAGCCCGCACCTCGTCCCGTTTCCTGTACCCACTGGTGGTGAGGCGACCACCTGGCGCACGGTCCTATACTTCGAACCCGGAGACGGCCCCAGACCGGAGGTCAGTGCCGGCGCCCTAGCGATCGGCCGCTACCTGGAGAGCGGCGGTGACGGTAGATTCATTCAAAGTGTGAAATCACACCTCGCCTCTCGCCTCTTCAGCAAGACCTCCATCCTAAGTCGCAACTACTCACTCGAAGAGCTCATTGCGAGCTACGTGCAAGAGATTCGCAAAGCATCCCCAATCAACTTGGGTAGCCGCGCCGTAGTTGGCCGACCAGTCCGCTACTGGGGAGCGACCGGGCAAGAAGATAACGACCGAGCCATTTCGCGCATGCGCCGCGGTCTCGAGCTCGCAGGATTCGACTACGTCGTCTTTGAGAACGAGCCAAATGCAGCAGCCGCGAAATACGGAGCTAGCTTGCAGCACGAAGAGCTCGTGCTCACTGCCGACTTCGGTGGTGGTACTAGTGACTTCTGTCTCCTGAGAATAACGCCGGGCCAGGGAGAGAACGAAATCCTCGCCACTGGTGGACTCGGGGTTGGCGGCGATACGTTCGACGGTTGCATGATCGACTCGGTGGTTGCCCCCCAGCTCGGCAAAGGCACCACGTATGGGGACGGCTTCGGAGCTCAGACGGAAGTTCCTCGGAGTCTCTACGCAAATCTGCGGCGATGGCACCACCTAGCGTTTCTCAAGTCGCGCAAAACCATGGCTCTCCTCCAGCGCATCGCTGGAGCAGCCGAATTCCCGGACCGCATTCACAGCTACATTCACGTGGTCGAAAACGATCTGGGGCTCCCCTTGCACCAGGCGATCGAGCGCGCCAAAGTCTCACTGTCCAACTCCGAAGAGGGAGACCTCGACTTTCGCGATCCACCGATCTCCATCGTGGCGCCGATCACGAGAACTGTCTTTGGTGCCTGGATTGCCAGCGACTTGGACAAGATTGATGCGGTGGTGGAACAATTGCTGGCTGACGGGGGAGTCTCTCCCGACCAAGTACATCGGGTCTTCACAACTGGTGGTTCATCCTTCGTTCCGGCAGTGCGTGGGCGCCTCGAAAGGCGTTTCCCGGGCCGATTGCGGGGCGGCGAAGAGATGACCAGTGTCGCGCTTGGCCTAGCAGAACGCGCGCGGGAACTATTCACCTAGCGTGAAGCGACACTCCCGTTTGCGACTTCCCGCCCCGGAGTGAGATCATTGGCGGCGATGGGAATTCTTCGGAGTGCGCCACTTGCCCTGCTACTCATGCACCCTGCTTCCTGCGGCGGCGATGGAGGCAACTCCTCTGGCCCGCTGCCAGATGCCGGGGGCCCAATCGAACCACCCGCGCCGTCCTGCGCCGCAGGAGCAAGTGGCACTGAGTCCGCTTCCGAGCCTCAACGACTGTCCAGCATTGCCGAGCGATGGCACGAAGGTTGGTTAGCATCACCAGCAGTGGCAGATCTCGACGGCGATGGCACCACCGAGATTGTCGTAGCTCGTTCCGGCCGACTCAGTGTGTGGCACGCAGACGGAAGCCTAGCCTGGCAAGTCGACATAGACGGACGCATTTGGGCATCGCCCATCGTTGGCGACCTGCTACCCGCCACTAGCGGGCTCGAAGTTGTGGTCGCCAGTCGTGAGGTCATCCACCTCTACGATGCTGCCGGCAACCTCATGCCCGGCTATCCCTTCACTTGGAGAGATGAGCTCCGCAGCCTGGCAGCGGGGGATATAGATGGAGATGGTCGTCTCGAGATCGTAGCTGTCACTCACAACCGCCTCGAAGAAGGTGGCAAGCGCGACATAGTCATTGCCATCGAAGCTGCTGGCGGCGAACTCATTGAGGGCTTTCCTCCTAATACGACGGGGGCATCGGGATGCGATGACGCTTGCTACGTGACTGGCGGCTACGATCAAAATCTTGCCCTTGGTGACGTAAATGGAGATGGCGCCGCGGACATCTTTGCCACCCAAGACAATGCGTATCTAAGTTTACACGAGGGGGACGGCAGTGTCACTGGCCACCTTCGAGGCCCTGGGCGCGGCACGGCTGCAATCTCCTGCACTGCACATCCACTTTGAGGGAGAGGCTCCCTCCATCCCAGAGGTGCAGGCGCTACTGCTCGGTTTGGTCAAGGGAACGAAGAACCCTCTAACCTCGATGTCCCTGGGTCAGAGTCACTGCGAGATAGCAGATGATGTGCTCGTCTACCGAGGTAAGGGTGTTGAATGCCACTTGCTCACTGATAATCACTGATAATCGCTCCTACTTGCGCTGGTACAGAAAACTCGTTGGTACAGGTGCGATGGTGCTGCATCAGTCCTATCCAATTCGTTCGGTCCGCATTGTCTCCTCTAGCCAACATCTCACATGCGAAACCCACCAGTGGGTTCGCATAACGCTAGGACGCAGCAACTTTCCCTTGCGCAATAGCAGAGACCATGACGACCGCGGTGTTAGTGTTGCAGCCGGGCACATCCCTCAAATGTGCCGAGAACTACCATGCTGTTGCAGGCCAGCGATTTGCGGATACCGCTACAAGGTGAGAGTTCACCTCTGCTGGGCCCCGTCGACCTTTCGCTGGCTGAGGGCGACAGAATCACGCTGACGGGGAGTTCGGGATCGGGCAAGAGCACCCTGCTGCGATGCCTGGCCTTGCTCGACGCCAGAGCAACAGGCTCTATCATATTTCGCGGAACGCCCATATGCGGAGATTCGGTTCCTCCCTACCGGCGAAACGTGGTCTACCTCGCCCAATCGCCGCCGCAATTCTCCATGAGCGTCGAAGAGTCGTTCCGACACGTACACACCTTTGCATCGGGTAGAGCGAGCTACGACGCTGACGAGGTCAAGCACCTGCTAGATGAGCTAGGGCTCACCAGTACAATTCTTAGTCGACCTTTACCTCAGGTCTCCGGCGGTGAAGCGCGGCGTCTTTCCTTGCTTCGGGCGCTCTTGCAAGCCCCCACGGTACTGCTCTTGGATGAGGCAACGAGCGCTCTCGATGCCGAGACCGAGGCGTGCATGGTCGCGACTCTCGAACGCTGGTTTGACGAGGGGGGAAGAGCAGGCATCGCAGTTACCCACGGTGCCGGCGTATGGGGCACGAAGGGGAATCGACGTATGCACATCGATGGTGGCAGAACCATCGAGGAGGCCGCGCAGTGAATGCTGTAGAAATAGGCAATCAGGGGCTACTCGTAGCGGCCGGTCTTGTCGTGCTCGCCGGACTCGTCTCCTTCGCCATGCGACTGCGAGTCGAATCGAAGCTCTGGATCGCGGCGGTTCGCACGATTGTGCAACTTGGGCTGCTCGGCTTGGTACTAGGGTGGATCTTCGAGCAGCGAAACGGCTACATGGTCGGGGCGGTGCTGGCGAGCATGATCATAAACGCCGGCATCGCCGCAGTACGCCGCACCGAACGGCGCTTCGCAGGTATCTGGTCAAGTGGGCTCATAGCCGTAACGCTAAGCAGCGTGCTCACTGCCGCTATCGTGCTCACCCTCGTTGTGCAGATTCGCCCGTGGTATGAGCCTCGTTATGCCATTCCCCTCTTGGGAATGGTGCTGGGAAATACCCTAACAGGCCTTTCTCTTTGCCTCGATCGGGTGATGTCTGACCTAGACGAGAAACGCGACGTAGTTGAGGGTTGGCTAGCCTTAGGAGCGACTCGCTGGGAGGCATGCCGCCCCTTTGTTGGGGATGCTGTGCGAACCGGCATGATTCCCATCATGAACTCCATGAGCGTTGTTGGCATCGTAAGCCTACCCGGTATGATGACAGGACAAATCCTGGCCGGCGCACCTCCCGAAGATGCAGTGCGCTACCAAATTGTGGTCATGTTCATGATTGCAGGGGCAACGAGCCTTGGTGCCCTACTCGTCGGTCTCTTGGCGTTCCGAAAGCTCGTCACTCCCGATCACCAACTTGCCTACCACCGGCTGCGCAAGCTGGGGTGATATCGTATTGGCGTGTCCGACAAACGAGCAATCCACAAGACCCTGGAGACGATATTGGCGCCCGCTGGCGGGGGAGTGCACCTGGTTTCCACTGGTTTGGAAGAGACTCAAGAGCTGCAACGTGCGATCTACGGAGCGGCTTCTGTGCAGGGCATCGGCACCTGCTGGCACCGATCCATTGAGAAGATCTCGGAGTCGTCTATCGTGCTGCTCGGTGTACCATCAGACACAGGAGCAGGCTTTGTTCGCGGAGCCAGCCAAGGACCTGCGGGTATTCGCCGTGCACTCCTGGACATCCCCGAGCACGTCGCCCACGGCGCCAACGTAGTCGATGCCGGCGACGTTCGCGTCGTCCCTCATCTTCTGAGCGAAGAGATGGTTTCAGAAGCTCAGCTTAGGAGTACTCGCGCTGCCCTCTACGGCGACGCTGCCTCCGACTTGCCCGTTACTCCCCTCGACCAGTGCTACTTGGCCTTGGAGCTCTTGCGTAAACTCCGCCCCGATATCGTGCCAATCGTTATCGGCGGCGACCACAGCGTCGGCTGGCCAGCATTTGCCGTGGCACATGCCTCCACTGTTGCCCGCGGTCTCAAGGTCGGGCTGCTTCACTTCGACGCGCACACAGACTTGCTCGCAGAGAGGCTAGGCGTGCGCTACTGCTTCGCAACCTGGGCGTATCACGCCAACGAACTGCTAGGGAGAGACGGTCGACTTGTGCAAGTTGGTATTCGTGCCAGTGGCAAGAGCCGCGGTCACTGGGAGTCGACGCTCGGCGTTCGCCAGTATTGGCCAGAAGAATACCTGGTTCGCCCCATCACCGACATCGTGAATGAGATCTCCGAACGATTCGAGGAGCGCGGGGTCGACTGCCTCTACATCAGCAACGACATCGACGGCACTGATCGCGAATTTGCTACTGCCACGGGCACGCCAGAAGACAGGGGCCTGCGCCCCGAGCAGGTGAGCGAACTAACCCTTCGCTTGGCTGAGCGCTTTCCCCTGGTTGGGGCAGATCTGGTCGAGGTAGCGCCGCCTCTCGGGATCCCAGAGGATGCAAAGACAACACTGGAGACAGCGTGCCTGTACGTCGCCGATATGATTACAGCAGCAGGTAGCGCTCGCTAGCGCTACGACGCCCGGCGAATCTCAGATACGCGAACCGAACCATCGGGTAAGTGAAGTGACATGCTGCTCAGCGCGCCTCGGACATAGGATCGAGTCACTTTGAGAACGCCTTCCTCGTACACATCCAAGTGTGTCATCTTCCCCTCCTCGTCCCAATAGGAGGACTCCCCATCTAGTTTGCCATTGCGGCGACGCTCTTGTGACTTTCGATTGCCCGAAGCATGGTAACTCGTCTCGATACGCCACTCGCCGTCGCTCCGCACCCCTTCGTCTGTACGCAACTCATCCCCACTGTGGCACCAGTGACGAGTCCCGAAGATGTCGCCATCTGCATCGATGATTTCGAGACTGGCGAGTTGATTTGTGGTTCCAAAATACTTGGCTCGCGCGACCAATGCGGTTGGTCCCGCTACCTGGAAGGTGGCCTCATATGAATCAAAGGCCAAGCACTCTATTGCCTCGGCTTCTGCCAACAGACGATCACACTCCTCGGATGGCGCATAAAACTCGCCTGAAATACGCATACCAGCCTCGTAGCGCATGAGCCAAGCGCGCTCGCCTGATGCCCAGTATCCGAGCCAGCGCCCTTCGCGATTGCCAAAGCGATACTGCCCTTCTAGGTGCACAACGCCGGTACTTCGATAGTAGCGCCACAAGCCATGTTGCTCGCCGTCAACCACGTAGCCTTCCGCTTCCATGCGCCCATTCTCACCGCGAAACACAACTCGCTCACCGCGAATGACGAGCCACGGTCGGCCGTTCGGATAGAGAGTTTCGTGGCCGTCGATTCGTTGCACGCTATCGCCCTCGCAGACGAGGCCCGGGCCGATGACCTCACAGAGCACGCCGCGTAGGCGTCTATGACGATGCGCTTTGTCGTTTACCCAGCGCAACGCATCCTCGCCAAAGCACTTGCCAAATTCTTGGCCTCCAAGATACGTATCTTTGCTCACCACCAGAATCAGAGAGCCAACTCGAAGAAGCGACCCAGGAGGTAGATGTAGGGCACTCAGATCAAGGTCGACAAATAGGTTGTCGCCAGCAAGCTCAATCGGTTTGCCATCAGCGATGAGTCCAGCCACGGCAACGTCCGAGATCGAAACTTGTCTACTGATTCGTCTTTGGGATTCAGAAAGTCGGTTCCAGGAATCAGAAATGATGCCCGTCTCGCGCAAGACCCGCGCCTCGGAGAGACGTCTGCGGGCACCAGCCGGATGCCGAGCATTGATGTGTACGACACGCCCGAGATCTCGAGGCCGAGAGCATAGCGCTGCCCAACGTTCCTCTAGCTCCGCGATCGATATCATCGAGACATGGATCGACCTCCGAGTGTGAATCTGAAGGCTCTGCCGATAGACTCAAGCCATGCCTACCTCAATATGAAGGGCAGCCGCGGCCAGGTCGCCCGTCTCCTTTTCGATCTCGGAGACATCGAGGTCGAGAATATTCGTTCTTCCTTTCAGGAGTTTATGTCTCACAAGGAGAGCTACCCATTCGGTGCCATTCCGATCCTCGAGGTTGATGGACAGGTCATTGCGCAGTGCAATGGCATCAATCGCTACCTCGGAAAGCTAGCGAAGATGTACCCAAACGATCCCCTGCAAGCTGCCTTGTGCGACGAGGCGATGTCGGCGGTAGGAGATACGTCGGCGAGAAGCGTGCTGAGGCGTGCCCTGCTACTCGGCTTCTGGCGAAGCGGGAAGCTCACCCAAGAAGAGCGTGCCACCACCATCCGGTGTGGCAAAGACAGAGAGCGACTCCAGTGCCGACGCGATCTCAAAATAGAGAACCACCCCGCCTTCCGAGTCGGTTTGCGGCACTGCTGACTCGTCCCCCGAAGAAGAGCCAACGAGGCTGAGTCCCGATGGAATCGAGCGCAGCCCGTCCAGAGCAACCGTAGCCGCGGCCGCGTTAATGAACTCTGGCGTTTCGCGATAGGACAGTCGGACATGCATTTGCGCCCATGAATCGTTTCGCTCAGCCCTCAACAAGATCGCGTCGTAGCCGGGAAAGGCGACTCCTCGCACCTGCGTTGACTGGACGACCTGTCCTTCATCCCCCACGCCCGTGTGGCGTACCTCGAACTGCGCAATCGCTTCGGCGCTCGTCCATTCAAAGAGCGCGACTCCAGGCCACCCTTCTTCGTCGGTTGCACAGCGCAACTGTGCTTCCGTGCTATCGAGGGGGCTATTCTCTGGAATGAGGCTCCCTCGATCGCTCTGCACTCGAAGCGTTCCATACCGAGTATTGGCGTAGATGCAAACTTCGTGAGCGACCGATCCTGGCCGCAATTCGAGGGGAACAGGCACATCAACTCGGGTTCCAACCGCCTCGAACTCGACCTCCAACGAAACCGCCACGGGCGCGAGTTTGAACGAGATAGTTGCCAACCCTGGATTCGAGGACACCAGTTCGACCTCGGCGAAACCGAAACCTCGCTCATCAACGTCGACTAGCTGCACTGTCTTTTCGCTCCTAGGTACTTCGGAGACGCCAGCGACAAACTCGGCAGCGACAACTTGTAACGTAAGAGTAACTCCCTCATCGCCATAGACCGTCACCGAGACTGGCGTGAGCCCATCGGCCACACCGGAGGTCGTGACCTCGCCAAAGAACGCGTGTTCATATGGCGACTGCTCGATGCCTTCGTCTCCGAGTACGCAGGAAGAAGCAAGGAGCAGGGCAACAGCTGCGAGAAGCATGTTGAATAGTGTGCGCATCCGAGTTTCCCCTATGGCCTTCGGCCAGTGCTATAGAATTGAGATTGCGGCTCCGAGATTCGCGCCCAAACGCCAGAGAACGCCTTCTGAAAGAGGTTGAGGTCGAAGGATATGCCGACACCAACGCCCACCGAGAGAGTGCTCTTTGTGGGCACGTAGTCCGCGATATTGAGAGAGTCGCCACCTCCGGGAATGCGCAAGAACTGGCCACGGCTGGTTTGTGTGGGCATTTCACGGCGCGAGAAGTGGGCCAGCACAGTTGTCGAGACACCATTGGCTAGCGGTAGAGAGCCGCCGAGGTAGAGGTCTTCCCAGAAACTCGTCTTCTTGACAGAGAAGCCACAGAGAAGCGAAGCGTGGCGCCAGTAAGAAGAAGTCCAAGGCCGGTGACTAAAATCGTATGGGTCTCGTCCAAAGGGATAGACAGCGAGCAGCATCGCGATGTCTTGACTCGCGCTTCCATCGCTCTCTTCCACGATTTCGAAAAGGTCGTCTCCTGCGGCTTGGGCAGCGGCAGTGCGCCGAGCCGTCAAGCCAGGCGTTCGAAAGAACGAATATCCTACGTGCAGCTGAACTCCCATTCGCGAGAAGCCATGCACGTAGAGCCTCTCATTGACGATCGCGTTTCCGGTGGAGCAGCCGACGGCCTGCTCAAGCTGCGCCCTCTGCCCAACTCGAGTGTGAATGCAGATGCGAATCTTGTACTCGCTCCCGCCCGCGGGCGAGCCAAGCCTCAAAACCCGCGAACCGTGGTAACGCGCTCTCCGTGGCAGGAGCGGTTCCCCCACAGATGCTCCTACGCCGCGAATGTGCTGGCCGATTCTCTGCACGTTGCCCGGCTCATCGTCTGTCTTGCCAAGCAGCGGTGGTGGCTCGTAGCTCACGCTCTGCCCGTCAGCGTATTCCACCTGCACTGCCCCCGAGGGTTCGATATTCCGAACCCAAACCACTAGATGGTCGCCTTCCTCAACCTTTGCGGTGCTGCCATCGCGCCCCCGCCCAAAGTCCACCGGTATGACGGCCTGGCCCGTCATTGGCCCAACCGGGAACTCGTGATCGACAACAGGCACCCAAGAGCGGGCGATACGACACGCTTCGGCGTTTGCGGGCCCAACCTCACGCCCTGTCGAGTCCACCCCATTCACTCGCAACACCTCCTTGAGAGAGACGCCGCGAGCCTTGCCGAAGATGCTTAGTTGGAGCACGTCTTGCGAACGCACCCGCTCGTCAATCCAATGCCCAACCGAGACGGTCTCGCCAGGCCACACCCTCTCTGGAACGCTCGTTGCTGGCGAGAGGCCCAGGGTCATCATCAGCGGATGGTCACCATCGAAGTCGGAGACATCGATGCAAAGCGTCGCATCCCGGCGATGACTGCGGGCAGCCAAGGACTGGCGCACGTGCATTTGCCCGCGCTCGTCAATGTAGATATCAGCGTTGCGGCAGGTCTCCGCATTCTGCATAGCCACCGAGTGTTCTGCGCAGAGGCTGTGTCGAATATGCTCCCAGCGCCGCCCCCAAGGATCATCTGTAGGCAGCCCAGGACTCCGCTCACAGACCTGCTCTTGCACTCCTAGGGAGTCTTCTGGCACCAGATTGAGAAAGTGCCCGTCGGTTGCCAGCCGTACGCCCTCGACGGACTGCGCGATCGCTTCGGGAATGGGAGCCGAGAGCCCAAAGCGCCCTAACAACCCGCCGGCCTCGCCGGCCTCGGCCCTGATGCGGCCTTCAAGCTCAAGGCAACGCTCGCGTAGGTGACGATTGGTTGTCCGATCGTCGCTTGCACAGACTTCGTGACTCGCCACCAGCTCGGCGCGTTCGACGCCTATCCGTTGGTAGCGGCGAAGGGTCGTGAGCTGTTCGCGGGTCTGCTCGCACTGCCCACTCTCCCGTGGGCCGGCATCCAAGCAATTGGCGCTGCGAGCATCCGAGCCAAATAGGTTCTCTGAAACCCGGGAAGTTCCCTGGGACGCGGACAGAAGCCCCTGACAGGCACCTTCGATGAAGTTTGGCATCGGGCCCGCAGCCGAGGCTCGGCGACAGACCTCGTAGGCTCGCTCCGAAATCACGATGTCCTGTTGGATCTCGAGCAAGCGTGCGAGACGCGCTGGGCCCAGTTCTCGCCGAGTCTCGTAGAGCGGAAAACGCCAGCCTCCCTCGCAAACCAAGACCTCGCTCGACAGAGCATCCATCCTCTCACTCCTCACAGGTGGCACTTCCGCAGGCTTAGCCGCCAAATTTGAAGGGGTGCCAAGCATGGCGAGTAGCAGGACGAGCGGGAGGGGCAGGCCCAATTGCCAGCGTCGCCCTATCCCCTGCCTTTCATATGTCATCTAGTGCTTCCCGCGAATGCCATTTTGATCAATACGATGCACTCAGCGCGGGTATTCCCAAATTGCAGACACCGGGTACCAAGGTAAGTTTCAGCAAAAAGGAACGCCGACCGGCAAGTCTGCGGTCGGCGCAGTACACTAGGCCAAGAATATGAGAAAGCTCGCCTCCTTCTTCTCTCTGGTCGTCGTCCTTGGACTCTTGGTCCTTGTCGCTCAGAACCTGCACACCACCGAGCTGCAGTTCTTGATCTGGGGCTGGAAAATGAGTCTTGCGGTTCCTATCGTCTGTGCCTACGCGCTGGGTGGGCTGACCGCCCGCAGCCTCTATCGCCTCCTCAACGGTCAGCGCAAGCAGCGAAGCACCGAGCGCAAGGCTCAGCAGAAGGGCGAAGCGAACGTCAAAAAGGAAGAGGCCCAGGCAGCGGAGAACAAAGTTCATCACTAGCACTGGGCCCCAAAGCCAAATCTCTTCGGGCTGATGTACTCCGGCTAGTTCGTACCGGCGCTCACCGATCCACTCACTTCGACTGAGGCTTCCACTGAGACCTGGATGCTCGCAGCAGCGGCGATTTGTGCTTCTACTGCGAGGCGAAGGCAGTCGGCGGCTTCCAGGCCAATGTCGGCGGCAGCGCCAGCGACTTCGCTGAGCCGCCCGGGAAGCTCGGTAGCAGCTTCGGCTACGATGGCAAGCTGGGCAGCTGCAGCGAGAATTGTCCCGTAGTTGGTCTGCAGCGTCGCAGCCAGAGCTTCCAGGTCACTCGAAAATGCTCCGTCGAAGCTCACGATGACGGTGGGCTCGCTACATTCCACATCGAGCGCGACATCGGACTCGCAAGCTGCCTTGCAGTCTGCGCTCGCCTCCACTGAGGCAGATCCGCCCTCGCAGGTTGGTTCTACAAATTCAACATCACAACTCCCAGAGCAGCTGCCTTCGCAGCTCCCTGAAATCTCTGCGCGGCACGAACCAGAGCAACTGCCTTCGCAGCTCCCAGAGCAGCTGCCTTCTATGCTGCCCGAACACTTACCGGTACAGGTGCCCGTGCACTCACCAACACAGTTGCCAGCGGAGTCCGTCGCAGTGCAGGTGCCGCTACATTGCCCGGTGCACGTTCCGCTGCACGTTGCTGAAACAGAACCGGTGCACGTTCCGCTGCACGATGCATCGCAAGATCCGGTGCACTCAGCGCTAGCCTCCACAGAACAGCTACCGGAGCAGCTGCCGGAGCACCCGCCGGAGAGTTCGCCGCCCTCGCAGGTCGGTGGCGTCACTGTGGCATCGAAATCCGCATCGCACTCGCCTGCGCACGAAACCATCGCATCAAGACTCGCGCTGCAGACCGCAGGAACAAATTCGACGCTTAGAGTGACAGAAGCCTCTGCGGCCAAGACGCTGTCGATCGCAGCTGCGGCATTGGCGCACGCAATCGCGGTATCATCAGAGGTTTCCCCACCGAGGTCCCCAGCGATGGCGTTGCACGCGCTGTTCATATCGTTCTCAACGGCGAGAGAAGTGACACTGAACTTGGCAGACACTTCGAGCAAAGCATCGAGGTCAGCTTGTCCAAAATTGGAATCAACGATGACTGAGAAGTCGTGTGGACACTCCCCTGGTAATCCAGAATCTGCGTCACAGGCAGATGTCGCGGCGAGCCCTGTGAAGAGAAGCCCCATCAGAACGTGACGAGCAAAGGGAAATGTCGATTGGGAATAGGCTAGGCGCATGGTGATATGCTAGTCGCACGAGGCCTGGCCTGCCAATACCGCATCGCAGTCGTTCTCTCCTGATACCAGAGTTGTGCCCAAGACCGTGAGTGAAGCTACATACGGGATCGTCAATCAGCCAATGGCGGCACAGTCGGCCCGACTAGTGTTCTTGGGCCCCTAGGGCCGCGAAGTGCCCCATGTGAAAGCGCAGGCTGTCCTCGATCCTCTGTGCCCAGAAAGCAACCGAGTGCGTGCCTGGCATGAGTGCAAAGTCGTGAGCTACCCCACACGCCTCCAAGACCTCGTGCAGGTAGGACGCACCGTGTTGCAACTGGTATCCGTCTTCGGTGCCGCAATCGAAGTACAGTACCAGTTCGCCATCCTCGAGAGTTTGGGCGAGAACGGCGGGATCGTGAAATTGCCACTTGGAGACATCGTCGCAAAATGTGGATAGTAGGAAGAACTCCAATTCGACCGAACCTCTTGGCGATCACCTTCGGGTCCTTGAAGAGAGCAGTTTTGCCGACCTCGTAGGGAACAGGCCCTTTGTACAAGAGGGCTGCGAGACCTTAGTGACTGGCGGCTGACGAGAATGTGTCCTTGTGCCGCATCACGATCATGAGGGCACCAAACCCTCCCATTGGAAGACCACCAATCGCCCGTGCTTCGCGCTTGGCTATTGTTCGATACGTCGAGTCGACGTGCGCCCCCATATCGCTCGCAACATACGTCTCGTAGTCCGCACTCCTCACGCAGTATGTCTCAGGAGACGGGGTATGTCCGAACGGCCGAGGTACTTTGAGACACACATCATAACCCGCGAGCGTAGCGCTATTGGCGTAGAAGCTATCTTCGCCATCAATCATGATGATGATGGCGGGCAGCGACAGCTCATCGGGCGCATCGATCAGATTCATCTTCGACCAATCATCCTCGTCGCCGCCGATACCGTGCAACATGTAGACAACGGGGTAGCGGACCTCGCCTTGTTCGTAGCCGGCGGGAAGATAGACCAGGTAGCTCTTCTCAACTCCAAGAGCCTCGGAGCGAAATGAAGCAGTCTTGACCTCGCCCGCCTCGGCCAGGGGCAGTAGCTTTGCTGTCACCGGGGTAGCAGCTACTTGTTCTTCTTGCAGAGACTACGAAGGAGCGCTCGAGGCACAGGGCACAATCAAGAAGAGAGGTGCGATGGCGCGTATAGCCGGATTATACGTCTATGCAAGCCCCGCCCTGCAATGGTCTGCTGTGCATAGACCGTTGAGCGTAAAGAATGACCGAGGATGGTGAGTTCTGATCTTTCGAGTGCAAGGCGCGAATGAGGATCTTGCCGGGGCAAATGACGAAATGAGCAACGCTGCAATCGGGAAAGCAGGACCATCAGGCCGATCATTGTTTACGCTCGGCGGTCTAGGCTGCGCCGAGACCGCCGGACTCCTCGCCCTCGGACTCATCATCGGTGCTGTCGTCGCAGCTGCCTGTGCCATCGCTACTCACAGAGCAATCATTGCCTGGGTCTCCGCTTACATCTCCACCTGCATCACCGCCAGTACACATCATTTGCCCTGGGTAGGACTCGAGAATGAGACATTCACCATCGCCACAATCGAGCACGTCACACGCGGTGCCAGCGTCAATGCAGATGGCACTCTCGATGCCGAGCGCATCGATCCACAAACAGTCGAGCCCATCGGCGCAAGGAACGTCGATCGTACAGAGAGTTGCATCTGCAAGGGTGCCCTCACTCTCTTGTATGATAGAGCCGGCGTACGTCTCTCCGTCTGTTGCATCGTCGGCACAGGCCATGAAAAGGGAAGAAGCTAGGATGATGGAAGAAGGCAGTAGGGATTTACTCATATTGGTGCGCCTCCGAGCGCGGCATAGGGGTTAAGAGAGTAGGTACAAACTCAGGTCGCACTGGTAGCGTTGTGCAACAGGCGTGCGCACAGCAAGGGCCTAGGCAATTTTCGCGACGCTAGTAGATGTAGCTCTAGTCGCCGGAACTGGAACCAAATGATGCGATATCAAAACTCGTTGCCGAAGCAACTTCGCCGTCGGAACTCTCTGACTGTCCAGAAACACTGCCGACGAGACCGTCCGATTCAAAGCGTGCCTCAAGATACGCCGTAAGTGCATCGTACGGTGCCTCTGGCGCGAAGCTGGCAATATCTAGAGTGCCGTCTAGGCCGTCAATCGCGTGAGAGATACTCGTAGAGTCTGCCGAGGTGGTTTGCACAAGAACTGACCACGACTCGGCCAAGCGTCCGTCGTCCGTTGCGGCGTTCATTTGCATCTCAACTTCTATGATGTCCAGGCAGTCACCGCGCTCAATTTCAAGAGTGGGCTCTGCAGCATCACCGGTACTCGTATCGATCCATTCCCGGTCGTGAAACTTCAATGAGCCAACCAGAGTGAACTCTGCGGTGAGCTCAGTACTTTCCCCGTTGGACCAGCGAAGTGGCACAAGATGCTGTCCAATAACCCTCGTGAGCACCTGCTCGGCTGCAAATCCGAGTGGGGACTCCTCCGAAGGATCGAGTTCCGCACTCTCGACCGCCTGGCAGACGACCGTCTCTTCCCCAACTTGCCCACCGTCATTGGGGGCACAGGCCGGTAGCCAGATAGAGGTGGCTACTAAGAGTAGTGGTGCGGCGAGTGTGGGGGAGGTGCGTCTCATGGCTGCTCGTTCCTTGCCCATTCAGAGTGCCTGAGCCCCTACTCGTATGCAATAGCGTTTTGAACATAGCGTGGGCGAGGATTGCCATCGCACGTGCATTTCTCTTATAGTCGCAATATGGATTCGTTAGATTTCGAAGTCTTAGCGGCTCAGATCCTGCGTTCACTCAGGGGACAAAGGTCTCAGGTTGGCTTCAGCCGCCGTCTCAAATACAAGAGCAACGTGGCCTACCTCTGGGAGTCCGGGCGCAATTGGCCCAAGGCCTCAGTGTTTTTCTGGGCCGCATCGAGAGTTGGGATTGATGCCCATGACGCCGTGGAGCGGTTCTATGGCGATGTCCCCAAATGGCTAGTCAACGCAGACCTGAGCGATTCACAGAGCGTAGCGCGACTTCTCGAAGACCTTAGAGGCGACACCCCGATTCAGGAACTCTCGAGCCGCACCGAGCGCAGCCGCTACGCTGTAGCTCGATGGCTCAAGGGAGATGCTGCACCGAGACTGCCCGACTTCTTGCGCATGATCGATGCGACTTCACAGCGCCTGCTCGACTTCGTAGCCCTGCTCGTGGACATCGACACGCTACCCATTCTCGAGGAGCCGTGGAGAGAGCTACAAGCAGCAAAGGACTTGGTAGCACGCATCCCTTGGGCCCCAGCGGTTCTCTTGGCGCTACAGACAGAAGATTACCTAGCGCTCAAGAGGCACGAGCCCGGCTGGATCGCGGCCCGGCTCGGCCTACCTATCGAGGTTGAAGACGAGTGTATGGACCTGCTAAGGGCAAGTGGCCAAGTTCGGCCCAGCGGAAAACGACTGAGGGTCGTTCGCATTCAATCGATCGATACCCGAGCTGACCCCAGCGCCGGCCGGAAACTTCGAGAATGGTGGGCGCGCGTTGGTCTCGACTACATACGTGACGAGCGCCCCGGTCTATTCTCCTTCAACGTATTCTCGGTATCCCAGGTAGACTACGAGCGCTTGCAGGAAATGCACAGGAGCTACTATCGCTCGATGCGTGCACTCATTGCCGCATCAAGCCCTGAGCAGCGCGTCGTCGCGGCCAATGTCCAGCTCTTCCCACTCGATATGAATGCGAAGGCTTAGTGGCGAACGTTCGCTCCATATGCAAGGAATCCACGATCCGCAGCCTACTTGTAGCCTCGCTAGTGGCGACGAGATGGCCCTATGGAGCTTCCAACGGGTTGCCTAGTAGTTCACAAGAAATCTAACCTCTTGGCTCAGCAGGCGCCCGCGAGTGCTTAGGTTTGCCCACCAGCCCTTCGAGATGGCACCGAGGGCATTGCCTGGCCGACTGTGGCCACCTTTGAGTAAGAACTCTCCCTTCGACTCCCCCTCAGTCACAACCCCGCCGGATTTGGCACGATAGCCTGGCTTGCTCGTCCAAATCCACGTCACCTTGCCCGACGCATCAAGCTTGGTGACTCGAGTTGCGACGGGGCGCCCCTCCCCGCGTCTCACTAGCGATAGAAGCGCGCATCCTCCATCCGGCGTCCCGACGATGCGAGGCGTTTCTGACTGGCGGGTGCCCCTTGGGTGCCCTTGGGTGGAAGCACCGTAGACCAGACTGGGTCGCCTTTGTCGTCCACACGAAAGACCACTGCAACGACAGTGTCCTTCTTGTAGCCCCGTTCCTCGGGCTTCATGCGTCTCGTGCCAGCAATGATGAAGTGGCGATTGTCGAGAGGAAGCACAGGAACGAAGGAGGCTTCGATCCCGCGAGTTCGAATACGTTCGTCTGCGAATTTGAGACCGCGTGCGTGCGCAAAGACCGCTGCCATCTCCGGTATGTTCTTGTCGGCGCGCGCCGGCATCCGACTCCGAGCGCTCTTGTTACCTTTCGCGAGACGAGAGAGGAACTCGTACCTGGTGTCGGGCGGGTTGGTGATAAAGCCCTGCGTCTGCGCGCCATATTCTTCTTCTTTGGAGTCGAGACTGTCGTAACAGGACGGAGTCATTTTGAAATGGGTCTTACATTGGGCAGGGCGCGGCAACTCGGCTTCGTTCTGCAGTTTGTCATACGCCGTTTCCAGGGTCACTCGGCCGGAATCGGGAGTTCTGTGGCAACAGTGAAGTTCCTGTAGTTCTCACGCCGCAGTGATTCGATCGCGCCGGATCCCGGTTTGCCCTCGACCGCAATCGTCACTCGGCCTCGCGTGGGTGAGATGATCACAACCCGTAGCGCGTCCGGCAGACTGGACAAACAAACGTTCTCAACTACCAATATGTGGTCGTTCTTGTAGGCGCACGAGAATCTACGCATCGTGCCCGGCCATGGCCCCATCCCTACAAACTCAAGAGGACTGGCAAGCGCACTCGCAATCGCTTCGGCCACCGGATAGAGCCCCTTGGGCTCGGAGACGACAGGATCCGCCACGGAGGGCGAGGACTGGGCATTTTCGGAGATCTCCACGGGCTGGCCGGTTGGGGACGACCTAGTGACTAGGGGCGTCGGTGTGATCGGCACGGGCTTCACCTGCCCACCGCAAGCTATGCAAGAGACCACTACAAGATACCCCAGTGCGCGCCTCACGAGTTGAAACTAACATAGACTGATGACGGTCAGTTCCATGTCGCTGCTGGCCCCAAGAAATCCCAGTCTCATGCTGAAGCCTAAGAAGAAGCCGTAGGTATTCGGGATGCACAATAGGGGGCATCAAGGCCGCGGCAAGAGGCGAGCCTGGCAGCCATTCGACAAGGTGAGATCAGTATCGGACAATGCCTGCATGCCCCCGCAACAGCCGATCCTTGTTCTCTTCTCCGGGGTCACTCTGCTCAGTGCTTGCAAAGAGGGCAAGGACACAAGGCTACAGCAAGAGCCGATTGGATCCATCGACCCCGCCCCTGTTGCGTCCGCTCCATCACCGGTGACGAATCTCCCGAACGATTCGGATCTCCCGATCTTCGCGGCGACTCCGCTCAAGGGGCCGCTCGCGTCGCACAAAGAGCTCTGCACTCACTTCGAGATTTGGGATAGCGATTGTGCCCCAAAGAAGGGATTACTTCTCGACGTTCCCAGAGCCCCTTTTGAGGCCGCACAAGCAGTGATCCGAAGAGCACGCCCCGATAGGGAAATCGAGAATCCAGGCACCTGCGAATTTGGAATCAAGGTTGGCGTACAGTGGTTCCTTGGTGATGAGTTACTCTCTTGCATGCCAGAGGCACCGGCCTCCTGAGAGGCGCTCGGAATGGTGCCCCAGGACAAGGCGAATCCGGTCATGATCATCGACTACAAAGTTACTTGGTTTGATACCGGTGGCTCCGACAGCACGATCTACCGAATATTCTGCGGCGTTGGGCAATCGGGAAGACCGAGTTGCACCACGGAGGCGTTGCCGTGGCCAACGAGATCTACGACGAGGAGGACGAGGCAACTAGCGCGGCTGGGCGCAGGACGTTCAATACAGCCCTCGACAGCAACGGGGTACTCAGGACAGAGGATCCAGACAACGAAGGCGTAGAGAGGGTCCGCCAGCTTCGGTTTCCGTAGCAGCTCTACCTCGCACTAGATACCAGCGACGGTCACGCTCATGATCAAACTACTTCGAGTCTTCTTCGCCACTACAAGGTGGCGATAGTTATGCTTCGCGAACCCTAGAGCGACCAGCTCGTCACCCACACCGGAGCAACATATCCAGGCTCGAAGTGAGGCGTGTAGTACTCATCAACGTCGATTTCTTCCTCGTCGTCGTCTCGCTCCCCCTCTTCCACGGGTTCGTCTGCGGAGAGTTCTTCTTCCAACGCCTTAAGTTCGAGATTCATCTCGGCACCTTCTCGAATGATGTCCTCCAAGACTTCGATTCCCTTAACGTGTCCGTCTACCGGATCCTCGTAGGCCAAATCCTCTGTTGCGACGGAGCAATTACAGACTTCCTGCACTTCCTGCCAGAGTTCTGCATCATGCAGATCTTTCTGCCAACTCCCCTCCTCGTTAAATAGGCCTTCATTAATGAAACTCAAGAAGGCGACAGTCGTAGGATCGATCTTCTTGAATTCGGCAACGGCAATGCGAAGGTCCGCCCATATTTCCTTCTCGATATACGCATTCCAATCGTCTTCACTCTCAAACTCGAAGAAGGTCTCGTAAGCGAAGACCGCTTCATCGAGATCCACAAAGGCATAGATATCGAACGTTCGCAGAAACTCACGAAACTGGGCTCGATAGATGCCAAGGGCCGCTGTGCCAGAATCCGAGAGTATGTATGTGCTTTCCTCAGAGCGCTGCAAGTGTCCCCGTCCTTCGAGCCAAGCCAAGGTTGGCTCGAGCAAGGTGTCGGCGCCAACGAGTGCCTGAGCTAGGGAGCCACCCATCTCGTAGACGTAGTTAAGGGTGACGATGCCGGCAAACTGCTGCTGCTTCTCTGCGTCGATACGATGCTCGCGAATCATGAGTCTCTTTTAGGACGCAATGCCACAGAAAGAAACCTTGTCGAGACCTAGACCTGCGGATCCACACCGTAGAAGCGGCGCAGTTCCGCGTAGAGATCGGGTGTGCTCTCGGCCATCTGCTCCGGCCGCTCAAAGAAGGCCTCGGTTGCCACAGCAAAGAACTCAGCCTCATTGGTGGCCCCGTATTCTCTCAGAACGCGCCTCTCACCCTTCTTCCCAGCCCGCAATCGCTCGTAGCACTCGCTGAGAACCAGTGCCCAGGGGCGGTAGTGGCCGCGCGCACGTAGTTCTGGCGTGCCATTGAAGTCGCCGCTGTTGCGGTCAAGCACGTGAGCAAACTCGTGCGTGGCCGTATCGTGGCCATCGTGTGGATTCTTGAGCCCCTGCACCACCGCATCCCACGACAGGACAACCGTTCCCCAGGCATGCGCTTCTCCGAGGACGACTGAGTCTTCGGCCGGATGATGAAAATGGCTCGGATATACGACAACTTCTGAGAGTCGCCCGTAGATGTCTTCATCGAGATGCAGCACCAGTCGCACGGCCGCGGCAGCAATTACGACTCGTACTTCATCATCGATTGACATGCCGCCGGCTTCGATCCAGACCAGTCGCCACACGAAGACCTTCAGGCGCGACAGAAAGCGCTCCCGGTCCCTCACGTCAAAGGCTTCGAAAAACGGAACGTTCTCCTCCAGAATGCCAACCCAGTGCGCCGGCAAGTCGCGCTTCTCAAATCGCGAACGCTTCCACGCTCGCCACAACCCGAACACGCCTTCTCCGCTCCCTAGCCTTCGAGTTTCTCGACGATGAGTTCGATGAACGCGCTGGCTCCGAAGTCACGGTAGGAATACTCCTCTTCGAACCAAGCGACGATCGAATCGGCCTTGCCCTCGCGCATCTGTGCTTTCACAGATGCATAGCCACCAGTGAGCTCGACGAGCCGGCCTATCACCCCCTCTGCGGCAGGATGATCGGCTCCGTAGCGTGCGCGCAGCCAGGTGAAGATGAAATATACGAGCGCCGGATCTGCTTCCTCAATGCGCCGAGCGGCCGTGGAGGTTGTCAAAGTGCCGTTCTCGATCCCCTGCAGGAGGTAGAGCGCTTCCTGTTGTTCTTGCGCGAAGGCCATGCCACGGCAGCATATGGCACTTTGCCGGTCTGCCCACCGAGTGGGGGGCGGCTCCGTTGATATCGTGCCCCCCTAGAAACGTGTGCTGGCATACTTACCTGGAGCGTCCTAGAGGCGATCGGAGATCCTGAGGCTGGCCTTCGAGAGCATTTCTGAGCGACGAGTGGATAGAAATCGATCCTAACCTCGCGTTTTGGGGTAAAAGGAGCAATCTCTCGCTGTTGGGCGGGACGTCGCGATTAGCGCTGTAGCGCAAGAATAGGGATTAGGAAGAATGTCGAGTAAATTGTTTGTAGGCGGCTTGAGCTGGGACACAACTGACCAGAGTCTGGCAGCAGCCTTTTCTGCCTTTGGCACAGTCACTGATGCAAAGGTCATTCTTGACCGTGATACGGGCCGCTCGCGCGGTTTTGGTTTCGTGACTTTCGATGCCCCTGCCGATGCACAGAAGGCAATCGCCGAGATGGACGGGGCCGACCTTGACGGTCGCGCAGTTCGAGTGAACGAGGCTGAAGACAAACCTCGTCGCAGCAGCGGCGGCGGCGGCGGACGCGGTGGCTACGGCGGCGGCGGCGGCGGCTACGATGGCGGCGGCGGCGGCGGCGGTGGCTACGATGGCGGCGGCGGACGCGGCGGCAAGCCCAGTGGCGGACGCGGCGGCAAAGGTCGCGGCAAGGGAAGCCAGCGTGGTGGACGCGGTGGCGGACGCGACGACGATCGCTGGTAGAATCCGCGACGATCAATCCCGCGAGGGTGTTGCTCGCGGGATCTAGCCCTCGATTTCATGTCCCATGTCCCCTGCGGGACATGGCTGGTTTGCGGTCGACACGCGGGATAAGAGCCTGGTTGCATAGCAGCCGGGCTTTGCGTACTTCAGCGCACACCTTGTGAGTCATCGCAAAGAAACATCATTCCTCACATTCATCTGGGGATCCTGCCGTGAGCCTGTGCTAGAGTTTGCACAAGCCACAGGCACCAAGGTGGTGCCGCTAACGGCGACAACGAAAAGAGATAAGGATGAGTGAAGGTACTATCAAACGAATAACCGACAAGGGATTTGGATTCATCGCTACAGGCGACGACAAGGACGTTTTTTTTCACATGTCTGCTTGCGAAGGATGCCATTTCGATGACCTCCAAGAGGGACAGCGCGTCTCGTTTGAGATTGGTGAAGGCCCTAAAGGCCCTCGCGCTGAGAACGTCCGCGTTCTCTAGATTTTAGATTCGAATCCGAAACAACTAGCAAAGCCCAGGGTCATTTTGGCTCTGGGTTTTTTTTGTCACTAGTCTCGTAGCTGCGGAGAAGTCTTAGTCCTTCACTTGGTTGCTGCCTCGACGGCGAGCCCAGCCCAAGACCAAGAAGAGTAGTGCCACGCCGCTCGTCTCGCCGCTGCCGCCGCTGGTCGAGCAAGCCCCGTTGCCATTAATCATAGATAGTATCATCGTAAGACCTAGCCGTGCCACGCCCCCCCCGAAAACGAGCACCCGCGGAGCGATCAGTCCGCTTGGGCGGCCTGGAAATCGTGAGGCAGCAGCACCGCGCCGGGCGTCGAGAGGGCTACTTCCGCCGCGGCGCGGAGGTATTTCCTTGAATCGATCTTCAGCATGCGGCAGGTGCCGATAAGGCTGTAGAAGATCGCCGCGACTTCCGCCCCGCGCTCTGATTTCGATCCGTTGTGATTCTTGCGACCGATAACCGGCGATAGTCCATTCTGCCCATCACGAATTTCGTGCATGGCCAAAATACTCGTGGCATCCACTCTGTGAGCAAGAAGTTGCGGTGCAGTATCGCGAGCACCGTCGCGGAGAACTGGTTTATGTCTGCCAGACACCCGATGGAACGTGCGAGGTGCTCCCTGCTTGGATGTTTGACTCTGCCCGCTGTGCGCAGATGCGGGTTGGGCAAGCGCAGATCTCAGCGGAGGCACTCGTACAGCTGCGTGAACTTCTGAGTACGCTCGGCTTTGATCAAATATTGCTCGAAGCCGAGAACCAACAGGAGAAGAATGATGCAACACAGCCAGAAGAAGTCGGAGGCAACCCATCGGACGTCAACGAGGCAGTTGCCACTGTTTCAAAACATGGTGGCAATTCAAAGGATCGACCCGAAGGTTCGGGAAGCGGCAATCACAATGTTAGCAACACTGTTACTCAAAGCGGCACAGAGCGCAGCCCTGGGAGAAACGAATAATGCGCAGTGAGCTAACACCACAACTGCTTGATCGTCGAGCCATCGTCTATGTTCGGCAATCGACAACCATGCAGGCTGAAAACAATCTTGAAAGCAAGCGGCTGCAATATGCACTTGCCGACCTAGCCCGTGAGTACGGGTTTCGCGATGTCGTTGTCATCGACGAAGACCTTGGGCGCTCCGCTTCTGGAGCAATCGACCGCCCCGGTTTTCGCGGACTCCTAGCGCAAATCTGTGACGGCACCGTAGGTGCCGTGTTTTGCTCTGAAGCATCTCGTCTATCTCGAAACGGCCGATTGGCAGCAACTACACGAGTTGTGTGGATTCTTCGATGCTCGTGTGATCGATCCTGATGGAGTGTACGACCCAAGTATTCCCAATGATCGCCTTCTACTCGGTCTCAAAGGAACCATCAGTGAATTTGAACTCACGATCATGCGCCGACGATTGAGAGAAGGAGCTTTAGCCAAGGCGGCACGTGGCGATCTTCGCATCCCGGTTCCCACTGGCTTTGTCTGGCCGCAAGACACTGGACTCGAAATGGATCCCGACCAGAGGGTGCAAGATGCAATTCACAGTGTCTTTCGTCTTTTCGATCGTTTGGGCAGTGCTCGTCAAGTTCTACTACATATGCGGAGTGAAGGGCTTTTGTTTCCCCGCTCTTCCGACGGGAGAACGACAAGGGAATTTGTGTGGCGTGATCCTGGATATCGAAACGTCATCACGGTCATGCAGAATCCGTTCTATGCCGGTGCCCATGTCTACGGAAAATCGCGAGCACAAACCGAGATGAAAAACGGCCGGATGCGAAGGCGATACGGTCGCGTACATGACCAGAGCGATTGGAACGTTCTCATTCATGATCATCATAGTTCTTACATCTCATGGGAGCAGTTCGAGATCAACCGGGAGCGCCTGGCGCGCAATGCACTTGGAAAGCGGTCTGGGAGCGCGAAATCGGGTCGAGGCGGCCAAGCACTGCTTAGTGGACTACTTCGGTGTCGCCGATGCGGACGCATGTTGGCGGTTACCTATTCTGGTCGAAAGACACCGTTGCCGCGCTACCACTGCAATATCGGCCACGCCATGCACGGACTTGCACGATGCACAACATTCTCGGCACGGCTCCCAGACGAAGCTATCACGCGCGAAGTCTTGCTTGCAGTGCAGCCACTCTCGTTAGAAGCTGCATTGGTGGCACAGAGCGATGCAAGCGACCAGGCTCTCGAACGAGAGCGAGCACTACAGCTTGAAAGAGAGCAAGCTCAGTATGCCGTCCAGATCGCGGCCCGCCGATACCAATCGGTGGATCCGGATAACAGACTTGTTGCGGCAGAACTCGAAACAAGATGTAACGCAGCGACCAAGGAACTGCAGGCGTGTGACGCGAAGATCGAAGCGGATCTAGAGCGAGCACCGATCACCGTATCGCGCAACACGTTGCTCTCTCTCTCAGAAGCTCTCGAAGCTGCGTGGCGAGCGCCTACGACGGACATGAAGACTAAGCAACGTCTCATCCGCACACTCATTGAAGAGATCGTCGTGGACGTCGATGAGGACACACGCGAGGTCGTATTTCTAGTCCATTGGCACGGTGGGCATCACTCAGAACTGCGCACCCGCAAACCACAAACCACAAACGGGTGAACATAGAAACCGTGCCCCTGAGCAGGCGAGTGCTCTTATTCGAGAAATGGCCACCCAATGGACCGACGGCTACATCGCAGCGACGCTCAATCGCCTCGGGCTGAGGACAGGCCAAGGAAATACCTGGAACGCGGTGCGCGTGGGCTCTTACCGCCTCAAGCACGATGTGCCTGCCTATCAGTCTGCCGTCAAAGACGGCCAATATCTGACGATGACGGCTGCTACCAAGCAGCTCGGCGTCTCAAGCTACTTGCTTCGCCGGCTCGTAGAATCGGGCGTACTGCCCGCGCGACAAGTCGTCAAGGACGCACCATGGCAGATTGTGGCCGCGGACCTTGAACGGCCGGAATTCCGCAGAGCATTGCAAGAGCGCCGCAGACGTGGGCGCCCGTCGCGAAACTCCAACGATCGACGTACTCTTAGAATTCCAGGCATTTCGCAAGGAGCAGCACAATGATCCATACATCACCGGCGAGCGCAAGCAGCGCTCTGCCTGGTTATTGGTCAGAGGTACGCGAGGATCATCCAGAAAAACTCGGAAGTGCTGCATGTTCTCGGAGAGATAATGGATCGCAGTCCCAAGAGTGCTCTTCGGCAACGCGCGTTGCTGTAATAGCCACTTCTCGATCTTCGCTACGATGGGCGCAGACTTATCGGTGCGCGCATCTTGAATCTCGCCCAGCGCAGCATCACGAGCCTCGCCCTGAAGAAAACGAAAGTCTGGCGATTCTCGGTCGATCATGAACAGGTCCCGCATCATGTCGGTCATTTCGGTTGCAACCGGATAGGCCTTTTCGGCATCGACAAATCTTCGTCTCGCGTGGCTCCAGCACCCGGCAAGAC